>JAZNIK010000064.1:0-28692 GCA_045577495.1 Acutalibacteraceae bacterium
CTTTCTCATTTTAATAGACTTTATTCTAGTGTGTTTGGTATAAATCCCTCTCAAAGCAAAAAACATTTTGACTGAAATATACAAATTTTTTATTATAATATACATAGTAAAAACGCTCCCTTTGTGATATGATAAGCAAAAATCAAAGGGAGTGCTTTTTATTTTGAAGTATAGTGCCTGTATTGATATGTTGTTTCCCGAAACTGATTTTTATAATCGTTTTGCTCTCGCTAAGTCTGCGGGGGTAGATGCCATAGAGTTTTGGAAATGGAGTAACAAAGATTTAAGTAAAATTAAATCCGAATTAAAAACAAATAATTTATCTGTATCGGTATTTAATTTGGATAGCCAAGATGAAAAACTTTCACGCGACCTTTCGCGAGGTATTTTAAATGCAGGTCGTGTAGATGAATTCATCAGTGCGTTAAAAGAAACAATACCAGTTTACAAATCGCTAAACGCCAAGGCCTTAATTGTACTGATAGGTGAAACACTTGATATCCCCTATGATGAGCAAATAAGTAATATCATACGATGTTTAGAGGCGGCCGTTCCGCTACTTGAAAAAGAAAATGTTAATCTCGTGGTTGAACCGCTTAATGATATTGACAGAAAAAATTATTTTTTACCCCGAGCAAAAGAAGTGCTTGAAATTTTGCAGAGAGTCAACTGCAAAAATATAAAAATTTTGCTTGATTTATATCACGAGCAACTTATGGCTGGTAACCTAATTAACACAATAAATGATAATATTGATTTAATAGGTCATATACACGTAGCTGATGCACCTGGTAGGCACGAAATGGGCACAGGTGAAATCAATTATAAAAATATTCTAAAAACACTTGCTGAGTGTAATTATAAAAATTATGTAGGTTTTGAATTTCGCTCTACTAAAGATGCAGAAGAAACCGTAAAAACAATTAAGGAGTGGTTGTTATGAAATTAAATTTAGGTATTGTTGGGTATGGTGCATTTTCAAAAGACTTTGTTGACCTTTTTCACCTACACCCAGATATAGAAAAAATGTATGTAGCAGAGTTGTATCCTGAAAGAAGAAAAGAAATCAAAGAGCATCTGCCCGATGTTGAAGTGTATTCTTCCTATGAGGAAATGCTGGAAAAAGCAGAAGATATGAATAGCGTAGGTATTTTCACACAACGACATTTACATGCTGATATGGTTATCAAGGCCCTTGAAGCCGGCAAAAATGTTTATAGTGCAGTTCCCATTGCATGCACAATAGAAGATGTAAAGAAAATTGTAGAACTTGTTAAAAAAACAAAACTTGTATATATGATGGCTGAAACTTGTTATTATTATCCTGAGGCTATTTTTTGTCGACAGAAATACCAAGAAGGCGCGTTTGGAAAATTTGTATATGCTGAAGCGCAGTACTACCATGATATTAGAGAAATGTATAACGACTTTAAGCGAAGCGGTGGAGAGTCTTGGCGTAGGGTTGCAGGTATTCCTCCTATGTTTTATCCTACACACTCAATCAGTACTGTTTTTTCTGCCATAAATCAGTACGCTACAAAAGTTTCATGTATGGGTATGCGTGACGATTTTCCTGATGAGATTTTCGGCGAAGAAAAAAACGATTTTGAAAACCCATTCAGCAACGAAACCGCTATATTCAGAATGTCGGGCGGTGGCGTTGTAAGAATAAATGAATTTCGCCGAGTTGGTATTAACAAACCATCTACTTACATAACCTGTTTTTACGGTGAGCAAGGTGCTTATGACCGAATAGCCGATAAGCATTATTTTCAAACCGCACCGTATATCGACCGTAATAATGAAAAGAAAGAGCGCCGTTTAGAAGATGTTTCGGAATTGCTTTTGCCACAGCACTATAAAGATTTTCGCGATGGAAAAATCGAAAAAGGCTTTTGGGGTGATGTCTGGGAGGATGGAAAATCCGAAATCAGCGGCGATGCTATTGTTGGTGTTCCCGACATATTAGACATTAACCGAATCCCCAAAGCTTTAAGAAAACATAAAAATATGCATCATTTAGGCTCTCATCCCTTTTTGGTAGACGATTTTGTGCGTGCTGTTGTTGAAAATAAACTTCCTCCAAACAATGCTTGGGATGCAGCGCGTTATATGATTCCCGGTCTTGTGGCGCACGAATCTGCACTTCGCGGTGGTGAGCTTTTGGATATTCCGGATTTGGGTGATGCCCCTGCGGAATTTGAAAGACTAACATATGTTAAAAAGGATTATTACGAAAATGATTAAGGTATGTATCGTTGGATGCGGAATGATTGCTAACAGCGCTCATATTCCCGCATATTTAGAAAATAAGAACGACTATTCCTTGGTGGCGGTTTGCGATTTTAATATTGATGCCGCAAAGCAAACGGCAGAAAAGTTCAAAATACCTGCCTATTATAGCTCTGCCGAAGAAATGCTGGAAAAACACAAGCCTGACCTTGTTTCTGTTTGCACACCAAATTTATCTCATAAAGATTTTGTTGAAAAAGCGCTTTTGTCGGGCGCTAATGTGCTTTGTGAAAAACCGTTAGCCACAACATATGCAGATGTTAAAGAACTTTTTAACCTTGCGTCACAAAAAGGCAAGGTTTTAATGACCTGCCAATCACTTAGATTTTTGCCTGAGCGTTTAGCTGCAAAAAGCCTTGTGGATAATGGAAGTGTTGGTGATATATATTATGCCGAGCTTTCACGAATCCGTCAAAGAGGTATTCCAATGTGGGGTAAGTTCCATATAAAAAGCGAAAGCGGAGGCGGTGCGTTTTTGGATATAGGCGTGCATGCTATTGATAGCGTAATTTGGCTTATGGGCAATCCTGCACCAAAAACTGTAACAGCGGTTATGAAAAAAGTACATGCAGATGAGGTTGGAACGGATAAAAATTCGGGCGCTTTAAAAGGCGGTGTTGATATAAGCAAATTCAATCCTGATGAAATGGATGTTGAATCGTTTGCGAGTGGTTATGTCACCTTTGAAAACGGTGCATCGCTTAATTTTAAGGTTTCTTGGGCAGCCAACTTAAAAGAGGAAAACAACATTATCCTTTCGGGTGAAAAATGCGGAATTGATATTGAAAACAAAAAGATTATTTCTGAAAATCTCCATAATGATTTAGTTGTTACCCCGAACGGTTTTTCAACCGAAGCGTTTTATGGTCATTTCTGCATTATAAAAAATATGGCAGATGTTTTATTGCGCGGCGCTAAACCTTGTATACAACCCAGTGAAACACTTAATGTTACTTCAATCATTGAAGCCGCATATCTTTCTGCTGAAAAGGGCAGAACGATAAATATTTGCGAGTTATAACAAAGGAGCTTTTTTATGAAAAAAATCAAAGCCGTCATTATTGGGTTTGCACATATGCACGTTAATGAAATTGCACAGTACATTGATGAGCAGGAGGATTTTGAACTTGTTGGTTTTGCCGATGTACCCCCTGACTGTCCTGAAAAGACCGAAGCAAGATATACTCGCGCTTGGAATATCAAAAACAACAGCGAAAAATACGGCATAACTCCATATGATGATTACCGTAAAATGCTAGACGATTTAAAGCCTGATTTTGCTTTTATTCTCTGTGAGAATGCTAAAAAACCCGAAATAGTTTTAGAGTGCGCAAAACGTGGTGTTGATGTAAGCATTGAAAAGCCGATGGCAGTAAGCTTAAAGGCAGCCAAAAAGATTAAAAAAATTGTTTCAAAATATGGTATTGAGGCTATTGTAAATTGGCCTGTTATTTGGCGCCCATACATACATAAAGGTATAGTTGCCCTTGAAAGTGGAGTTGTTGGAAAACTTGTAAAAGCCTTTTATATAAATGGTCACACAGGACCATTGGGAAAAGGCGCAAAGCATCGTGGCGTTTCAGAAAAAGCGCAGGAGATGACCGATGAAGAGCGCGCTTCTACCTGGTGGTATAAAGCCGAAACAGGCGGCGGTGCTTTTTTGGATATTGGCTGTTATGGGTGCTTTTTTAATCAGTGGGTACGATCTGATAACGACAAACCTTTATCTGTTATTGCATTTGCAAATAACTATAACACCCCTTATATGAATGCATCTGACAATATGGCAGGAATAATTGAATACAAAGATTCTTTTGGTGTGGTTGAAGGCAGTTGGACAGTGCCGCAGGCATCACTGCCTACGGGTCCTGTGTATGTGGGAACTGAGGGCGTAATCTATTGTACACCCGAAAAAGATATTGAAATTATGAATATATATGGCGAAAAAATTGAGGTGCCTGATTATGAACTTATACCACACATTAGAAATATAGCAGACCACTATGCCTATTGCAAAAAACGGGTACACCTCTTATAAAAACCGTAACGCTGGATTTTAACCTTAATCTTATGGCGCTTATTGATGCCGCAATGAAATCAGCAAAATCAGGGAAAAGAGAAAAGGTGCAAAAATGATGACAGCTATAGTTGCTGATATTCAGCATGCAAGCCTACACGATGGGCCGGGTATTCGCACTACTGTATTTTTTAAAGGATGCCCTTTAAATTGCCTTTGGTGTCATAATCCCGAATGTATCGAAAAAAAGCCTCAGATATTAAATTATCCTGAAAAGTGTATTGGTTGTAGGGAATGTGAAAAAGGTTGCTTTGCGGGTGCTAAAGTTGTTTGCGGAAAAGAAATGTCGGCAGAACAGATTTTTGATGAGATTATGCTTGATGTTAATTACTATCAAGATAATGGTGGCGTAACCTTTTCGGGTGGCGAACCTCTTTTATATCCTGATGTAATTAAAGAGGTTATTCATCTTTGCAAAAAGCATAATATTAAAACTGCGATTGAAACCTCGCTATATCTTTATGATGAAGAAATTTTAAAATCTGTTGACTGCATTATGGCAGATTTTAAAATTTTTGACGATGTTAAGCATAAAGAATATACCGGGGTATCAAATGATATTATAAAAAAACATTTTCTACTCTTAGACAAGTTAAATAAACCTTTTATTGTAAGAACTCCTATCATAGCCGGGATTAATGATACTTCTGATGAAATTCTCAATATAAAAGGTTTTATTAAACCACTTAAAAATCTCACGGCATATGAGCTTTTGCCATATCATCCACTAGGGGTTTCTAAGCAAACTGCTTTAGGAATAGAAACACAAAGCTTTGAAACACCTACAAAACAGCTTATGGAGGACTTAAAACACTATGCTGAGCTATGATGATAGAATAAAAATATTAAGAGAAACAAAAATCAAGCATACTCTACAAAAAAAGGAACAAAACGGATACACCGACCTTGACGATTTTGGTACCGTTCCTTTGCCCGAAAACTATAAGGTTGAGCCTTGGTTTAACAGCGAAAACGGTAGTTTTTACGGATATGACGGTATGAGCGAAAATTTTTGCAGAGTTATGGACGCGCACCCCGTATATGTTGACCCATTAGAGATGCTTTGCGGAAGATGGCGTGATATGCTAGTAAACTATCGTGGCGATTTGCATTATATGCCTAAATGGCGCAAGGAACAACTTAAAGATGAAGATATGTCGGGCATTACTGCGCAATGGAGCAAGCGTTGGGATGAAAAACACTTTCCCTACGATGAATTAAAGCCTTTGCAAAAAATGTATAATATTCAAACAGGAATTGATTCAGATGCTCATTTTGCTTGTGATTACACAATTGGTTTATCTCTAGGCTTTGGTGGTTTTTTACAAAAAATAGAAAAATACCGTAAAATCAATCCCGATAAAAAAGCCTTTTATGATGCCGAACAAAAATGTGTAGAAGCAATTATCAGATTTGTTGACCGACACACCGTCGAAATCGAAAAGCAACTTAAAGCTGAAACTCGCCCCGAGATAAAGCAAAACCTTGAAGAAATGCTTAAAACAAATCTTGCCATTCGCTTGGATGCCCCTAAAACATTTAGGCAAGCATGCCAATGGGTTGCGTATTTTAATTGTGCTTCTAGGATATACACACGTGATGGTGCTGGCTTTCAACTTGATACAATTCTTTTGCCATACTATGAAAATGACATAAAAGCAGGCATTTTAACCGATGAGGATGCAAAATTTTTAATTGCTAACCTTTTGCTTATCGACCCGCATTATTATCAGCTTTCGGGCGTAGACGAAAACGATAACGACCTTACTAACCATCTCTCCTACCTTGTTTTAGAAGCGGCAGACCTTATAAATATTTCAGCCAATCTTACAGTTCGTGTGCACCAAAACTGCGATAAAGAATTTTTTAAAAAATCCGTATACTACCTTTTGAAAAATAAAAATGGTTGGCCAAGATTTTGTTGTGATAAAACCCTTGCAGAAGGTTATATGAAAAACGGTATATCAAAAGAAATTGCTCGAAAGCGTATTGCAGTTGGATGCAACTGGATGTGTGTTCCCGGAATCGAATTTCCAATGAACGATACCATAAAGGTTAATATTGCAAAGGTTTTAGAACATGCCTTAAAAGAAATAAAAACCAAAGATAACAAATCAACTGGGCTGCTGTTTGAACTGTTTACAAAGCATCTTAAAAAAGCGGTTGAAATAACTGCAGAGGGAATAAATCTGCACTTGGATAATCAGTGGCAGGTAACCCCTGAGCTTATAATGAATTTGATGATGAAAAATTCTATTGAAAAAGGTCTTGATATATCACAGTGTGCAGAGATTTACACCATAGGCGTTGATGGAGCGGGGCTTGCGGTTGTGGCTGACTCTTTTGGTGCGTTAGAAACAAGGGTAGAAAATGAAAAGCTAGTATCCTTTGAGGATGTTTTAATCCATATTGAAAACAATTTTGAGGGTTCATCCGGTGAGCGCATTCGTTTAATGTTAAACTCCTCCCCTAAATACTGCGGCGGAAACACGGTGTCTGATAAATGGGCAAGACGAATTACAGATATTTGGGTTAAAACGGTTAAAGAACAAAAGATGCCAAAGGGCAGACAGCTTATACCGGGTTGGTTTTCTTGGGCGCGTACCATTGAATATGGTAGCGCAGTAGATGCAACTCCTAACGGTAGAAAAAAAGGACAGCCCATTTCTCACGGCGCAAATCCGAATCCGCATTTTAGAACAGATGGCGCAATAACCGCACAGGCAAGTGGTATTGCAGCTGTCCAATGCGGATATGGAAATACTGCCCCTTTGCAAATAGAATTCGACCCAAAATTAAAAGCGGATGATGAGGGAATAGAGATAATCTCTAACTTCATACAAACCCATTTTAACGAGGGTGGAACACTTATAAATATAAACGTTTTAGATAAAGAAAAGTTACTAAAAGCTCACGAAAACCCTGAATTGTATCCTGATTTAGTTGTTAGGGTTACAGGATTTACTGCGTATTTTGCAAGTCTTTCGCCTGATTTCCGTCAACTTGTTGTTGACAGATTTTTAACCGATATGTAGGTAATAAGTTCAAAATATAGTTGACAAAAGGCTGAAAAACCATTATTATATTATTTGTGGTAGTATGTGCCATAAATATATAGTAAGGAGTATTGTTTAAGATGGACGACCCCGACCCTGCCAACGTGTTTTTAAAGCTTTTGCTTTTGTTGGCACTTATTTTAGTGAATGCGTTTTTTGCTATGAGCGAAATTGCAATAATTTCACTTAATGACACAAAAATCAAAAAAATGGCTGATGAAGGTAATAAAAGGGCAATCAAGGTATTAAAGCTTACCGAAAATCCTTCAAATTTCCTTTCTACTATTCAGCTTGGCGTAACTCTTGCAGGCTTTTTAACCTCTGCATCTGCGGCAGAAAGCTTTGCAGACCCACTAGCCAAAATTATCGCAGGATGGCTAGGTATCCACAGCGGTAATGCAATGTATTCGGTTATAGGCGGCGTTGCAATGGTTGTTGTAACGGTTGTTATTTCATATTTTTCGTTGGTTTTGGGTGAGCTTGTTCCCAAACGCATAGCAATGCAAAAAAGTGAAAGTATATCCTTTAAGGTTGTTGGCTTTTTGCTTTTTATCAAGGCAGCTACGCGCCCGTTTATAAAAATTCTTTCGGTTTCTACAAACCTTGTTGTTCGTATGCTTGGGTTAGACCCAAATGCAAATGAGGAGGTTGTAACCGAGGAAGAAATCAGAATGCTTGTTGACGCAGGTGAGGAAAAGGGCGTTATTGAGGAAAGTCAAAAAGAAATGATTAACAATATTTTTGATTTTGATGATGTTCCTGTATCGGATGTTATGACCCACCGCACCGAGATTGAAGCAGTTGAAATAACCGATAAAATTGAGGATGTTGTAAAGCTTAGCTGTGAAATGGGATATTCGCGTATCCCTGTTTATGAGGATGAACTTGATAATATTCGCGGTATTATTTATGTTAAGGACCTTTTGCCGTATGTGGGCAAGGCAGTTCCGAACGGTAAAAAGCTTTCAAAAATAATGCGTGAGGCAGAGTTTGTTCCCGAGTCAAAACGCTGTGGTGACCTCTTTACAGAAATGACCGAAAAGCGTGTTCAAATGATGTTTGTTTCGGATGAATATGGCGCCGTTTCAGGACTTGTTACTATAGAGGATTTGCTTGAATCTATTGTTGGTAACATTCAAGATGAGTATGATAACGAGGAAGAGGATATCGTTCAGCTCGATGATAAAACCTTTAATTTTGATGGCACAACAGACATTGAAGAGGTTGAAGAAACCTTGGATATAAGTGTTCCCGAGGGCGAGTATGATACTCTAGGCGGACTTATAATGTCCGAGCTTGGCAGAATGCCTGAGGAAAAGGATGAAATCATCTGCGAGGGCTATAAGTTTATTGTTGAGGAGCTTGACGAACGCAGAATTGACCGCGTTAGAATTGAAAAACTCCCCGAAGAAACAGAAGAAAATTAGTAATAAAGTAGGTTGTGGCAAAGCAACCTACTTTTTTTGAAGGTAGATTTTATGCTTAAGATAGGTAACATACAATTTAATGGTTATGCCGCTCTTGCGCCAATGGCGGGGGTAGCCGACCGCGCAATGCGAGAGACCTGTATTGCACATGGCGCCGCCTTTTCGGTAGGTGAACTTACAAGCTCAAAGGGTGTAAGTATGGGTGATAGAAAGTCAAAAACCCTACTTGCTTGTAACTCGGGGGAGCGACCTATGGCATCTCAGCTTTTTGGTGGCGACCCAAAAACAATGGCTGAGGCGGCAAAAACGGCAGAACAGTTCGGCCCTGATTTTATAGATATAAATATGGGTTGCCCCGCCCCTAAGGTTATAAGCTCGGGCGGTGGCTCATCGATACTTAAAAACCCAATCTTAGCAGGCGAAATCGTAAATGCGGTAGTTAATGCAGTTTCACTTCCTGTAACTGTAAAAATTCGTTCAGGTTGGGATAAAAATAGCATCAATGCGGTTGAGGTGGCAAAAATCGTTGAAGCTGCAGGTGCATCGGCAATAACCGTTCACGGCAGAACAAGAGAACAGATGTATGCCCCATATGCCGACCTGGATATTATAAAACAGGTTAAACAGGCGGTTAAAATTTCGGTTATTGGTAATGGAGATATTGTAACGGCTGAGGACGCCGCAAAAATGTATGAGCATACGGGTTGCGATTTGGTTATGGTTGGCAGAGGCGCTATGGGTAGACCTTGGTTGTTTAGCCAAATTAACGCCTGGCTTTCTGAGGAGAGACGTTTACCCGACCCACCGCTATCTCAAAGAATGTTAACTATGATAAAACAAATCGAACTTATGATGCAGTATAAAGACCCGCATAATGCAATTTTAGAATCAAGAAAGCATACTGCGTGGTATATGTACGGTCTTAAAGGCGCGGCAACACTTAGAAGAATGTGCAGTGAAATAAACAGTATGGAGGATGTTTTAAAAATATCCCAAGCCGCAATTAAACTTAATCCCGAATTATAAACATTTAAGTCAAACCGCCCCAATTTGTGTTGTTGACACAAATTGGGGCGGTCAAATATATAATAGGTTAATTAAAATATCGGCATATGGTGTTGTGCAATTTTATTATTATAGTGGTTTATTAAAAATCTGCAATATACGGCATATGATGCTAAAAAGTAGGGGATAGTATAAATCATAGGAATGATTAAAAGTGATAACAAAACCCATCCAAAAAAGCTTAAAAGCAAACTAAAGGTTCTTCCGTTAGTGGATTTTGAAATAATTACCGAAAGGTCAAGTGCCTCTTGAGGAGATAGATTTCGGTCATTTATCATTAAGATTGGAGCAATAAAATATCTAAGCAAAAGGATTATAGAAAACGCCCAGCCGAAAAAGTTAAAAATGTTACTAAGCACCCACATTGAAGATGTCCAATAAGGCATAGGAAAGTTTAAAATATTGTAGGTCTCGGGATTTCTAACCACCCAAATTAAAACGGAAGGTATAAAACATAAAATAAGTATACTGGTAATTCTAAAAAACACCCTGTAACTTAAGGATAAAGCTCTTA
Organism: Acutalibacteraceae bacterium; assembly: GCA_045577495.1. Classification (GTDB taxonomy): domain Bacteria; phylum Bacillota; class Clostridia; order Oscillospirales; family Acutalibacteraceae; genus UMGS1279. The sequence goes on from JAZNIK010000064.1 coordinate 10,432, forward strand.
AATATTCGCTCGAACTCCCAAAAAAGCAAAAAATCTCACTAACGGGAACATCGGCATCATTAGCGGTAAACCAAAACCATCGTAAAGCGCCATACAAAAGCGGCATTGCAAAAAACGGTAATGTTACTACAGTCAAAGCAACACCTAAAAGGGTTGCAAAAAAGACATTTAAAATGCCATTAAAAAGGGTTGAAAAAACATTTAAAATGATAATGTGAACGCAAAATACCGATAAAACAATGGCGCCTATACCTATTGCAGAAGACCACTTATTTAAAAGAGAGACCTTAGCGTTTGATTTAATAACTTTTATAGGGGGCATTAACATCACCTTTTTAATAATTTGTTTTTATTTATTATAACACTTGAAATTACTTAATTTATGAAGTAAAATTAAACAAATGAGAAAAAAGGGGCAATTTTTTTGAAATTTTTAAAAATTATAAGTATTTTTTTAATATTTGTAACCTGTTTATGCATTTTTTCCGGTTGCGAGAGCTTTAAAAAAGCATATCCAACCACTGTTGCAGGTGTTGAGGTTGATAAAGCACCTCAAAAGGTTGCTGTGCTTAGCGATGCTGCCGCATCATATATAACCACATTGGGATATGGCAGTTATCTGTTTGGTGCGCCTGCTTCGTTTGTTAAAAAGAATAAGAGCAATACCGCCCTTGTTGATTTAGGTAGTCCGCTAATAATAAACGAAAAGGATTTACTTACACTTTCTCCCGATGCGCTTATAGTAGCAACCGATTTAAGCGCAGAACTTACTAGTAAACTTAACTCAAAAAACATTAAGATTATAAAACTCGAAACACCAAAAAGCTATGACGAAATTAAAAGTTATTACTCCGAACTTATAAAACTTTTTGTTGGTGAAAAGGAGTATGAAAATGTTAAAACTTCCTTCTTTGCAAAAATAGATACAAAACTTGAAAGTATAAAATCTGCTAACAAAAGCACAGATAAAAAGGTAGTTGTTTTTGTAGAAGAAGATTATGTAATAACGGGGGATACCTTGGCGGGAAGTTTGCTCAGTAAAATCGGCGTTAATAATATAGCAAAACAAAGTATAGATTACAAAATGCCAAAGCAAGATATTGCCATTGCAAATCCTGATGTTATTTTTTGCGCAAAGGGTAGTGCTGATGCCATTTTAAAAACCGAAGCCTTTAAAGAGGTTAACGCAATAAAAAATGCAAAGGTTATTGAGACAGATATCACAGGTCTTTTATATGGGTGTGATGGTTTTGCCGCGTTACAGGATATGGTTACATATATCAATCAGTAGATAAAAAATCAGCTGTTTTCTTTAGTTTGAAAACTGCTGATTTTTATTTATAATATTTCCATTTTAACAAAGTTAGCCATAAGTTTTTTGGTGCCTTTTTCATCAAAGGCAATCTCTAAAAGGCTATCGTTACCCATCGGCGTACAGTTTAAAATAAGACCCTCGCCAAATGCCTTGTGTTTAACACGCATACCTTTTTTATACTCGTTTTTAGGAGTGCTGGTGGTGGAGGCGTTAGCAACATATGAGGATTTTGGCTTTTGGTAGGTTGCTACATTGGTGGGCGATGCAGAATAGCCGTTTCGACTTATTTCAAAGCCATAGCCACCGCCAAAACCACGAGAGCTACCTGTAATTTCGCAAAGCTCTTCGGGTATTTCTTTTAAAAATCTTGATGGCATATTGCGGCCTGTCATACCAAAAAGCATACGTGTATATGCATTGGTTATATAAAGCTGTCTCTTTGCTCTGGTTATTCCAACATAGGCAAGGCGGCGTTCTTCCTCAATTTCTTTTTCTCCCGCATATATAGACTGACTTCCCGGAAAAATGTTTTCCTCCATACCTACTAAAAACACATTGTCAAACTCTAGTCCCTTTGCAGAGTGAAGTGTCATTAAAACAACATAATCGTCATCAGGGTCATACCCGTCAATATCACTTATAAGGGCAACATCTTCAAGATATTCAGAGAGCAATGGGGTTTCAGCTTCGTTTTGGTAGTTTTTAATACCCGACCGAAGTTCCTTAACGTTTTCTACCCTGTCTGCAGATTCTGCACCCTCTGCTTTTAATGCGGCAATATATCCCGTTTTATCAAGTACGGCATCAAAAAGCTCATCTAATGGAAGCTCATCAGCTAAAGAGATAAGCTCTTTAATCATTTTTATAAAGGCATCAAGCTTGGTTGCCGCCCTTGAAATAGATGGGTAATTGGCGGCATTTTCTAAAACCTCAAAAAGCGGTAAACCTAGTTGCTCGGCAATAAGTTCGGCATTTTTTATGGTTGTTTCACCAATGCCGCGTTTTGGCTCATTGATAATTCTTTTAAGTCTTACTGCATCATTGGGGTTGTTAATAACATTCAAATATGCAATAACGTCTTTAATCTCCTTGCGGTCAAAAAAGCGGTGTCCACCGATAACGCGGTAGGGAACACCCGCGCGTACAAAAACATTTTCAATAGTGCTAGAAAGTGCGTTCATACGGTAGAGTACGGCAGATTGATTAAATTTTTCACCGTTTTGCACGCGGCTTAAAATGGTGTCGGCTATATACCTTGCTTCCTCCTGCTCGGTTGCAAGGGTGTTAACCTTGATTTTGCTGTTTTCGGTAAGGGCTGTCCAAAGGTTTTTGCCTTTGCGACCCTTGTTGTTTGCTATAACTGCGTTTGCCGCATCAAGAATAGTTGAAGTAGAACGATAATTCTGCTCTAATCTTATTACTTTGGCGTTTGAAAAATTATCCTCAAAACTTAAAATATTTTCAATGGTAGCACCTCTAAATGAGTAGATGCTCTGGTCATCATCGCCCACAACACAAATGTTTTTATGCTTTTTTGCGAGCATACTTACCAATATGTATTGAGCGTGGTTGGTATCTTGATATTCGTCTACCATAATATACTTAAATTTGTTTGAATAATAGTCTAATACATCACTGTGTTCTTTGAAAAGCTTAACTGTGTTGGCTATCATATCATCAAAGTCCATAGCATCTGCCTTTTTTAACTCTGTTTGATATACTTTATAAACCTCACCCGCTGCCTTTTTAAGCGGATAATTGCCACAGGAAGCAATATAATCATCGGGGGATATTAAACTATCCTTTGCGCGACTTATTTCGTTCATAACATAGCGTGGCGGAAGTTCTTTTTCGGATATGCCAAGTCTTTTTAAAACATCCTTAATAACGCGCTTTTGGTCATCGGTATCATAAATGGTAAAGTGGGAGGAATAACCAATAAGGTCACCAAATCGGCGCAGAATCCTTGCACAAACACTATGGAAAGTACCTGCCCAAATATCGTTTGCTTTTTCACCCAAACGGTCTGATATTCGGGATTTAAGTTCACCCGCCGCCTTGTTGGTAAAGGTGATAGCCAAAATATCCCAAGGGTTTGCGGGGTAGTAGCTAAAAGCATTTTTGGGTAGAAAATCGCTATCACCATTTAAGAATTTTCGCCCTTGTTCAAATTCTTCATCACTGATATTGGGAACAAAATCAGCATTATATGCGTCACCGTATTTTACAAGACAGGCAATTCTGTTTACCAAAACCGTTGTTTTTCCCGAACCCGCACCCGCTAAAATTAAAAGCGGTCCCTTGGCGGTTACAACGGCAGAAAGCTGCATTTTGTTCATACGGCTAAAATCTTTTTTTATTATGTTTTTTCTAAGTGTTATAAATTCCTCTTTAGTGTACGGCATCAGATATCCCTTTCAAGTTTTATGTACCTAAATATTATATATTCTTGTAGTATATAAAGTCAACATTTTTTAAAAAACTATTGTACCAAACAAGCACCTTGTGATAAAATATAAATATATTAAAAAATTTGGGGAATTGGTTATGTTCAAAAAAACAAAAAACACCTCTGATAAGAGGCTTAAAAATAAACTGTTTAAAATATTTTTATCAATAGTATTGGTTTTGGCAATATTACTTGCATTGGTACTTGGAATCAACTGGTATGTAATGCTAAGTGCTAGAAAAAACATCCTTAGTGACTATGCGGTTTTAAGCCATAAATCAGACGCAATATTAGTTTTAGGGTGTGGTGTTGTAGGCTCGTCCCCAAGCTTAATGCTTAAAGATAGGCTTGATGCCGCGATAGAACTTTATGAAAAAGGTGTTTCGCCAAAACTTATTATGAGTGGTGACCACGGTAGTGATGTTTATAACGAAGTTGGGGTAATGAAACTTTACGCCATTAAAAACGGCGTACCAGCAAAGGATATTTTTATGGACCACGCAGGATTTTCAACCTATGAAAGCCTGTATAGAGCCAAAGAGGTCTTTGGCTGCAAAAACATTACTGTTGTAACCCAAAAATATCATCTTTACAGAGCGATTTATCTTGGTAAAAGTTTAGATATATCGGTTTATGGATATTCTGCCGATACGGTAAGATATATCGGTCAGTCATACCGCGATTTAAGAGAGGTATTGGCAAGAGATAAAGATTTTTTTGTGGCTTTAACAAAGCCGGTTCCCGCAACTGTTAAAACCGAAAACATTGATATAACGGGTAGCGGAAACATAACAAATGATGATTATTTTTATAAGTTAGCAGAAAGAAACGATATTGATATAACAAATCCTGAAATAACCGATTAAAGCATAATATACATTAAGGCAAGTAATAACAGTTCGTCTACCTCGTCGCTTGATAGCAGTAGGCAGAGCGCGAGAATTATTAAGCGGTCATTATCCATTTTAATTCCTTTGAAATTCAAAAGATTTAATAGGTCAATGCCGCTTTTTTTAATTTTTGTTGTGTGGTTTTCCTTCTCGCTTTTTGTGGTTGTTTTATCGTTGGTAGTAGTTTTGTTATCAGAAGTTTTGTTTTGATTTGGCTTTTGCTGAGGAGAGTTTAAAAAAGGTGGCATTTTTAAGCCTTTAGAATTTTGATGGTTACCCGATGTGCCATAATACATTTTATTCAGTTGGTTTTCGGCATCTTTTTTTCTTCTTTCAAACTCTCTTTTTTCCTGTTCGGTCATTTAATCACCTACAATAAATCTAATAGCCCCTCTTGCTTTAAAACTGGTACAATAGTCGCAATTTTTAAAATGCTTACTGCTTTATCAACTCTTTTTGCTCTCTCGCTTGTTAAATGCGGTTTTAAGGCAAGTAAGAGGGAGGTTCTTTTATCTGCCTCATTGCTTTGCAATAAAGACATTATTTTCATAATGCCTCCAATGTTACCGATGTTGTCGAGTAGACCGTCGGGTATAGAAAATTGGTTTATATCTAAATTATTTTCGCTTTCGTTTTGCCTTGCTTCCTCACTTGAATGTGATAGGTCAGGGCTACCTTGCAAAAGCATATCTGCGGCGGCTTTAATTTTATCCATACCATTTGGGTCATTTAAGAGTTCTGATATTTTACTTGTTATATCCATAGTTATTTTGCTCCGCCACTAAAAAAACGTTTCATAATTTGTTTTGCGGCGTCAGAGTTTAAAATTCGGTTAAGCTCTTCTTTGTTGTTTAGAATTTGGTTCAGTTTTTGAGCATCTTCTTTTTTTAGGGAAGATAATATTTTTTTAGCATCACCACTGCTTACTGTTTTTGGGTCAATACCATTATTTTTTAATATTTCTTCGGTATCCTTAGGAATATTTCCATTAAAATTATTATTCAAGCAAATCGCCTCCATCACTATATTTTATTCTATGAGGGTTAATTTTGTTCTAGAAGGGAAAGTGCTAATTTATGCGTATTTTGGTTTTATCAGATTTACATAGAAGACGCAGTAATTTTGAAAAGGCGGTTGAGGCTCAACCCGATGCAAAGCATGTATTATTTTTGGGTGATGGGGTAGATGATGCCGAGGACCTCGCAAGTTTTTATCCCGATAAAACATTTTATCTTTTATCTGGCAACTGTGATTTTTCTTCAAAATATCCGTCAACACTCAGACTTAATTTTGGTGGCGTAAATATTTTGGCAACCCACGGACATTTGTTTAATGTAAAAACCGACACAAGCAGATTGTTTGAGTCGGCAAAAAACGAGGATATAAAAATAGCCTTATACGGTCATACGCATATACCCAAGGTGGAGTATAAGGATGGTATTTATTTTGTATGCCCCGGTGCACTTGGTGCATCTTTTGGAAATGCAGGTTATGCGGTGATAGATATTACCGATTCGGGAATAATGCCTGTTTTGATAAAACTTTAAGAGTAAAAAAATATTTACGCACACAATAATCGAGCAATATGCACAAAAGATATAAACATTTTATAAAAAAATTAAAAAATATTTCAAAAAAGTGTTGACAAAATAAAATTTAGATGCTATAATAAAAACACAGAAGAAAAGAAGAAATAAATGTCTAGAAAAAAAGAAAGGGGCTGATTCCAATGAACAGTGAACCATGGAGTCTAGCCGTTCTGTCAAACTAGGGTTTACCTATAAAGGTTTGTGGCAGAACGAAACAAACCCGATTTTAAGGAGTGTTTATCAAAAAGATTTATACCGGTTTTAAAGCTTCAATTAAATTATTATTCAAAAATAATAAAGAAATTTTTTGAAGGGTGAGTCCAATGTACTAAGAAAACCGGCATTAGCCTAACTTGTTTTAACGAACCGGGAGGTTTTCGTAAATAGGTTGGCTATTCTCCGTAATATAAAAAATAAAACAGTTCATTTCCTAAGGGGAAGTGAACTGTTTTTTTGCTGTTATATACCTACATAAACGGTGCAAACAAATTAAGAATTGTTTGCTTAAATTTTTGTTTGAATGGGCGTCGGCGCCAATCCTTTAAAATTATTTCTTGACTTTGCTTTTGAAGTTCTAAAAAGTGCTTTTTAATATCAGCAACTGCATCGGTGCCGCACATCCAAACACCATCTTCAAAATGAAAGAAGAAACTTCTATAATCCATATTTATTGTGCCAACGGTGGCAACTCGGTCATCCGATACAAAGAATTTAGAGTGAATAAAGCCTGGAGTATATTCAAAAATTCTAACACCCGAACTAAGAAGTTCATCATATGAGTTTTGGGTTACGGGGTGCACATACCATTTGTCTGGAATGTGGGGGGTTATAATTCTTACATCTATACCCGAACTTGCGGCAAGGGTAAGCCCTCTTATCATTGTGTTATCAACAATCAGATATGGAGTTACAATATAAACATACTTTTGCGAAGTGTTTAAAAGTTGCATATAAATGCCTTCGGCGGGGTTTTTGTCGTTAATCGGACCATCACAATAGGGTTGCACAAAACCGGCGGTTGGGCGGATGTAATCGGTTACATAACGCGCATAACGTTGTTTTTTGCCTGTGCAAAACCCCCACATAGATAAAAACATAACCACAAAGGAGGATACGGCTCTTCCTTTAAGCATTATGGCACAGTCCATCCAATATCCAAACTTCTTTTCGCGGTTGATATATTCGTCGGCTATATTCATACCGCCTGTGAAGGCAACCTTACCATCAATAATAATAATTTTTCTGTGGTTGCGGTTGTTCATAAATATATTAACCGAGGGCTTTATCTTGTTGAACACGCTAACCTTAAAGCCCTCACTAACAAGTCGGTTTACAAATCCGCGATACTGTTTTGTTATCGAACCAAAATCATCAAACATTATTCGAATTTCTACACCCTTGCTTTTTTTTCGGCGAAGAACGTTTAAAATATCACGCCACATACTGTCTTCTGCTAGGATGAAAAACTCTAAAAATATAAATCTTTCTGCCTTTTCAATCTCCTCCAAAATAACAGGAAACGCCTTTTCGCCGGGGGCTAAAAATGTGCATTCGGTATTATCATAAACGGGAAAGCCTGTTGCTTGTGTGAGATAACTTGCCTGTCTGCTATGCAAAATATCATCGTAAATAAGTCTGCTTTTTACGGCGGGGTCTTGCTTTGTAAAACTCTCCGAGCCTTCTGAAAATTTATACATTCTTTTTTTTATGTGGGGAAAAACTCGGCTACCACCCCAAAGCAGATAAACAAGTCCGCCAACAAGCGGAAAAATCAAAATATAAACTATCCAGGTGATTTTGTAACTCGGGTTACCTTTTTTAGAAACAATATATATAACAATAGCAATACTAATAGCTTCAAAAAAAGAGTATAGCCAAATTGTTTTACCGGCGAAAAAATATGCGCTTGCTACAAAAAAAGCAATCTGCAGAAGTATAAAAAACCCCGTAAGTATTAGTTTTACACGCACGTTGGCGCCGCGCTTATGTTGTTTTTTTGTTTTTAACTTCATTTTTTCACCGCCTGATATAGTTTACCTGTTTATTATATAATATATTATTTGATTTTGCAATTCTTTAAATTTTTGTGAAATATATTTGTTTTTTAAAAATAATTGTTGGAGTATTATGGGTTTTGTGGTACAATAAAATGAAAAGTAATTATTTTGTTATTTTTAATTGGTTGGTGAGATTTTTGGAATATATTAAAATAGCTGATGGAATAAAAGGGCTTTTTGTAAATAACAACCGTTTTTCCACAACACATATTTCTATTAACTTATATTTGCCGCTAAAAAAAGAGACTATTGCGGTTAATGCACTGTTACCTTATGTGCTTTCTTCTTGCTGCAAGGAATACCCTGATTTTAGCGCACTTAATTTGCGTCTTAATGAGCTTTACGGCGCAGAGGTTGGCGGTATAGCAGATAAAATAGGGGATGTTCAGATTCTTAGATTTTTATCCTTTACGGTTAATAATGATTTGGTACACGATGATATTAAGGTTGTTGAACAGGCGTGTAGTCTGCTTCTTTCAATGATTTTTGAACCATCGTTAGATGGCAATAGGTTTTTCAGCGCAGATGTTGAGCGTGAACGCCGTTTAACATTAGAAAAAATCGAAGGTATTATTAACGATAAACGCAGTTATGCAATTAACCGCATAGTTGCTGAAATGTATAGCGATGAAGCCTTTGGCGAACTTAAAACAGGTTCCGCCGAGTCGGTTTTAAAAATAAATGGAGAAATGCTTTATAACGCTTGGATATCTGTTTTAAGCGAGGCAGAGGTTAGAGTTCAGGTTATAGGCAAAGAAATCCCCGATAATTTATTTGAGCGTTTGGCAGAAAAATTTAATAATGTTAAAAGGGCGCCTTTAAAGGACCTAAAAACCAATCCTAAATCTATTAGAGGTTCGGTGAATCGTGTATGCGAAAATATGGATGTCTCGCAGGGCAAATTAGTGCTGGGCTTTACTACGCAGCGTGTAGGCAACGACCGAGAAACAGCTGATTTAGCGGTGTTTGCCGACCTTTTTGGTGGCGGACCATATTCAAAACTTTTTGTTAATGTAAGAGAAAAAATGAGCCTTTGCTATTATTGTGCTGCTCGACCAAATAGAACAAAGGGCTATTTGCTTGTTGACTGTGGCGTTGAGGCAGAAAATGCCCAAAAGGCAGAAAAAGAAATTCTTAACCAATTAAATGCTATGAAAAACGGCGAAATAACAGATGATGAATTAAATGCATCTATAAGTAGTATTAAGGATTCATTGTTGTGCCTTAACGATAGCCAAGCCGCACTTGATGGATGGTATTCTATGCGTATAAATGATAAGCCGATTACCCCCGAAGAATTTATTGGCTTGATTGAAGGCGTTACAAAAGAGGATATAATTAAAGCCGCAAACCAATATACTCTTGATACCGTTTATAGCATTATGCCGTTGGATACAGAAAAAGGGGTGTTATAAATAATGGAATTAAAGGTTGTAGAGAGTGCTTTAATTAAGAAAAAATTTAATATTTATAATCATCCTTCGGGGCTTAAGGTTTTACTCTATCCAATGAAGGGCTTTTCATCAAATTATGCTTTGTTTGGCACAAAATACGGCTCGGTTGACACCGCCTTTAAGGACGATAATGGCAATTTGGTTGAGCTCCCCGAGGGTATTGCCCACTTTCTAGAGCATAAACTTTTTGAAAGCGAAGACGGAGATGCATTTACTAAATATGCTAAAACAGGTGCATATTCTAATGCATATACTTCTTTTGACAGAACCTGTTATTTGTTTTCTTGCTCTAATAAATTTTATGATAATCTTGCAATTCTTTTGGATTTTGTGCGTTCACCTTATTTTACTGCCGCAACGGTTGAAAAGGAGCAGGGTATTATCGGGCAAGAGATAAGAATGTATGATGATTTGCCTAATTGGCGCGTAATGTTTAATATGCTTGAGGGTATGTTTTATTCGCATCCCGTTAGGATTGATATAGCAGGAACAGCCGAGTCTATCTCAAAAATAACCGATAAATTGCTTTACGATTGCTATAATCGCTTTTATGACCTTTCAAATATGTTTTTGATTTTGGCGGGTGATTTTGATTGCAATGAGGTTATAAGTTTTGTTAATGAAAACTTAAAGCTTTCTGATACTTCTGTAACAAAGGTGGATACAGTTATTCCCGACGAGCCAAAAACCCCCTATAAAAATAAGGTAGAGTGCAATCTTGATGTTGCAAAGCCTTTGTTCTCAATCGGTTTTAAAGAAGAAAATATCGGCGCCACCCCAAACGTAAAGCGTTTGGTAGCAATGGAGATTATTTTAAAAATGATTGCGGGAACAGCAACACCTCTTTATAAAAAACTTTTGGATGATGGTCTTATAAATGAGGAATTTTCTCTAGAATATTTTACGGGTAGAGGTTTTGCACTGCCTATGTTCGAGGGTGAATCCGACCAACCCGAAAAGGTTTTAGAACTTATTTTAAATCAGGTTGATGATTATAAGAAAAATGGACTTGATAAAACCCTATTTGAAGCAACAAAAAGAGATATGTATGGCAAGGGTATTCGTAGATTTGATGCCGCAGAAAGCGTATGTTCAATGCTTTGCGATTCGCTTGTTTTGGGTTATGATCTTTTTGAGTATTTTGATGTGTTGTCACAGATAAAACCCGAGGATGTTTTAGGCGAACTTAATGTATTCTCCAAAGAGTCGGCAGTTTTGTCTGTTGTTAATCCAATAAAGGCATAGGTGGTAGAAAATCAATGAATAATATAACTATTTTTGGTTTAAATTTCGATATAAATCCCGTTGCTTTCACTCTTTTTGGAAGTTGGAAGATTTATTGGTACGGTATTCTGATTGCTTTGGGTGTCTGCCTTGCCCTTGTTTATGGAATAAAAAATGGTGAGCGTTTTGGTATAAAGCCTGATAATATAATTGATTCGTTTTTAATTGTTTTGCCGGTTAGTGTTTTGGTGGCAAGGTCATATTATATTATATTTGACCCATCGGGCGATAGCTCATTTAAAAATTTTTTCAATTTTAGTGATGGTCAAGGCTTTACAGGACTTGCTATTTACGGCGGAATTATTGGTGCGGCAATATCAATAATTGTTATGCAACGCATATATAAATTTTCGCTTTTGGCGGCGCTGGATATAACCTCGGTAGGATTTTTAATCGGTCAAGGCATTGGCAGATGGGGTAACTTTGTGAATCAAGAGGCTTATGGCACCTTTACCGGTAGCGATTGGTTTGGTATGACGGGTGGCAGAATTGCGGCAGAGATTGGCAATAATGAATTAGTGCATCCCTGTTTTTTGTACGAGTCTTTGTGGTGTATATTAGGATTTTTTGTTTTACATTATTTTAGCAAAAAGCGTAAATATAAAGGTCAAGTCGCTTTAATGTATGGTGTGTGGTATGGATTTGAGCGCACCTTTATTGAACTGCTACGTACCGATAGCCTTATGATAGGTAGCATTAGGGTTTCTAGCTTGTTGTCGGCAATTTTGTGTATCGCTTCAGCTACTGGACTTGTTATTATGCATAAGCATACTGTTAATAACAACGAGCCCGATTATGTTCCACAGTTTGCAAACATCAACGAAATGACACTGGAAAACAGTAATAATGAAACCGAAGAAAACAAAAATCTTTTGGAGGAAGAAGCAAATGCAGATAATTGACGGAAAGGCCATTTCGGCCAAAACAAAGGAAGAACTAAAGCAAGAGGTTGCAGTTTTAAAAGAAAAAAACATAAATGTAGGTTTGGCGGTTATTATCGTGGGTGATGACCCTGCATCGAGAGTGTATGTAAATAATAAGAAAAAAGCCTGTGAGATGCTTGGAATATATTCGGAGGAGTATGCATTGCCCGCCGATACCGATATGCCATCTTTACTAGGTCTTATTGAGGAATTAAATCAAAGGCAAGATATTAACGGAATTTTATGTCAACTTCCTTTACCAAAGCATTTAGATGAAAAGGCGGTTATAAACGCAATTTCTGCCGAAAAGGATGTGGATGCTTTCCATCCTGTAAATGTTGGCAAAATTATGATTGGCGAGTATGACTTTTTGCCATGCACACCAGCGGGTGTTATGCGCCTTTTGGATGAATCGGGTGTTGAGATAGAGGGTAAAAACTGCGTTGTTATCGGTCGCTCAAATATAGTTGGAAAGCCAATGTCAATGTTGCTTTTACACCGCAATGCTACAGTTACAATATGCCACTCTAAAACACAAAATTTAAGCGAAATTACCTCAAAGGCGGACATATTGGTAGCCGCAGTCGGCAGAGCAAATTTTGTTACACCCGATATGGTAAAACAAGATGCAGTTGTTATTGATGTTGGTATGAACCGCCCCGAAAACGGTAAACTTTGCGGTGATGTTGATTTTGAGGCAGTTAAGGATAAATGCTCATATATCACCCCCGTGCCCGGCGGCGTAGGACCTATGACAATCGCTATGCTTATGGCAAATACAGTTACTGCCGCTAAAAGGCAGAATAATATTTTAGAGGACTAATTTATGATTAAAAATAAACTGCGTATACTGTCCTGTTTGTTTTGCGCAACTTGCTTGTTGTTTCTTATGCCTACTGCCGTTTTGGCAGAGGGTGTTAAGGCAAGCGTTGCAGAGCATGAGCTAGTGATAGTTTTACCAGAGGGAAGTGTTCCTTTAACTGAACATAACGCCTCAAAACAAAGTGAAATTATTGAATCCTTTGGATATACAGTTACTTCCTTTAAAAACTATTTAAAAACAAATCAGATAATTTTGTTTGCCGCTGCCCCTGATGATGTTCAGATTTCTATAAAAAACTGGCATAGTGATTTTGCGGCGGATACCGAGGATATGTCGTACCTCTCGGATACTGCTTTAACATCTGTTGCAAAACAGCTTGTTACGGTTTCGGGTGCTACATATAAAACCGTTTTGGTAAATTCTATGAAGCTTATTGAGGTGCGTAGTAATGGTAAGGATAGCGGAGGGGATTTTTCCTCAGTTCAATATATAACCATTCGAAACGGAGCATTCTATTCGGTAAATATCGCATTCAGTGGTAAATTAAGTGATGAAAAGGTACAGTCTGCTTGGGATATTATCTGCGGTATGAAAATAAAAGATAATATTTCAAAAAGCGCTTGGGATTTTTCATCAATTTTTGAGATGATACTCCTTTGTGCCTTGATAATAGTTGCATTAGTTGCAATAGTTTTAATCGTTCTATCCTTTGTAAAGGATATACGCTCTCGTAGGGCAGATACAGCCGATGAGGTTGAATATATCGAACGAAGAAAATAATTTTCAAAGTCAAAAAGTCACAGTGTAGTTTAAAATATTACACTGTGGCTTTTTTATTCATATTTTTATAAAAAGGTGTAAAAATAACAAAAAAAGCATCTTTTATAAAGGAATGATAAAAATGGTTTTAAAAATCAAAAGACGTTGCATGGTCAGAATTGTGAGTTTCTCATTAGTTACGGTTTTGGTGGCAACAGGAACCTTTTTAAAAATGAACAATAGATTTAATTATATTGAAAGACAGTTGGTTCACAAATATCAGGCATCCCTTGAAGAACTCAGCGCAAGTGTAGATAGTATGGCAATGACACTTGTAAAATCGCTTTATGCAGGTACGCCTGCGGCATTTAGCAGCATAACAAACGAGTTGGTGCTACAGGCGGGTTCTGCCGGTGCGGCTCTGTCGTCGCTTCCTGTTGAGCAACAAGGGGTAGAGAAGATATCAAAATTTGTTTCTCAGGTGAGCGATTATTCATTAGCGCTAACCAAAAAAATGGTCGAGGGCGAAAAAATTACCGAACAGGAAAGAAAATCACTATCATCATTAGCATCGGTTGCGGCAGATTTAAGCGTGAGGCTTGAAGAGGCACGAACTTTATATAACGATTCACAAAATTGGCAAAGCGATATCGAATCGGCGCTTGATGGCGCAGAAAGTGTAAGCGGTTTGGATACCTCCTTTACTGAGGCGGAGGAAGCCTTAACCGACTATCCAACACTAATATATGATGGTCCTTTTTCCGACCATATTTTAACCAAGGAGTCATCACTTTTAAAATCTGCAGAAGAAATATCTGTGGAGCAGGCAAAAATTAAGGCGGCAGATTTTTTGAAAATCGGTTCAGATAAGCTTTTAGAAACAGGCTCAGAAGATGGGCAAACTCCGTCGTATGTATTTAATTTTGATGGAGGTAGCATAGCAATTACAAAAAGGGGAGGCTATGTGACCTATTGCAGAAAGGAAAGAGATGTATCAAACTCTCAAATGAGTTATGAGCAGGCTGTTCAAAAGGCGGCAGATTTTTTAAATTCTAAAGGCCTCGGAGAATTTAAAAGCTCCTATTATTTCACCGATGAGGGCGTGTGCGTTGTTAATTTTGCTTATTATGAAAATGGAGTTGTATACTATACCGACTTGATTAAGGTGGGTGTTGCACTAGATACGGGGGAAATAGTTTTTTATGAGGCAAGAGGATATATAATGAATCATAAAACCCGTAATTTATCTGAGCCAAAAAACACACCCGAACAAGCCAAAGAGTCGGTTAGTGAATTTTTAAAAATAAATTCTGTAGAAAAGGCGGTCATCCCATCGGGCGGAGAAAATGAAATTTTATGCTATGAATTTCATTGTATTGGAGAACAAAAAGAGGAGATTTTGGTTTATATAAACGCTGATACCTTGGCAGAAGAGCGGCTTTTAATATTATTAAAAACAGATGGAGGAACCCTTACAAAATAAAACTTTGCTTTTTTTATAAGTATGTGCTAAAATTATAATTACTAAAATGCAAGGAGAAAAGTAATGCTGTATTTTGAAAGTGATTATACATTAGGTTCACATCCTAAAATTTTGGAAAATCTGCTAGATACGAATATGCAAAACCTTTCAAGCTATGGTCTTGATTGTTATAGCGAAAGAGCTAAAGAAAAAATCAAAAATGCTTGTAATAATAAAAAGGCTGAAGTTTATTTTCTTGCGGGTGGCACTCAAACAAATAAAATTGTTATTTCATCACTTTTAAAGGCTTATGAGGGTGTTGTTGCCGCAACAAGCGGTCATATCTATCAACATGAGGCGGGAGCCATTGAGGCTTCGGGGCATAAGGTTTTAGAAATAGATTCAAAAGATGGAAAAATTGAGCCTGCCGCACTTAAAAAGTATTTAGAGGATTTTTACGCAGATGAAAATCACTCTCATATGGTTTATCCCGGTATGGTTTATATATCACATCCAACCGAGTATGGAACATTGTATTCAAAGAATGAACTAACTATGTTAAAGTCAGTTTGCTCTAAGTATGATATACCGCTTTATCTTGATGGCGCAAGACTTGGCTATGGTATTATGAGTGATGAAAGCGATTTGACCTTAGAGGATATATCAAGCCTTACCGATGTGTTTTATATTGGTGGCACAAAGGTTGGTGCCCTATGTGGCGAGGCGGTAGTTTTCACAAAAGAAAACACTCCAAAAAACTTTGTTACAATAATAAAACAAAACGGTGCTCTTTTGGCAAAGGGTAGAGTTTTAGGTGTGCAGTTTGATACCTTGTTTACCGACGATTTATATTTTAAAATTAGTAAAAATGCGATAGATATGGCAAACAGGTTAAAGGAAGTTTTAACTAAAAAGGGTTATAAATTCCTTATCAATTCGCCAACAAATCAGCAGTTTGTTATTTTAAGAAATGATAAACTAGAGGAACTTAAAAAAAATATAACCCTTTGCTTTTGGCAAAAGATTGATGATAATCATACTGCAGTGCGTTTTGCGACAAGTTGGGCAACAACTGAGAAGGAAATTGACGAACTTGAAAAGCTTTTATAAAAAAACAAACCCCCGAGTTTTTAAAAACTCGGGGGTTTAAACTTTAATTATTCAGAAAGGTCTTGAACAATAATTGTTTTAACATCGCCTTCGGGATGGTCTATCTTATTATTGCGCTTTTCTAAGAATTTTGCAGCAACCTGTGGGAATAAAGCGTAACTTAAAACGTCTTCCTCAGACCTAGCAAGTCCTTTAGATTCCTCGCGGTATTTTTCCATCTCGGGCTCTATTAGGTCGGCAGGACGGCAGGTGATAACCTCATCGTCGCCGATAGCCTTTTTGCGAACTTCCTCGTTAACCTTGCCGGGAACCTGACCATACTCGCCACGGAGTAAGCCTTTAGATTCCTTGGTTACCATTTTGTATCTCTCACCTGAAAGCACATTTAAAACTGCTTGAGAGCCTACAATTTGGCTTGTGGGGGTTACAAGTGGTGGATATCCAAAATCCTCACGAACGCGAGGGATTTCTGCAAGAACCTCATAATATTTGTCCTCTGCATTTGCCTGCTTTAACTGAGAAATAAGGTTTGAAAGCATACCACCGGGAACTTGATAAAGAAGTGTGTTAGTATCAACATTTAACACCTTGGGGTCTAAATCGCCTTGTTCTTTAAGCTTGTTAGCAACCTTTCTAAAGTGTGTTGCAGCATCGCTCAACTTTTCAAGGTCAAGACCTGTATCACGCTCGGTGCCCTTTAGGGTAGCAACTAAAGCCTCTGTTGCGGGTTGCG
This sequence comes from Acutalibacteraceae bacterium, assembly GCA_045577495.1. Lineage (GTDB taxonomy): Bacteria > Bacillota > Clostridia > Oscillospirales > Acutalibacteraceae > UMGS1279. The sequence continues at coordinate 27,280 of JAZNIK010000064.1, forward strand.
CAGTACCATTACCAAGAGGAGAGAGAGCGCAGTCAACAATATCAACACCAGCCCAAGCAGCCATAAGGTTGGTCATATCACCTGTACCGGTTGTGTTATGGGTGTGTAGGTGAATAGGAGCTTTAACAACCTCTTTAAGCTTTTTAACAAGATTGTATGCATCAACAGGCAATAAAAGGTTAGCCATATCTTTGATACAAATAGTATCTGCACCCATATCCTCGAGCTTTTTAGCAAGGTTAATAAAGTATTCTTCATTGTGTACTGGGCTTATGGTGTAGCTGATTGCAGCCTCACAAATACCGCCGTACTTTTTAATGCTCTTCATTGCTTGTTCCATATTACGAGTATCGTTAAGAGCATCAAAAACACGGATAATATCAATTCCGTTTTCTATTGCCTTTTTAACAAAAGCATCAACAACATCATCTGCATAATGCTTATAGCCAAGAATGTTTTGACCGCGAAGAAGCATTTGGAGTTTGGTGTTTGGCAGAGCCTTTTTAAGCTCACGCAAACGCTCCCAAGGGTCTTCATCCAAAAAGCGCATACAACTATCAAAGGTTGCGCCGCCCCAACATTCAAGCGACCAATAGCCCATCACATCTAAAATAGGGCAGGCGGGGAGCATATCCTCAAGTCGCATTCTGGTAGCGGCTTGCGATTGATGAGCATCACGCAGAATGGTATCTGTTATATTTAACTTATTCATCTATAAATCACCTTTCATAAGGATGGAATTAACCAAATAGAGCAATCAAAACACCGGCGGCAATTGCCGAACCGATAACACCTGCTACGTTTGGACCCATCGCATGCATAAGAAGGAAGTTGCTTGGATTTTCTTTTTGACCTACAACCTGAGAAACACGCGCCGCCATAGGAACTGCCGAAACACCTGCCGAACCAATAAGCGGATTGATTTTCTTTTTAAGGAAGAGGTTCATAAATTTAGCGAGTAATACGCCGCCTGCGGTACCAAAACCGAATGCGATAATACCTAAAAGGATTATACCAAGAGTCTGCAAACGGAAGAAGGTTGCAAAGGTTGCGGTTGCACCAACAGAAATTCCGAGGAATACTGTTACAATGTTCATAAGCTCGTTTTGAACCGTTTTGCTAAGTCTTTCAACAACACCGCACTCACGCATAAGGTTACCAAGCATTAAGCAACCAACAAGTGGAGCGGCGGAGGGAACTAGCAAAGCAACGAAAGCGGCAACAGCAATCGGGAAAACGATTTTTTCGGTTTTAGAAACAGGGCGAAGCTCTGTCATAACAATTGCGCGCTCTTTCTTTGTGGTTAAAGCCTTCATAATAGGGGGCTGAATAACAGGAACCAAAGCCATATATGAGTATGCGGCAACTGCTATCGGGCCTAGAAGGTGGGGAGCAAGCTTACCTGTAACAAAG
>JAZNIK010000065.1:0-8377 GCA_045577495.1 Acutalibacteraceae bacterium
TGTATAAGAAACAACTTTCGCAATGATGATATACAAAACTCCGTTTTGATGATATGCAATGCTTCGCATTGATTTGTTAGGAAGTTTGACAACCAATATTATTTACGATTAAAAGGCAAATAAAATACTAGTGACAATGCTCGTTTTATGTGATACAATAAGCAAAAGGGGGATTTAATATGAGTATTGAAAAAAGTTTTTTTGGTAAATTGCTTGATGGAAGAGATGTTACTTGTTTTAAAATAACCGATACAACCGGTGCCGAGGCGGAAATTTTAGATTATGGCGTTACACTGCGCACCCTCAAGGTGCTTAATAAAAACAACACTTTAACAGATGTTGTTTTGGGGTATGACACTATCGAGGAATATATAAATAACGATGGTTATTTTGGTGCCACTGTTGGTCGTTTTGCAAATCGTATTCGTGATGGCAAATTCACCTTAAATGGTCAAGAATATAATCTAGCGACAAATGATGGTCCTAATCATCTGCATGGCGGAAATATCGGATTCGATAAATATATTTGGGATTCAAAAGAATTAGAAAACGGGATTGAGTTTAGTATAATTTCTCCCGATGAGGATGAGGGTTACCCCGGAAATCTTAAGGTTACTGTAACCATTACCTTGGTAAACAGCGAATTAAAGATAAATTACTGCGCCGTATCCAACAAGGACACTATTATCAACCTTACTAACCATAGTTATTTTAATCTTAATGGCGGTAAAGGAACTATTTGTGAGCATCATTTAACCGTAAATGCAGATGAATTCACAATCAACGATGCTAACGGTCTGCCTACTGGCGAGATAGTTTCGGTAGAAAATACCGCTATGGATTTTCACACCGAAAAAACTATTGGCGAGCGTATAAATAGCGATGATATATCCGTAAAACTTTTTGAGGGATATGATTCCAACTTTGTTTTAAATTCAAATACAGCGGCTATAGTTCGCTCTACCGATAGCGGAATTGTTATGACCGTTTATACCGACCAACCCGGTATGCAATTATACACTGCTAATAAAACCTCCGAGCGAAAGGGTAAAAACGGATTAAGATATGGTAAACACAGCGCCTTTTGTATGGAAACTCAGCATTATCCCGACTGTGTAAACCACCCTGAATGGCCCACCTGTGTTTTAAAAGCAGGCGAGGAATTTAAAAGCTATACAACATATTCTTTTTCGGTAGATTCCAAATAGAAATTTAATAAATCTAAAAAAATAAGACTGCAAGGATCAGTCTTATTTTTTGTACACATTATCTTCTGTAAAAAGTAGAATGTCTTCAACTTTACAATGCAAAATATTACATAGGTCATTAAGTGTAACTGTGGTGATTGGTTTGTTATGCTTTAATCTATCAAGCAGACTGCGACTAATTTTATATTCTTTTATCAGTTTATAGGTTGATATATTTTTAACTTTTAATGTTTTATATAAAGGCTCGTAGGAAATCATGTAATCACCTCTATATTATCATAAGTTCTACTCTATTACTTGACAATGCTCTATAAAAAGAGTATAATAAGTGCACTCTATAAATATAGTATTAGCTTTTAGGAGGATTTTTATGAAAAAAGTTATTAGTTTAATGGTGATTTTTGCATTAGTATTTACTATGTTTTCTTCAGTTTGCATAAATGCTAGTGCGGCTGGAGATTCTTTTTCTACTGCAACTACTATTTCGGTTAACACAGCAGTAACGGATTATATTTCAGAAAGTTATTGGGATTGTAATTATTATAAATTTACGTTAGCTTCACCTGGATACATATATATTAACTTTACTCATGAAAAACTGTATAGTGATAGTTTTTATTGGAATGCTACGCTTTATGATAACGAAACAAATGGTATCCGTACTTTCTATTTTCAAGGAACAGAAACAAATGTTAATACCACATATATAGGTTTAGCTGCTGGAACTTATTTCATTAAAATCGCTGATGATGATTCATATTCTGCAAAGCCATACAATTTAACAGTTAAATATAAGGAATCAAATTATTGGGAAAAAGAGGGGGATAATTCAACCTTTACCACTGCCAATCCTATAAATGTTAATAAAACCTACAATGGAACAATACACGAGGACTATTATGATATAGACTATTACAAGTTTGTTTTAGAATCTGATGGTGTTTTTAGTCTTAATTTCAAACATAAAAATTTATTAAGTAGTAGTTATTATTGGGAAGCCATACTTTATGATGACAACACAGATCAGATTGATACCTTCTACTTCAAAGGAACTGATGAGGATGTCACTACTGCTTGTCTAGGCTTAGCTAAAGGCACATACTTTATTAGAATTTCCAATGATGAGTCACATTCAACGGCACAATATAGTTTTATGGTGAATTTTGAAAAATCAAATTATTGGGAAAAAGAAAATGATAATGACAGTTTCTCTTCAGCAGACAAGTTAACATTAAACAAAACCTATAATGGAACAATACTAGAAGATTATTATGATAATGATTATTATAAATTTACCATTCCTGGAAAAATGAAGGTTAGATTTAAGTTTACTATGTCATCTATCACAACTGATAGTAGTGTATACATTGGATATCTATACGATTCATCAACGGACCTACTAGGCTATAAAGAAGTTTATGGAAAAAATAAAACAACATATGTTACTAGAACACTTGATAAAGGAACATACTATTTAAAAATTACAAGTGGAGATGACTGGACAGATAATAAATATACTATATCGGTAGGTTGTGTGCATAATTATACGGTCAAAGCAAAGCAAAAAGCAACAACATCCTCAAATGGAAAAGCATATAACCTTTGTTCTGATTGTGGTTATAAAACAAGCGATTATACAGTTAAAAAAATTAATTCTGTAAAGCTTTCTACCACAAGCTACACCTACAATGGCAAGGTAAAAACACCTACCGTAATTGTTAAAGATTCAGCGGGGAACACATTAAAGAAAAACACAGATTATACTGTAACCTATCCATCGGGCAGAAAAAATGCTGGTACATATAAGGTTAAGGTAACATTTAAGGGTAAATATAGCGGAACAAAATATTTAACATTTAAAATTAACCCTATAAATGTATCAAAGTGTAAAATAAAGCTTTCCGCAACAAGCTATACCTACAATGGCAAGGTAAAAACACCTGTTGTTACAGTTAAAAACGCAAGTGGCACAAAGCTTTCTAAGGATACAAGCTATACTGTAACCTATGCCAAAGGCAGAAAAAATGTAGGAACATATAAAGTAACTGTTAAAATGAAGGGCAACTACACAGGCACAAAAAACCTTTATTTTAAAGTTAAGCCAACTACAAAAACATCAATTTCGCTTTTGGTTAACACCACAACTAAAATTGGAGCAAAGAGTAACAAAAAAATAACATATTCTTCTTCAAATAAATCAGTTGCAAAGGTAGATTCAACGGGTAAAATAACAGCTGTAAAAAAAGGCACTACAACCATTACTGTTAAATCAGGTAGTATTGCAAGCAAAATTGCTGTTAAGGTAACAAACCCAAGCATTAGCCTTTCTGCAAGCAAAAAATCTATGTACGTTGGGGAAACATTGCAAATAAAGGCCGCTAAAAAACCGAGTAGTGCAAAGGTTACTTGGTCTGTTAGCAATAAAAAGTTAGCGAAAATTTCCACTTCAGGAAAACTAACCGCGTTATCAAATGGTACTGTTACCGTAACCGGCAAATTTACATATAAAGGAAAAACATATAAAGACACATATAAAGTGAAAATCACAGTAGATTATCCTGATGTAACTGCTTTTATGTGCCAAGATTTCGATTATAAATCTTCTTATGGAATTAGTGTAAAAAACAATGGCTCAAAGTCATTGACAGTGTTGAATAAAGGCTCAGTATATTGTAATGGGGATAGTCAAAAAATAAATTCTCTGTTCACCGATTATGAATTTTATAGCACGGTAGTTATCCCTAGCGGGTCTGAAGAGCTGATGCTAGTGTGTATGGATAAAAAAATGCAGTTTTATACAATTGAAAGAACATGGGTTGATATCTATGTTAAATATCGTGGTGAGACATTCATTATAACCTTGTGCTCTGATTATGACAGTAGTTATGTGTCGCCGTATGAAATCACTTGGGTTAAAAAATAAAATTATTTTCATTTCAAAAATCGCAATATTCTTTCTTGGTTAGATTTTCGTTTATTAAAAATAGTTGCCTTAAATTTCGAGGCGACTATTTTTTTATCCAAAAAATATCATATTAATCTCAAAAATGAATATTGAAAAAACAGTGTATATATGCTATTATAGTATTTAGTTTATAACCCACTTTTGAAAGGATATGTTAAAATGAGCGAAGGATGCACACACGATTGCTCAACCTGTTCACAAAATTGCGGTGAACGCACAGAGCCTCAAAGCTTCTTAGAAAAACCACATGAGCTTTCTCATGTTAAAAAAATAATTGCCGTTGTTAGCGGTAAGGGTGGCGTTGGCAAATCAATGGTTACCTCTTTAATGTCGGTTACTATGAATCGCAGAGAGCAGAGTTGTGCTGTTTTATATGGCGATATTACAGGACCGTCTATTCCAAAGTCGTTTGGTATTAAAGAAAAGGCTACGGGTAACGAACTTGGTTTGTTCCCTGTAAAAAGCAAAAACGATATTAGCATTATGTCGGTTAATCTTCTTTTAGAGAATGATACCGACCCTGTTGTTTGGCGTGGTCCTGTTATTGCGGGTGCCGTTAAACAGTTTTGGACAGATGTTGTTTGGGGCGATGTCGACTATATGTTTGTTGATATGCCTCCAGGAACAGGCGACGTGCCGCTTACTGTATTTCAGTCTTTGCCGATTGATGGTATTATTGTTGTTACTTCTCCTCAAGAACTGGTTGAAATGATAGTTGATAAGGCGGTTAAAATGGCAGATATGATGAATATTCCCGTAATTGGTATCGTTCAAAATATGTCTTATTTTGAGTGTGAGGATTGCGGTAAAAAGCACTATCCCTTTGGTAATGGTAATGTTCAAAAGGTTGCCGAGCGTCATGGCATTAAAACCGTTTGCGAACTTCCTATTGACCCTACGCTCTCCAAAGCGTGTGACCAAGGTGTCATCGAATTGTTTGAGGGCGATTGGTTAGAGCCAATGGCAGATGCAGTCGAAAAATTATAAAAAAGTCGAACCCGAAGTTAGCGCTTCGGGTTTTGTTTAGGGTGATATTATGACCGAGCAACAAGCTTTAAATTATATACATTCTTTAAACCGATTTGGCATTAAACCTGGATTGGATAGAATAACTGCTCTGCTTAAAAAACTAGGCAATCCACAAAACGAACTTTCGGTTATACATATAGCAGGTACTAATGGCAAGGGCTCCACCGCCACCGCAATAAATAATATTATGCAGGCGGCAGGTAAAAAAACAGGGCTTTTTATTTCTCCATATGTGCTAGATTTCAAAGAACGTATACAGGTTAATAATGAGTATATAACAACTAGTGCGCTTTGCGAACTTACCGAAGTTGTTTCTAAAGCCGCCAATGAGGTGGGCAAAGAACTTTCGGATGCGGTTACGGAGTTTGAGTTTATAACCGCTCTTGCATTTTTGTATTTTAAGCAAATAGGTTGTGATATTGTTGTTTTAGAAACAGGTCTTGGCGGCAGACTCGATAGCACCAATGTTATAAAAAAGCCCCTTGCAACCGTTATCACAAAAATCGCGTTAGACCACACCGTCGTTTTGGGTGATACTATCACGGAAATAGCAAAAGAAAAATGCGGTATTATTAAAAGTGGTTCGCACGTTATCACACATTTTTCCCAAGAGAGCGATGCCCTCTTAGAAATCACAAAAACCGCTGAGCAAAAAAACGCAGATGCGTATATTGTGTCTAAAAATGATATAACCGATTTAAAGGTGTTTGAATTTGGTAGCACCTTTAACTATAAAGGTATAGAGTTAGAGGTTAATATGCCTGGTAAACACCAGGTGGAGAATATGTCGGTAGCGGCTCAAACGGCACTCGCACTTGATATACCAATAGATGCAATAAAAAAGGGAATTCAAAAAACAATTTTCCCCGCACGCTTAGAGGTGCTAAACAAAAAACCATTAGTGTTGCTTGATGGGGCGCATAATCCAAACGGTGCCGAGGCACTTGCTGGATATTTGGACGAATTTAAAATTAAACCCGTTGCGGTTATGGGAATGATGAGAGATAAAAATTGCGAGGTGGTTATTCAGATGCTCGCATCAGGATGCCAAAGCGTTATTACTGTTGAAGTAAAAAATAATGATAGAGCGGCTACAAAGGAAGAACTTTGTAAGTTGGCTAAAAAGTATTGCAAGGATTGTAGCGTTGCAGATAATTATTCATCGGCTTTAGAACTTGCAAAACAAAAGTCAGCCCAAGCAAATAGTGCAATTTTAATATGCGGTTCTCTCTATTTAGCATCAGATATACGAAATCTAGCAATAAACTCGTTTAAAAACTAAAAAACGACAACCAAATACGATAATTTTTTAAAAGGACATGCCTTAAACTATAAAAAAGGCTTGTCCTTTTTATTTTAGGAGGTATAAAAATGGCAGTAACAATTATATCAAAGGGCGAAACCATAACCGCCTGTCTTGATGGCGAGATAGACCATCACACCGCCGCCGATATGCGTGCGGAAATAGATAAAGCGGTCGGTGAGCAAAGTCCCACCTTGTTGGTTTTGGATTTTAAAAACGTGTCCTTTATGGATAGCTCGGGTATAGGTCTTGTTATGGGTAGATATAAAGCAATAAGCGAGATAGGTGGCGAGCTTGCTATCGTAAACACATCAACCCAAATAGGAAAGGTTATGCGTTTGGCAGGTATGGAAAGACTTGCAAAAATCGGAATGGAGGAGCTACACAATGAAATCAACAAATAGTTTTACAATGAGGGTTATGTCCCGCTCGGCAAATGAAAGCTTTGCTAGAGTCGCGGTTGCGTCTTTTGTGGCACAGTTGGACCCAACATTAGAGGAGTTAAGCGATATAAAAACCGCGGTTTCAGAGGCGGTTACAAATAGTATAGTTCACGCCTACAAAAACACAATCGGCACAATTTACATATCGGTAGATTTGTATGAGGATAGAAGCGTAAAAATAAAAATTAGAGATACAGGCTCAGGAATCGAAAATGTAGAACAGGCAATGCAACCTCTGTTTACAACGGTTGGCGGCGAGCGCTCGGGACTTGGTTTTTCGGTAATGCAAAGCTTTATGGATAGCCTAAAGGTAAACTCTAAAATGAATAAGGGCACCACCATTATTATGCGCAAAAGACTCTCTGTAAGAATTTAGTACAATGGATAAAGAAAAGTTAGTAAGCGAAAATTTAAAACTTGTTCATTCTTGCTGTAATAGGTTTAGGGGTAGAGGTATAGAGTATGATGACCTCTATGGCGCGGGATGTCTAGGGCTCGTTAAAGCCGCAAATGCTTTTAAGGAGGAACTTGGTTTTTGCTTTTCAACCTATGCAGTGCCCGTTATTTTGGGAGAAATCAAACGGCTTTTTAGAGATGGTGGCGCAGTTAAGGTATCGCGAAGCCTTAAGGAATTGTCACTTAAAGCGGTTAGAAAACAAAATGAGCTTAGTGTTATTTTGGGTAGGGAACCCGGAATTACAGAATTAGCCGAGGCACTGGAAGTTACTGCAGAGGAAATTGCCGAGGCACTCTGTGCGGCGGTACCACCCTCATCTCTTAGTTATGTAGATGAGGAAGGTGGGATAAAGGAACTTGACATAGGTTTGGCGCCAAGCGCTGAGGATGAAATATCCGATAATCTTGCCCTTAAGCAAATTATATCTCGGTTAGAGGATAATGATAAAAATCTAATTATGCTTAGGTATTTTTCTAATAAAACTCAAAGCGAAACGGCAAAACTTATTGGGATGACACAGGTGCAGGTATCAAGAAGGGAAAAGAAACTGTTAAAAATAATGGGCGATTTGTTATAACGCCTTAATAAATAAAGTCGGGTTTCGACAAGATAACTAAAATTACACCACATTTTGTGGTAGTAATTACAATAGTGCACAAACCCAACAAAAATTTCAAAAAAGTTAAAAAAAGGAGTTGACAAAGCGAAATGAATTTGGTATTATAATTGGGCGCCCTTACGAGAGGGGAGCGAAGATGGACCTTGAAAATTAAACAACGATAAGAAAAAAGGACCCGACAATTCAAGTTGAGAAAAACTTGGTAAAACGGAAAAAACAAAACGCTAGATTTTGTTTGAAATGAGCAGAAAAGCTTTAAAAAAGATTTAGACACCGAGAGGTGTTTAGAATAAATTTTTTAGAGAGTTTGATCCTGGCTCAGGACGAACGCTGGCGGCGTGCCTAACACATGC
>JAZNIK010000066.1:0-5335 GCA_045577495.1 Acutalibacteraceae bacterium
GTGCCTACTTACTGCAGCGGTGCAGAATATGAAAAAGATCGCAACAATCCTTTCAGGAAAGGATTTATTGCAATCTTTTTTGAATTTCCTATTAAAAAACTCAAACCTGCCGAATTTTCAGCAGGTTTGTCAGTAGTCTGAGGTTTGTCCGGTTCGGTCAAGCCTTTTTTGTTAAAACAATGTTGTTATCCAATAGATTATTCCATACACCACACTCGCAATAGTGCCATAAACAATAACAGGTCCTGCGATTTTGAACATATTAGCACCGACGCCGAGGATAAATCCTTCCGGCTTATATTCCATTGCTGGCGATGCAACGGCATTTGCAAAGCCGGTAATTGGCACTAAAGTCCCAGCCCCTGCAAGCTTTGCAATTTTTTCAAAAACCTTTAAGGCTGTAAGCAAAACAGCTAAAAAAATAAGTGTTACCGTAACTAGCATTTTTACTTGCTCCTCATTTAAACCTAAATTTGTATAAAGCTCCATTAAAAGCTGGCCAATTACACAAATAAATCCGCCAATTAAATATGCAAAAAAGAAGTCCTTAAGCTTTGGAGATTTTTTTGAAGCTTCTTTTACCATTTTTGAATAAACCTTTTTTGATGGTTGCATAAATTTAACACTCCTTTTGGAATAGTTTGAGCTTATTTTTTTTGATTATGCAAACCAAATCAGGCAACACTTATTATAGGTGATTTTAGTGACAAATAATAAAGTGATTGAATTAAAAAATATCGGTAAAACCTACTCGTTAGGAAATGAAAAAATCTATGCATTAAATAATATAAATTTAACAGTAAACAAGGGTGATTTTTTGGCAATAACGGGTGCGTCGGGCTCGGGAAAATCAACCCTTATGAACATTTTAGGTTTTTTGGATATTCAAGATAGCGGAGACTATTATTTTTGCGGAGAAAACTGCAAAAATCACTCGGAATCCAAATTATCACATATTAGAGGCAACAGAATTGGTTTTGTGTTTCAAAGCTTTCATTTGCTCCCAAACTTAACCGCCATACAAAATGTTGAACTACCTCTTATTTATAATCATATAAATAAAAAAGAACGCCGAATGGTATGTGAGGAGGCGTTACGCAAGGTAGGGCTAAGCGACAGAGCATCACACAAGCCAAATCAATTATCGGGCGGTCAAAAGCAAAGGGTGGCAATAGCAAGAGCTATCGCTCTCTCCCCCTCTATTCTTTTAGCCGACGAGCCGACAGGTAATCTTGACCCTAACTCAAGCGAAGAAGTTTTAAAGCATCTTATTAGACTAAATAATGATGGTACCACCGTTATTATGATAACCCACGATAAAGAGATTGCAAAAAGAGCAAAATCGCGAATAGAAATTAAAAACGGACAATTATATAAGTCTTTTAATAAACCGAGAGTTTTTTAAAAAAATTCTCGGTTGAACTTTTGCCCGAACGATTATATCTTCCAAGATAAAACAGCCAATCCTCTTTGGAGTTTGGAACAATGCGTTTTTCATAACAGGTAAAGGCTGAAAAATACCCGTTTTGCTTTATTATCTCCTTAGTTTTTTCAGAATGCACACCAAATGGATATGTAAAAATATTTGGTATAAACTCAACATTTTTCTCAAATAAATCATTAAACATATTTATATCGGTCTCCAAGGCTTTTTTATACATATCATCGCTTTCATACTTGCCCTGTGCAACTCCCTTTCTATCCCCTTTTAAATTACTATGCATATCGTATGTATGACTGCCAATTTCAACAATCCCACTTGCCAAAAGTTCTTTTATTTGTTTAAAGGTTATATGTGAATAATCAACATTGTGGTCCTCCACCGCCGAAAACTGTTCGCTATACTTTCCTATTACTGAAAGTACCGCACAAAATCCGTATTTTTTAAGTAATGGAAAGGCGTATTCATAAAAACTCTCCTGACCATCATCAAAGGTTATCATAATTGATTTTGGCGGTAAAAACATCTCCCCTTTATCAATGCTATACAAATCTCGCACAGAAAGAGTTTTGTATCCCCTATCCTTTAGATATTTAAAATCATTTTCCAGCTCAGTTGGCGTAACAACATAATCCCCTGTAAGTTTTGGATTGTTTGATATATGATGATACATAACAATCGCAAAGCTCTCGGATGTATCATTAACCGCTAAAATTGATGGTTTAAAAACAATGCTAACTGTTAGGCAAAAAGCAACAATCCCAAAAAAGAAATAAGCAATATTTTTTACTCTAATTTTTAAAATCATATTTTTTCTCCTTTCTGTCACATAAAAAACAATATTCCATAGAATGATAGTGAGGTTTTAGCATATAGTGTTAAAACACATCTACAATTTATAAGGAGGAAATAATTATGGCAGACGAAAACTGTAACATTTTACCGGATTCGTTTAAAGAGGCTGTCTGCATAGACGCTGGCAGAGTTTATGACTCCTGCTGTGACCGTGATTGTCTTGAAGATTTGCGTTGCTATTTTGCACCCGAAGTACAATCTATGATTGATACAGCATCCAGCGTTCGTGTTCGCTCGGCGGAAGTTGCAAAAGTTTACATTGATGTTGAACCGGTCAGCTTTAATCGCGGTTATTATTCTTGCGATTTAACATTTTTCTTTGTATTGGAATTTGACCTGTTTGGCGCACCTCACTCAAAACCTAAATGCATAAAAGGCGTAGCGGTATTTAATAAAAAGGTTATTCTTTATGGCAGTGAGGGTAATGTTAAGGTATTTTCAAATGAAACAACTTTAGAAGATGAAATGGACCGACACATACCGCCAACAACAAATATGCCCAGATGCGTTGTTCAGTGTGTTGACCCTATTGTGCTTTCTGCCCGTATAGGTGAAGTTCGCAACTGTTATGACTGTTGCTGCTGTATACCAAAATGCGTATGTGACTGTGTTGGCGGAAACGTAACAACTGATTGTTCAAACGGCACACCAACCGTATATGCAACAATTGGTCTGTTCTCTATAGTTCAGTTAATTCGTAATGTGCAAATGCTTATACCTGTATATGATTTTTGCATTCCCGAAAAACAATGTGATGATTCCACCGACCATCCATGTGATATTTTTAAAAGAATTAAATTTCCAACAGATGACTTCTTCCCACCCCGTGCCGACTGTGAAAATCAAAACGGATGCGGTTGCGGTTGCTAATTTTTAAGGTTGCATATTAATTATATGCAAAAGCCGACCCACAAAAGACTTTTGTGAGTCGGCTAATTTTTAAAAACTAGAACATTTTAGAAAAATATGATGCGACAAAATATCCCGCTACTATCATTCCTACGGATATAACAATTATCAAAATCACCTTAAAAAAGGTTCCAAAACCGCCTGTTGTTCTAACATTTGTTCGTTTAATTTTTTGCATACTATCACCATATCATAGGTTTAACTGATATTATGCTTTTATACTGAATTTTTTGCGTGTTCTGTTTATATTTATTTTAAGGGCAATAAAATCCAAAAATTCGCACAACAAATTAACAATAAACAATGAAAGAGCAACACAATGCTCTGCAAGTCCCATATATCTAAAGAGCATTGTTAAAACGCCAATCAAAACGCCATAAATGATTTTGGCAAGGCTTTGCATAGGTGCGTTAATAATATCACCCGCAATAAAAACTGCCGCAAAAATATATGATGATGAAGCAAGCTCATATAAAACCGAGAAGATTAAATTACCGCTTGTTCTGTTAAATATGAGAGCAAAAACTCCAACAGTAACTATCATCGAAAGGGAAACCTGCCATGCCATGCTTCTTCGGTAAATAAAATATAAGCAGGTACATAAAATAACAAAAATACAGGTTGTTCCCATACCTCCCGGATAATTTCCCGAAAGCAAATCTAAAAAATTATAAGGCGGCATTTGATTAGCCTGTAAAAGTTGAGCAATTGAACCTGTTGCTACAAAACCATCAACATTTTCAATTAACGGAAAAGCGCCAAAAAATCTATGTGCAGGATATGTAGTCATCTCTGACGGAGCAACCGACAACATAAAAATCCAAGCAATAACAGGGGTTATAAACAAGGTTTTATAACTAATCCCTAACAACACCCTTATAAACAAAACACTTAAAATTGATGCACTTACAGGAAGCCAAACAGGAACGGTTACAGGGCACAAAAGGGCAATAATGATTCCCATAGCAATACTTCTTAAATCATTACCGCTATGTCGCTTTAAAGCCAACAAGCCCAAGGTTTCAATAGTCCAAGCAGAAAATGCAGATAACAGGCACAAGCTTAAAGCTCTTAATCCGTTTTGCACCACAGAAATTACCATAACTGCCATAAGACCAATAAGCAAATCAATATGAATATTAAAGGTTGTTTCGCTATTATGTAAAAAAGGCGCACTACTTATTTTTGTTGTCCTCATTGCACAGCGCCCCTTTCCATTTTAAATAAACGAATTTTTTCGTTTAAAGGTATTCTGGCAGGGCAATTATAAGCACAAGCGCCACAATCAATGCATAAATCCGCACACAACTGCTTCGCGTGTAGGTTACCAGCTTTTTTTGAAGAACGTGTAATGTAATACGGCGCAAGTCCCATTGGGCAAACCTCAGCACATCTGCCACAGTTTATACAATCAACGCACTTGTTATGCTTTTTTAGTGGCATAACTGTTAAGGCGGTATCTCCCCTAAACAACGGCAATGTGGGTGATGCAACATATCCCCGCATAATACCGCCACCTATAACACGCTCTATAACACCGTTTGCCTTACAGCTAGATAGCATAAAGTCTACGGTAGTACCATTTAAAACTTCAAGATTAGTAGGTTTTAAAACACCATTGCCCCACACCGTAACAACAGTTGAAAGCTGTGGCTCACCAAAGACAGCGGCTCTGTACACTGCGCGTAAGGCCTGAACACCTATAACGATTCCGTTATTTATGATTGCAAACTGACTGATAGCAGGTGATGCTGGATATTTACCCTTTAAAACTGTGGGTGTTATATCCTCGACGCCGTTTTTAATCATCTGCTCGGTTCTAAAGTTTTTTAACATTATTAGTTCAATGTTTTTAATGTTAAAGGCACTTGCAAATAATTTTGCACCGCCTATAACCTCATTTTTATACTCAGTCAAAACTGCAGTTTTTGATAGGTCAAATGGTTGGTCATCAACTGCATTGATAACAAGGGTATCGTAATTTTTGTTACTATCTATAATTTTATAAAGAAATTTTTTTGAGTCTTCTTCAACTATACCCGCCTTTAAAATTATTTCCTTTAAACCATTTTTTGTCTGAGCAAGTGATGTGTTCCACATTGAAGACAATGGCGTATCATCTTCCCTAGT
>JAZNIK010000067.1:0-2087 GCA_045577495.1 Acutalibacteraceae bacterium
CTTTCGGCTTTACCGTCAATACCGATAGATTCAAGGTTGTGGTATGCGTTGTATTTTAGGGCATACTTCATACCGTCACCGCGAACAATCTCGGTCATATTATCAAATTCATCATACGAATATGATACATTTGAAATTTCGGTGCCGTCTGCCTTTTTGCTTGTTACCTTGGTTGTTCTGCCCGAAGCATCATACTCATAGGCGGTTTTATTGCCACAGCGGTCGGTTACCTCTTCATTACGTGAGGTATCTTCATCCACTGTGTATTCGGTTACGTTGCCTCTTGCATCGGTTTCACTAACAAGGTCATTACCGCTGTTATCCCCTAGCATATCGGCTGAATCGGTATTAAATCCAAACGAGCGGTAGATTGTACCAAACTCGCCATCGGTAAAGGTGGTTTCGGTAAGGGTGTTACCAAAGGCATCTAACAGCTCCTCAAACTCGGTGGTTTGCTCAGTCTCGGTTGTGTCTGTAGTATTGGTAGTATCTTCTGTAGCATCATCTACCTCAAAATCGCTTGCTGTAAGGCCTGTTTCAATACTATCCCGCACAAGCTGAATATTATCAAAATAGGCGGTGCCTATATTGTAGTCATAGTCACAGTATACTTTGATATGCTCAATTATGCAACACTTGCTTTTTGAGAACTGAATTGATGCAAACTGCCATTCCTCAGTACTTGGTGAAAAATCTGCAATATACTCTTCGGTACTGCGTTCACATTTATCACTATCAAAGCAAGAAAGTACTGCGCGGAGTCTAAATGTGGGTATTCTTGCTTCGTCACGTTCGTGATTTGGCAAGCCATAGCCCTTTGCCCAACCGGAAAGGGTAAAGAAAAGGGCGGTTGGCTTTACCAACCGCCCTTTAAGAAATGAGGTGAAAATCAGTTTGGTTCAGGAGACGAGAGACCCGTCCCCTTGTCTCTCCCGCCCTATTTTGAGGAGATTTTAATAATAATATTACTGAGAATCAACTATTAACTTAAAAACATAAATGATTAACAAAACGATAAATAAAATATACCCACATGTCAACTTAAATATTGGTATATCGGAAAAAGCTTTTTTATCTCCTTTATCCATTCCACAATAATGTTTTTTTTTGCAAAATTTATCATGGTCTTCGATTGCCCAATAAATAATCTTTCTTAAAAGTATATAAATTATAGTAATAGAAAACATTAAACCTATAGTAATAAATAATTCTTTATAATTCATAAAAATCTCCTATCTTCTAATTAAGCTAAGCATTTAAAAAATGTAGTAAAATAATCACCTATAGAAAATTTGTAAACATTCACTTTTTTAGCATATTTATCCGCTATTCTTGCAGAATACTTTTCAAAAAACGCATCAATAACTCTACCAATAATTTCTCCTAACAAGAACCCAAAAATACTACCTAATGCAGGTATGAATTTAGATAAAAGTTTAATACCCTTGCTCACTAACCAACCTAACAAAGCAGACAATCCATCTGCAATTATTTTGGCAACAGATTTAATAATCGTTGAAACAATACTTTTTACTTTACCAATGGCACTTGCAATAGAAGCAAAAAACAAAAGAATTGATAAAGCTCTAAAAATCCTACCTGTTTTAGTCTTTAAGTTTTTTACACGAGAATGTAACCAATCAAAATTTTGTCTTACTCTATGAGGACTTCGTTTAACGTTTTTAGCAATTTTACTTATATCGCTTCTTGTGATATATGTTTTAATTCCTAAAATAAATTTAGCACCTTCAATTAAGTAATCAAGTATTTTTTTAGCAAAGCTACCTATTTTATCAAAAATAGATAGGATCTTTTTCCATGAAATAGCACCATTGCTATCAATATTATTTATCGGGTTACACTCACAATATGAAAATTGATTTATAGCAATCACTTCCGAAACTGTTGCAACAGTTTCCGCCTCATCCGCATTAATAAACCTACCTATATTCGCATCGTAATAACGGGATTGTAAATAATAGAGATTTGTTTGTGAATCGAAGTAATATCCCCTATAGCGATATGGGTTAATACTTGCGATGCTAATATTATCACCAGATACTGAAAGTAGCTTACCCCATGCATCA
>JAZNIK010000068.1:0-4349 GCA_045577495.1 Acutalibacteraceae bacterium
GTCTATTTTGCTCACAAAAACAAAAATTGTTGATAGTTGCATTGCAGTTATACTTTCACTTATTGGCCGTATCAGAGGTGGCGCAGGCTATACTGCTGTTATCGCCAGTTCGTTTATGGGCGCTCTCTCCGGTTCCGGCCCCGGTAACGTTATGGCTACAGGTGCCTTAACAATCCCTGCTATGAAACGCACAGGTTTCCCCGCCGAGTTGGCTGCAAACATTGAATCAAACGCTAGTTATTTAGGTAATCTTATTCCTCCTTCTTCTAACATTGTTGCCGCGATGGCCGCCTTTACAACCTTTGCAAGCGGTGCTGGTATTGCAGATGTATCTCAAGGTCAGTTCTGGATTGTTCTTTGGGGAATTTCTCTTGTATTTATTGCTCAGCGTTTGATTATGGTTTGGGCTTTCTGCAAACATTACAAAGTAGAGCCGATGAAGAAGGAAGACCTTCCCGATTTGAAAGAAACCTTAAAAAATGGTTGGCAAGCAATGTTATTGCCCGTAATTATCTTATTACCATTTATTTTGGATGCTATTTTTGCAGATACTTTCTTTGTAGCACGCCTAGGTGCTGATGGTGCTAAATTCTTATCTAAATCCGTTCTTCTCTTTACTGCAGGTATTTCATCAATTTATGCTTGTCTTATCACTAAGGACAAGTCGGCTATCACCCCAAACAAACTCGCAAAAATGTTTGCGGGTGGCGTAAAAACCATTTCTCCCGCTATTGGCGTGTGCGTTTTTGGATATATGATTGGTGCAATGTTTGAGGATTTAGGCGTTGCTGAATCTTTAGGCGCTGTGATGGCTACTTGGAGCTTTGGCAAGCTTGGTATGGTTCTTGCAATTTGTGCTATTACTTGTGTAATGGGCATGGTTGTTCCGGGTTCTTCTCAGGTTGTTATCTTTGGACCTGTGTTTATTACCCTACTTTCAAATGTTGGCGTAAATCCGCTTTTGGCTGCTGCTATGCTTCCTTGTATCTGCGGTGTTATGTGTGGTATTACTCCACCATTAGGTCTTGGTATGTATGCCGGTATGACTATTGCAGAGTCTGATTTTAACAAAACATTTAAAAACAACTTATGGTGGGTTGCAGCACAGTTCATCTTACAGGTTGTTATCTTGATGGGCTGGGTGCCCATTATGGGACTATAAGGGAGGTAGAATTATGAAAGAATTTTGTAAAAAGCTTTCCAATATAATAAAGACCATTTTTGGCTATGGTATTATGATTTGTCTGTTTGCCGGCGGTTTAACCTTCTTTGGCTATTTGGCTGCCTTGATAATTGGTGGAGATACTGCTACTATGATTTGCACCGTAATCTATAAAAGCATTCTCCCTGTTATTATCTATGCGTCGGTTATTATGGTGCTTCTTGGATTGGCTGCCATGTATCTAAATGGTGAGGTTGCTTTAACCCCCGAGAAAAAACATGCTAAAAAACATGAAGGCGAAATTTAATTAAATAAGTTTTTGGCAGGCGCTTTGCCTGCCATTTTTATTATATAATTTTGTTTTATAATAAAACAAAGATTTTAACTATTATAATTGACTTTTTTTTGAAAAAATTTTATAATAAATTATCAACTTAAAGAGAAACAGATGAAACTTCTGTACGAGCCCGTCGCCGTAATCTGCATTTTAAAATTACAATATAGCTTGGTCGCAAAGCCGAAAAGCCATTGATTATATCGAGAAGGCTTTTGTAATTAGCAGTAAGTCGGAAAACCTTTGTTGATAAATGGAACCATATTTTTTGCGGTGTCCAAAAAGGTTCTGATAAAATTTAAGGAGAAATTAAAATGAAAAAAACAAATCTTTTTATTAAAAAAGTTTTGTTGCTCGCTTTAATTTCTGCGCTTATTGCGACTGTAGCGCTAGGAATTTCAGGTTGTAACAAAACACCCACGGATGATATTTCATCCTCACAAACACAAAGTTCTATCACCGATAAAGCATCGGTAACCGAACTGGGCGTTGGTAACACACAGTTTAAATTCACAGTTGTTACTAGCGACGGAAAACAAACCGAGTTTTTAATTAACACCGATAAAAAAACAGTAGGCGAAGCCCTGATTGAAAATAAGCTTATTGAGGGTGAAGATAGTACTTATGGTTTGTACGTAAAAACGGTTAACGGCACTACCCTTGATTTCGATAAAGATGGCTTGTATTGGGCTTTTTATGTAAACGGCGAATATGCAACAAGCGGTGTGGAAAAAACCGAAATAGAAGCCGAAACAGAATACTGCTTTAAGGCTCAAAAATAAATGAAAAACAAAATTTTTAATATTTTGGTCTTTACCCTGCTTGGCACACTATTATATGTTTTAAAGCTTGTAATGGAGCCTTTTCCAAACATTCATTTAACCTCAATGCTTATTATGGTCTTTACAATAGTATTTGGGATTAAAGCTCTATTCCCCATTTATGTATTTGTGTCGATATCAGGTATTCAAGCAATTTTAAGCGGCACAATACTTTGGTGGCCTGCATACACATATATTTGGTTATTCCCATTTCTAATCACACTTTTTATACCTAAAAGCATAAACAAGAAATTTTTAATTCCTATTTATATGGCGGTTTGTGGTTTGCACGGATTTTTATTTGGAATACTTTATTCCCCAATGCAAGCGCTACTGTTTGGTATGAATTTTAAAGCAACTGTTTCTTGGATTATTTCGGGTTTACCTTTTGACATTATTCACGGAGTTAGTAATATTGTTGTTGGCAGTATCATCTATCCATTATCTCAGGTGTTAAGCAAGGTGTATAAAAAATATAACGTTTAAAAACAAGCGGTACTTTTATCTAGTTGATAAAAGTACCGCTTTTGTTTTATGCTTTTAATTCTTTATATTTGTATGCCGCTTTATATATATCGCCGCCACCCATTGTAATAACTATATCACCTGGTTTTGCGATATTATCAATAGCATTTATAACACCATCAAAATCCTTAACGCATATGGCATCTTTCAAACCTTTTGCCAAATCCTCTGAGGAAATTCCATATGTGTTAATCTCTCTAGAACCCATTATTGGGGTTAAAATTACGGTATCTGCAATGCTAAGCGCCTCAATAAATTCATCCTTTAAAAGTGCCGTTCTTGAAAAGGTAAAAGGTTGAAAAACCGCAACAACTTTTTTATGATTAAGATTTTTTGCGGCATTTAGTGTTGCAGAAATTTCTGTTGGATGGTGAGCATAATCATCAACAAGAGTTATACCGTTAAATTCACCTAAACGCTCAAACCGTCTACCCGCACCCGAAAAACTTTCGATAGCGGTTTTAATTCCATCAAACTCAACACCCATGCTATCACTTACAGCAATGGTTGCAAGAGCGTTATAAATATTATGCTTACCTGGAATTGAGAGTTCAATATCACCGAGTTTTTTATCACCTTTAAAAACTGTAAAATGCATACCCAAATCGCCCGAGGAAATATTATCGGCATAATAATCATTGCTTTTATCGGTTCCAAAGGTAATTATATCTGCTTCTATTCCCTCTGCTGCCTTAATACAAAGAGTATCATCGCCATTTATATAAACTGTTTTCGCCATCGAAATAAACTTATGAAAGGATAAAACAAGATTATCCATAGTTTTGAAATAATCTAAATGGTCGTTATCAATATTAAGTAGCACGGCTTTATCGGGCGAAAGATGTAAAAACGTGTCAACAAACTCACAAGCCTCGCAAACCATATTTTCACTCTCACCAACGCAACCATTTGCATTTATTAGCGGTAGTCTTCCACCAATAACGGCGGTTGGGTCCAACTTATTCATAATTAGAACCTGTGTGAGCATTGAAGAAACAGTTGTTTTTCCGTGAGTACCGCTTACGCCAATAACATTATTAAACCTACGGGTAATAATACCCAAAAGGTCACACCTCTCCATTGTTGGTATGCCAAGTCTTCTTGCCTCAACTAGCTCGGGATTGTCCTTAGAAATTGCGGCAGAATAAACTACAAGTTCTGCATCGGTTACATTCTCTGCTCTTTGACCCATATATACAGTAATACCTAAATTTTTAATACGTCTTAGAGGGTCACTATCATTATTATCCGAACCCGAAAGCAAATAGCCCTTAGAATGCAAAATTTCAGCAAGCGGGCACATACCCGAACCACCGATGCCTACAAAATGCACTCGCTTTACCTTTTCTAAAATTGAATCGTTTTGATTTTTGAGCTTCATTATCCTCGCCCCTAAATTTATTCTCTTTATTTATTATATAACATTTTTTACCGAAAATAAACAGTTTTTTACAAGTAACGAAATATTTATTTTTTCATAAAATGTGTTATAGGTAAAACCTGTGTT
>JAZNIK010000069.1:0-3245 GCA_045577495.1 Acutalibacteraceae bacterium
CTGAATCTATTTTAATTGCGCGTGAGTTCTTGGCATCGCGCACAATGTAACCCTCTTCTTCCAACACACCCAAAATAGCGTGAACTGTCGAGGTAGATTTAATGCCTGTTTCATTACAAATTTCGCGAACAGTTGGCGGAAATCCCTCCGACATCTGCTTTATTATAAAATTATAAACGCTTTGTTGTTTTTCGGTAAGCGGTCTTTTGGACATCAGAATTTCTCCTTATCGAACATTTATTCGTTTTTAGTATAACATCATTTTGAAAATAATGCAAGTAAAATAAAAATTCGGTGTAAAAACACCGAATTTTTTACTATCATTTTATCTTTCTTCTCTTAAGCCAACTGCTTGGTTCAAAAAGCAAAATAATCGGATAAATTTCAAGTCTTCCAAGTAGCATTGCTACTGACAAAACAATTTTTGAAAAATATGAAAAAATGCCATAGCTACCTATAGGTCCTACCTTAGAAAGTCCGGGTCCCACATTATTAAAGCACGCAGCGACTGCTGATATATTAGTTTCAAAATCAAGCGGTTCAAAGAGAAGCAAAAACAATATAGTAGTAAAGCATACAAAATATATTGCAAAGTAAACCAAAACGCCATTTAGTGTTTCATTTTCAACTTTTTTACCCTCGAAACGAACCGCCTCGGCGCCACGAGGATGTATCATGTGTCGAAGATTTGCTGCTATACGTTTAAATAAAAGCACAATTCGTGAAATTTTCAAACCACCGGCAGTAGAGCCTGCACACGCGCCGATAAACATAAGTATAAACAATATACCCTTAGAAAGTCCCGGCCATAAATTGAAATCAGTAGTTGCATAACCGGTAGTGGTAATAATTGAAGCCACCTGAAATGCCGATTGGCGCAAGGATTCCCAAAATCCGTCAAACAAATTATAGATATTATAAGTCACAAGTGCAATCGCCGCCATAACTATACCAATATAACACCAAAGTTCCTCACTTTTAAAGGCGGTGCGAAGTTTGCCTGCGATTATAAGATAATAAATGTTAAAGTTAACACCAAAAATTAGCATAAATACCGTGATTACCCACTGTAAATAAGGGCTGTACGAAGCAATACTGTCGCCTTTGACACCAAAGCCACCCGTACCTGCTGTACCAAAGGTATGAACCAATGACTCGAATAAATTCATTCCGCCACAAAGCAACAGAATTACCTCTAACAGTGTTAAGCAGATGTATATAAGGTAAAGTATTTTTGCCGTGCTTTTAAGTTTTGGCACCAACTTACCAACCACCGGTCCTGGCATCTCAGCACGTATAATATGAATAGAGCGACCTGAATCGGTAGGAACTATCGCCATAACGAGCACAAGTATACCCATACCGCCTATCCAGTGGGTAAAGCTGCGCCAAAACAATAGACCTTTAGCCATTGTTTCAATCTCATTACCACTCAAAATAGTAGAACCTGTTGTAGTGAATCCGCTAACCGTTTCGAAAAAAGCATCAATAAAATTGGGTATTGCACCACTTATAACAAACGGAAGCGCACCTATTGCTGAAAGGGTTACCCATGAAAGTGCCACTATAACAAAGCCCTCTTTTGCGTATATAGTCTTATCCTTTGGGCGATTAAATATGGTCAAAGCAAAACCTAAAGCCAAGGAAATCGCTATTGTGACCGCAAAAGCAAAAAGCGGTTTTTGTTCACGATATATAGCCGAGCATATTGTCGGCAAACTCAAAAGAAATGACTCGATAAACAAAATTTTACCCAAAAGGTAAAAAACCATTCTTCTGTTCATACCCTATCCCCTTAATATATCCGACAGTTTATTTATACGCTGATTTGCCGCCAAAATAATAACCTTATCCTGTGGCATAAGCATATCATCACCGGTAGGAATTATGGTCTTGCGATTGCGGATAATTCCTGCAACCAACGTGTTGGGTTTTAAAGAAAGCTCTTTAAAAGTTATATTACACTTTTCAAAGTCGTCCTTAACAGTAAATTCCAAAACCTCAACCTTATCGTCCATAATTTTATACAGGGTTTCTACGCTACTGCCTTGAGAATTTTCAAGCGCCCTTGCATACTTAACCAAAACATTAGAAACTGTAAGTTTAGGTGAAATTATAGTGTCAAGACCCCAGCTTTCTGCCATAGGCATAAGTGACTCGCGGTTAATCTTTGTAATTACCTTTGGCACACCCTTCATCTGAGCAAAAGCCGACATAAGTATATTTTGCTCATCCATACCTGTAAGCGACACTACCGCATCAACCGACAAAAGACCTTCTTCGAGTAATACCTCTTGGTCAGTGCCGTCGGCATTAACTATTGTGGCTTTGGGTAATACTTCGCAAAGTCTTTCACATACTTGGTGGTTTTTCTCTATGATTGTAACACTGTTACTGCCCTCACAAAGTTTTTTTGCAAGGTAAAATGCTAACTTGCCACCGCCCAAAATCATAATCTTTTTGGCAGGGCTTTGCTGTGTACCTAATTCCTTAAGAAAGTGAATTATCTCTGTGGAAATGGCACTGATGCAAATTCTATCACCGCTTTTGAGGGTAAAATTACCGTCAGGAATATATGCTTCCTCACCGCGACCTACAGCAGATATCAAAAACTTTGCCTTGAATTTATTACGTAAATCCATAATTTTTATGCCGTCAAGCGGAGAGTCTGGTTTTAGTTTGATTTCCACCATCTCAAACTTTCTGGCGCTAAAAGTTTCAACCTTAGCGGCAGACGGGAGTTTTAAAATATTATAAAGTTCTACCGAAGCCAAAAGTTCGGGATTCAAAGTAAGTGAAAGGTCTAATTGTTCACGCATAAATCCAAGACTTTTATCGTTATATTCAGGGTTGCGGATACGCGCAATAGTATACTGTGCGCCAAGTTTTTTAGCCAAATAGCAACTAAGCATATTAAGTTCGTCAGAACCCGTCATAGAAATCATAAGTTCAGCATTTGTGGCACCTGCTTCGAGTAAAATATCACTATCTGTACCGTTGCCGCAAACACACATAACATCATAGATATTTGTGATTTCGTTAATTACCTGCGGGTTATTGTCTATTGCTACAACATCGTGACCCTCTGTAACCAGACTTGCTAAAATAGTCTTACCGATTTTGCCGCAACCGTTTACAATAATATTCATACAACTTCTCCCCCCATTTTAAAATATACATCTTAACTATTTTAACACTTTAATTGCAATATTACAATATTTTTTTATATTATTGAAATTAAATAA
>JAZNIK010000070.1:0-9284 GCA_045577495.1 Acutalibacteraceae bacterium
CTTAAAAAATCCTTTGGTGATATCCACGTTTTAAAAGGGATAGATACCGAAATAAAACGTGGCGATGTTGTTGTGGTTGTTGGTCCATCAGGTTCGGGTAAATCAACATTTTTAAGAACCCTTAACCTACTTGAACAGCCAACTGATGGTAAAATATTTTTTGAGGATACTGATATTACCGACCCAAAGGTTGATATAAATCTTCATAGGCAAAAAATGGGTATGGTATTTCAACAGTTCAATCTCTTTCCACATATGACTGTGCTAAAAAATATGACTTTAGCACCTATTAAACTCTTAAATAAATCTAAAGAGGAAGCCGAAGCATTTGCAATGGACTTGCTTAAAAAGGTTGGTCTTGAAGACCGCGCCGATGCCTACCCCTCGCAGTTATCGGGCGGACAAAAACAGCGTATTGCCATTGTACGAGCATTGTGTATGCAACCCGAAGTTATGCTATTTGATGAACCTACCTCAGCCCTCGATCCCGAAATGGTTGGCGAGGTTTTAGAGGTTATGAAGGACCTTGCAAAAGATGGTATGACAATGGTTGTTGTAACTCACGAAATGGGCTTTGCTAAAGAAGTTGCAGACAGGGTTGTGTTTATTGATGAGGGTATAATTATGGAGGATGCTCCACCATCTGAATTTTTTGGTAATCCCAAAAACGAAAGATTAAAAGGCTTTTTATCAAAGGTTTTATAAACAAAAACGCTACACCGTAAAAAGTGTAGCGTTTTTATGTATCTAATTATTATCCTTTTTAATACCAAAAATCAGTCTTAACAATCCACCAAAAATTTTAGGACTCTTTACAACAACAACCTTCATAAAGTGTTTCCTCCATTCAGCATTTAAGGCATATGATACCTAAATATATCATAGAAATTGCAAGCACTGCTATTAGTGCCTTTGGCGGACAATAACACGCCAAAAACAAGCCTATACCAAAAGGAATTATCCATACCGGTGGTTTGCGATTTCTTCTTCTCATGGTATCACCGCCCTTTAGGACAGTATATGAAAACAAAAAAAAGATGTGACAGTAAAAAAACTATCACATCTTTATAACTAATTGGGAATAAAAATATTGTTTTTAAGAGCCTCAAGCATAACGTTTGCGCTACTAACATTGGTTGAAAGCGGAATGGACTGCACATCGCAAAGTCTAAGTAATGCTGAAACATCAGGCTCGTGAGGTTGTGCGGTAAGCGGGTCGCGCAAGAAAATTATAAGGTCTAAATTTCCATCGGCTAACATAGCGCCTATTTGTTGGTCGCCACCCATTGGGCCGCTTTTCATACGCTGAATTGTAAGGCCTGTCTCCCCCATTATTAATGTTCCGGTTGTGCCGGTAGCATATAACTCATGCTCGGCTAAAACATCTTTATATTTTTTTGCAATTTCAATAATATCATCTTTTTTCTTATCGTGCGCTATTAAAGCAATTTTCATATTCAACACCTCGTTTAAATCCTTTTTAAACTTTTTTTGATTATACAATAATTAACATTTTGTGTCAATCTAAAAAATGTCAAAAATAATTTTAATATATCACATTTTGATAGAATAAAGCCTTTTTCATATAGAAAACGTACTTGCTTTATAGAAAAAAATATATTATTATACAAGAAAGCACTATATGAAAAGGTAAATTTTTAAATTAAGGATTTAAGCGTATAAATATATCAAAAATAAAAAGCAGAATTATAAATAATAGGGGTCTTACGATACAATTTGTAGGTGATAGCGTCACACACGGATTAAATCACTGCACCCCTGAAGAAACATATGTAGCAAAATTTACAGATTTTTTGGCTAGAAAATTTAAAGACTATACCGTAAACAGATATGATGGTATCGTTGAACATGAACTCCTGCCGATGAAGGAATTTGAAGGTCCTATTTCCGTTTCTTTAGGGGAAAGCGGAGTGTTTGATGTGGTGAGAAATGGTATTGGCGGTAATACTGTTGCAAGAGCCATAAAAAGAATAGAAGATTTTACAGGAATTCTTGCAAATGGTAAAGAGCCTGACATAACATTTATGATGTTTGGAATAAATGACGCACTATCTTCTGACCCAAGCAAATATGTTACTCCTGAAGAATTTAAAAAGAATTACTCTGCGCTTGTAACAGAAGTAAAAAAACGCAACCCAAACACAGTTATAATTTTAATGACAGCAACCTACAACGGATTTGGTATTAGAGAATATTGCTTAAAAACAGTTCAGTTGGGTTGGGAGAAAAACTTACCCATTGTTGACTTGCACGCCCTTTGGAGTGAGCATTATGATGAAAATGCAGATAATTATGGTCAGGGAAATTGGCTTGTCGGTAAGGGTGACGGATGCCACCCCACTCCCCTTGCGGCAGAAATAATGGGCAAAACAATTTGTGATTGGTTTTATTCTTGGTTGGGTCTTCAATAAGATTAATTGTTTAAGAAAAAAGACGACATTGCGAGACTTCCCTTGGAGAAGTCTCGCAATTTTATTCGCTAAAGGCGAGTTATATTGATTTGCAGTTATATTCGGCTTTAAGCCGAGTGGTATTCGCTTCGCGAGTTTTAAGGGCGAATAAAATATCACTACGACCAAAGGAAGTAATATCACTTTCACAAAGTGAAAATATCACTCTGTGCCTTAGCACAGAATATAACTTGTTTTCTTTTTTTGTTGTGAAAAGGGTTTGGTATCACACAAAAAGAAGCATTTGTGTTTACAAATGCGATACTGTTTCTATCCGATAAGCATAAGAAAAGCCTCGATGAAATTCATCGAGGCTTTAATCATCCTTATATGATATAAATCCCTTTTTCTCGCCCGTTGGGCATATCGAGTACAAAGTACATATCGAGCGCATAGACGCATATTGAAAATCCCACAAGGGATTTATATCGCTGCAAAATCTAGTTACTCCCCTAACAATTTTATCGGTTGTATAATCCTCTTTCCAGTCTCTAGAATCATCATAAATAACAAAAGCAAAGATTGAAATAATCATAGGAATATGTTATTATATCATTATCGAGGTGAAACATATGATAAGCTACATTTTTAAGAGCAAAATCAAAAATTTTTTAGTCACACTCATTTTAGGAATTATTATATGCAATAATCTTAATAATTTATATCAATATGTGATTGTTGATGCATTAGAGTATGTTCTGTTTGGATTTATTGATTTGTTACCATATCTATTAATTTTTTTGTATATGGTTACAATAAAAAGAGAATATAAAATCAAACAATTTCTTTTCCCAATATCGTTTGCAATTTTCACATTGACAGCTATTTTTTCAATAACAAATTGCTTTGATGAATATATGTTTATATCTTTAAATGGATTAATTGAACTTTTCATTAGTTTGATTATAAAAAGTGTTTTGATTACGGGGTACGCTTTTTGCTTTATAGGAACTCTATCCAATTTTAAACGAATAACATTTTTGCGTTTAGGGTTAACGTTTTGTATTATAACAATTTTTATTCAGCGTATATCTTATCATTATTTGATTGATTGGATAGGAAATACATATTATTCAACCATTTTTTATTTGATTGAAAGTTTCAGTTCAAGATTACTATTATTATTTTACATAAGTATTTTTCTTCTAACGTTGACTAAAAAGAGTGAATATATAGATATAAAACCTTTTGTAGAAGAAAGAAAGCTAAAAAAAGCTGACAAAAAAGCAAAAAGACTTGAAAAGGAAAAACCAGAAGAATTTTCACCTCCCGATATTCCTGACGGCTATTGGCGTTGTATGGGTTGTGGAGAAATTTTATCTAATGATATAACAGAATGCGAATGCGGATATAAAAAATAATTTCAAAAATTAGCTTTAGCACACCTAAACTTTTCACAAAAAAGACGGCATTAGCCGTCTTTTTTGTCGATATATTGCTTTGCAATTCGATATATTTTCTTTTTAAAAACTCGATATATTTACCTTACGGTAAATTCGATATGATATAAATCACATTTTCTCGCCCGTTGGGCATATCGAGTACAAAGTACATATCGAGCGCATAGACGCATATTGAAAATCCCACAAGGGATTTATATCGCTGCAAAATATATCTTTAAGATATTTTGCACTGCGTTCCATCGTGGATAATTTCATAATTCTCCTTATAAATTAAATCGGAAATTAGTTTAAACTGATATCCTTCGGCAATTAGTTTTTCTAAAATAATTGGTAGTGCCTCGGGCGTGTTTTTTGCAGCGTTGTGGAATAAAACTATTGAACCCGATTTCACATTATCGCATACTCCCCTAACAATTTTATCGGTTGTATAATCCTCTTTCCAGTCTCTAGAGTCAATGTCCCATTGAATTGTATACATACCTTGGCTTTCAACCGTTTCAAGCATTGTATTATTATAATCGCCATACGGCGCTCTGAATAATATTGGCGATTTGCCTGTTATTGCTTTGATTTTATTATTGCAGGACTTAAGTTCATCTGTCATTTGCGCTACAGATAACTGTGGCATATGTGGATGTGAATTTGAATGGTTTTGAATATCGTGGCCTGCATCACATAACTGTTTTACCGATTCGGGAAATTTATCTACCCAAGAGCCAACCACAAAAAATGTTGCCTTTACCTTATATTTATCTAAAATTCTAATAAGTTCTTCTGTATCTTCGTTACCCCATGCGGCATCAAAGCTAATTGCAATGTTTTTGTTTTTATCATCAACGCAGTATATAGGAAGTTTTTTATCCGTTGTGGCAAATGCCTGATATGAAAAAATCCCTGCCGCTATTACCGAAAACCCTAAAACAAGCGAAAGCGCCACTGTTAAGTGGCGCTTTGTGATTACATAAAACCTCATAAAAGCACTCCCCTTAATTTATATCATTAAATTATATGAAATGCTTTTTGAAA
The DNA here is from genome assembly GCA_045577495.1 of Acutalibacteraceae bacterium. Classification (GTDB taxonomy): domain Bacteria; phylum Bacillota; class Clostridia; order Oscillospirales; family Acutalibacteraceae; genus UMGS1279. The sequence goes on from JAZNIK010000070.1 coordinate 4,901, forward strand.
TATAACAATTAGAATAAAATTTGTATTTTAAACGGCAAATCAAGCTCCATCCCCAACTTACCTTTATGCTTGCTTAAATTACCATTATACCCAAAGCATCTAGTATTGACGAAATAAGAATTAGCACAATACAGATAGGTGCAAAATATTTAATAATAACAACAAACAAGTTCTTCTTTTTAAATTTTGAACTAAGTTCAACTTCATCAATTAGCGTTTTCGGTTTTAAGAAATAACCAACAAAAATACAGGTCAGAAGTGCTACTATCGGCATAATAACACTATTACTAACAAAATCAAACATATCAAGAAAAGTCATAGCACCAAACTTTATATGCCCGAGAACACCGAAACCTAATGTTGAAAGCAAACCGAGTGCAAAAGTGCCAATAAACACCAAAAGACATGTTATCTTTCTTTTTAATCCAAGTTTATCGCAAATTATTGAAACAACAGTTTCCATAAGGGAGATAGATGAAGTTATTGCTGCAAAGAAAACAAGGATAAAAAATACTGCACCTATAATATTTCCGCCAGGCATTGAGGCAAAAACCTTTGGCAAGGTTACAAACATAAGACCAGGTCCCTTACCAAGTGCGGCTTGATCACCGCCCGAGAAAGCAAACACTGCAGGAATAACCATAAGTCCCGCTAAAAATGCAATTCCTGTATCAAAAAATTCTATTTGCCTTACCGAAGACTCAAGATTAACATCTTTTTTCATATATGAACCGTAGGTTATCATAATGCCCATTGCGAGAGACATTGAATAAAAAAGCTGTCCCATAGCCGCAAGAACCGTTGTTCCTGAAAAGTGCGAAAAGTCAGGCTTAAGATAATAAACAACGCCATCCATAGCACCCGGCATAAACATTGAATATATTGCCACAAAAAGAGTTAAAGCAATGAGTAGCGGCATTGTTATTTTGCTTACCTTTTCTATTCCCTTTTCAACGCCAAGCAAAACCACAATTGAGGTTAGACCAACAAAAAGCAAAAACCAACCGATAGGTTCCCATGTTTTTGAAATAAAGGCATCAAAATACCCGTCCTTAGCCGCAGACGAAACATCACCAAAAGTAAAAACTCCAAAGTATTTTATTACCCAACCACCAATAACCGAATAATAAGGTAGAATAATAATAGGCACCAGTGATGCTATCCAACCGATAAATCCAAATCTTTTGTCAAGATTTTTAAAGGCGTTTATTGCGCTTGTTCCAGTCTTTCTGCCGATTACAATTTCAGCCGTCATAAGAGCAAATCCAAAAGTTACCGACAAGATAAGATAAACTAGCAAAAATATACCTCCGCCGTACTTTGCAGCAAGATAAGGAAATCGCCATATATTCCCAAGCCCTACTGCCGAGCCTGCAGCGGCAAGCACAAAACCAATTTTACCCGTAAAACTACTTCTTTTTTCTAACATAATAACCTCACGCATATACAATATTTTTTAAGATTATACCATAAATTGCTAAATCAAACAAGGTTTTTAAAAAAGAAATATTGCAAAAGTTTTAAAATTATAAATATCCATAAAACACAATATAATAAACAAAGTGGTTTTGCCTTAATACGCAAAACCACTTTTATTTTTATTCTTAATTTACGATGCATCTTTAAAACGGGACGTCGAGGCGCTGTCCCCTACATTATTCGCAACTCCTTGCGCTGTTTCTAACATATTTTCCGCAAATATGCCGTAACCTTTGGTGGGATCGTCGACAAGGACGTGGGTTACGGCTCCTATGAGTTTACCGTTTTGGATTATAGGACTACCCGACATACCCTGCACGATACCACCTGTTGTTTCAATAAGTCTTTCGTCGGTTATTTTGATAACTAAATTTTTTGTCATACTATTATTATGTGCGATTTTTTCAATCATACATTTATAATATTTTGGTGTTTCTCCATCAACAGTTGAATAAATATATGCCTCGCCTACCTCTACCTCTTGTTTTAAAGCCAAGGTACACAGTTTATCATTTTCATAGTCAATATCACATTCGGCATAAACGCCTGTATCATTATTTAATTTAAGTTCTCCAAGGCAGTTTTCTTTAAATCTACCCATAAGCTCTCCAGGACTTCCCTCGGTTCCTTTATTGACTCCTATAATCTCTGCCTCAACGAGTTCACCTGAATTTAGGGTTAAAAGATTACCTGTATCAACATCGCACACGCCGTGACCAAGTCCGCACACTACATTTTTTGCAGGATTATAAAAGGTTAATGTTCCAATACCTGCACTACTATCTCGAACCCATATTCCCGTTTTATATTTTCCGCTTTCATAACAAAGTGCAGGTTTAACCTTTATGGTTTTTGGTTTACCATCTCTTGTGATTTCAAGGATTATTTCATTTCCACCTGATTCCTCAATAATTTTCGCAACATCTTCATTTGAATAAACATATTGCGAATTTATGCTAACAATTATATCGCCTTTTTTTAATCCTGCATTTTCGGCGGGTGTTACCTTACCGTTTTCGGTTAAAACATTATCAATACCAACCACCATAACGCCATCGGTGTAAATTTTAATTCCAAAAGGTTTACCCAAAACCAAAACAGAATTTTCTGACACAACCGACACATTCGCCTGTTTTATCGGAAAGATACCTAACGCCTTTAAATTAACGGTATAATTTTTACTCGATGCCTTTACAACCGATGAATTTGATATATTTTCGCCTTGATATTCTGCTTTTATTGGTATATTGCTTTTAATGTTCAACCTTTCGCCCTCAAACACGCTATATTCGCTTGGAAGTGCGTTGTTAGTATAAACTATTGCCGAAAGCGAAAAGGCCGTTAAAACGAAAATAAAAGCAAAAACAAAGGCGAAAATTTTTTTATACTTTTTTTTACACATTTATTTCTCCTTTTGCTTGCAAAAATAATATATGTAATCTTTATTTTTTTAGCAAAAGTCAAAATTTCCTTTTTGATTAAATTTAACTAATATCAATTTATTATTGGCGTTTGAGAGTTTATTATACAGATTTTTACTTAATTTTCATTAAATTTTCAATCATTATAAAAAATTCCGCTAATAACATTTTTTCGTTTTCTTTCGGGATGATGCGGTATTTCAAAATTAACCAAAATAGAATCGTTTCCAATAACTTCTATAGACTCCCAAGGGATAATATATTCATCGTTTCTTGTAAATAATCCTATACCTCTACCTTTACACGAAACAATTATCGAAACAATTTTGCCCGACAGCGTATTTATTTCTGCATCGGATAAAAAGCCAATAACTGCTCCATCCTTTAGCGATACAACCTGTTTATCCTTTAAATCAATTATTCTTGCACACATAAAAACACCTCACATACCTAATGTATGCAAGGTGTTTTAAATTTAAGCATTATTAAGAAATTGTTTCTTCGGTTTGCTCCATAAGCTTTGTAAAATCTTCACCGCTTATTTTTTCATTAAGATAAAGTTCTTTAGCAATAAGGTGAAGTTTTGCAATATCATTATTAAGGATTTCAACCGCTTTTGAATACTGGGTAGAAATGATTGCGTTAATCTCCTCATCAATAGCAGCGGCAATCTTCTCGGAATAGTTTGGAGTAGAAGAAAAATCTCTGCCGAGGAAAACCTCATTATTATCAGTACCATAGGTTACAGGTCCAAGTTTTTCGCTCATACCGTATTTTGTAACCATTTTACGAGCAATTTCGGTTGCTCTTTGCATATCGTTTGAAGCACCTGTGCAAATATCGGACTGAGTGATTTCCTCTGCGGCGCGACCACCAAGCATTGAGCAAATTTCCTCTAACAAATAACGTTTTGAAATATGACCTTTTTCCTCAGTAGGAATATACATTGTATATCCTGCCGCCATACCACGCGGAATTATAGAAATTTGGTGAACAGGGTCCTGTGTTTCAAGATGATATGAAACAATAGCGTGACCTGCCTCGTGATATGAAGTGATAAGTTTATCCTTATCCTTAATCACGTGAGATTTTTTCTCGGTTCCCATAACGACCTTAATGGTAGCCTCTTCGATATTGGGTTGTGTAATAGCCTTTAAATTCTGCCTTGCCGCCAACAATGCTGCCTCATTCAAAAGATTTTCAAGGTCGGCACCCGTAAAGCCTGCGGTAGACTGTGCAATGGTTTTAAGGCTAACATCAGGAGCTAATGGCTTACCGCGAGCGTGAACCTTTAAAATCTCTTCTCTACCCTTAACATCGGGATAATTAACAGTTATCTGCCTATCAAAACGACCGGGACGGAGTAGTGCTCTATCCAAAATATCGGGGCGATTAGTTGCCGCTATAACAATAACTCCCTCATTAACACCAAAGCCATCCATCTCAACTAGAAGTTGGTTAAGGGTTTGCTCACGCTCATCGTG
>JAZNIK010000071.1:0-55742 GCA_045577495.1 Acutalibacteraceae bacterium
CGAAAGCACAACAGTTACGCCATATTCCTTAACCGCCATTTCAGCACCCTGTAAAACAGAAAGCGGTGCATTATCTCCGCCAAATGCATCAACTATAATTTTCATAGCTAGTCCTCCTTTAAATCATAAAGAATTTTATCCAAATCACCTATTCCGCGTTTTGCAAGTTCTAAATATCTTTCCTTTTTATCGCGTATCCTTACAGTTAGTGGGGGCAAAAGGCCGAAGTTTGCACCCATAGGTTGAAATTTTTCGGTTTCGGGATTCGTGATATAATTTATCATTGCACCGAGCATTGTGGTGTTTGGCAACACCAAAGGCTCTTTGCCTAAGATTTTGTTTGCTGCATTTATACCGGCTAAAATACCGGCGGCGGCAGACTCCATATACCCCTCTACTCCCGAAAGCTGACCTGCAAAATAAATGCGAGGTTCAGACTTTAAGGATAAATCATCATTTAAAAGTTTAGGTGAATTTATAAAACTGTTTCGGTGCATAACACCATATCGCAAAAACTCTGCATTTTTAAGCGCAGGTATTAAAGAAAAAACTCTTTTTTGCTCGGGGAATTTAAGATTAGTTTGAAAACCAACCAAATTATACATTGTTCCCTCGCGATTTTCTTTTCTAAGCTGCAAAACCGCCCAAGGTCTTTTATCTGTGTTAGGGTCTATAAGTCCTACCGGCTTCATTGGTCCAAAACGGATAGAATCCGTACCCCTTGAGGCTAATACCTCTATCGGCATACAACCCTCATAAACGTTTGGTACGGCATCAAACTCTTTTAAGGGTGCCCTTTCGGCTGAAACAAGCTCGGTATGAAAAATGTCGTACTGCTCCTTGTTTAGCGGACAGTTAATATAATCATCAGAATCGCCCTTGCCGTATCTACTTGCAAAAAAGGCCGATTTCATATCAATGCTGTCGCCCGATACAATGGGTGCGGCGGCATCATAAAAGCTAAGATATTCTTTTCCTAGTTTATTCTTTATATCCTCTGCCAACTCATCATCGGTAAGAGGTCCTGTTGCGATTACTGAGATTATATCGCTTGGAATTTTTGTTACACATTCATTTACAATCTCTATATTTTTATGTGCCTTTATTTTATTTGTAATAAACTCTGAAAAAGAGTTTCTTTCCACCGCAAGTGCGCCACCTGCAGGCACCGAGGTTTTGTCTGCCGCCTCTAAACAAATAGAGCCTAACTTTCGCATCTCGGTTTTAAGCATACCCGCCGCAGATTCCAACCTATTTGCTTTAAGCGAGTTAGAACAAACAAGTTCTGCAAAGGTATCGCTTTTATGAGCGGGAGACTTTTTATATGGCTTCATTTCAAAGAGTTTTACCTTGATTCCACGCTCTGCCAAGGCATAAGCCGCCTCACAACCGGCTAGCCCTGCCCCTATAACATAAACTAAATTATTCATCCTTTTTACCCTTATTTTTTGCAGTTTTTTTAGCACCGCTTTTCTTTTTGGCGGCGGCTTTTTCTCTGCCTTCTATGCGAGTTGGGCAATCGCTGTTGATACAGTAGGTTCTACCTCTTAGACCTTTAAGCATATATCCGCCACATTGCTCACAAACCTCACCTGTTGGTATGCCGGGGGCGGCAAAATCACACTCGGGATAGTTTGAGCAAGCATAAAAGGTTTTGCCCTTTTTAGATTTTCTTTTAACTAGTTTGCCACCACATTTTGGGCAAGGCTCTTTAACCTCATCCTCGGGAAGTGGTTTTGCATTTTTGCACTCGGGAAAACCAGGACAAGCAAGGAATTTGCCGAATCTACCGCTTTTTATAACCATTTTTCTTCCGCAAAGTTCACAAACTACATCCGACTCTACCTCGGGTACCTTAACGCGTTTGCCGTCCATATTGGTTTCAGCGGTTTTAAGCGCCTTTTCAAAATCGGTATAAAAACTTTCTATTGTTTTTTCAAAATTAAGGGCGCCCTTTTCAATCTTATCCAAATCGCCCTCCATATTGGCGGTAAATTTAACCTCAACAAACTTTTTGAAGTGCTCTATAAGCAAATCAATAACGGTCATACCGAGAGCGGTAGGCTTTAGCGATTTTTGTACCCTTTCGATATAATCCTTAGACAAAATATTACTGATAATCGGAGCGTATGTTGACGGACGGCCAATACCGTTTTCATCTAACGCCTTTATGAGTGTTGGCTCGGTAAAGCGTGCGGGAGGTTGAGTGAAATGTTGTTTGCTCTCAAGCTTTTTATTATTAACCTCATCACCTTTTTTAAGGGGTGGCAAGGAAACATTTTTCTCCTCATCCGAATGGTCCTTACCCTCTTGATAGAGCACTGTAAAACCATCAAAATACGAAGTGGTTTCGGTGGCTTTAAAAATGTAATCCTTTGCGGTTATATCAATGCTCGTAACGCTCTGCACACCAACTGCCATCAAACTAGATACAAATCGGCTCCAGATAAGTTGATATAGTTTATACTGCTCATCTGTAAGGGCAGAGCGCACCTTTGCGGGTGTTAGCTCAACCTCGGTAGGACGGATTGCTTCGTGAGCATCCTGAGCAGAAGCCTTGCTTTTAAAATATCTAGGCTTTTCGGGTAAATAATTATCACCATAGGTCCTTTTTACATAATCAGTAACAGACGCTCTTGCCTCTTCAGAAATTCTTAAAGAGTCGGTACGCATATAGGTTATAAGACCTGTAATTCCCTGTCCCTCAACATTAACGCCCTCATAGAGTTGTTGAGCAACCTTCATTGTTCTTTGACCTGTAAAATTGAGTTTACGTGATGCCTCTTGCTGAAGCGTAGAAGTGGTAAAGGGTGGTGCAGGTTGAATATTTCGTTTAGACTTTTTAACCGCCGAAACCGAATAACTAGCACCGTCAAGCGCTTTAATTATATTCTCTACCTCTTGCTCGGTGTGAATGGTTTGTTTTTTGCCATCTAAACCACCGTGAAAATGAGCATCAAACAAAGTGTTATCTTTTTCAAACTTGCCATCAATTGTCCAATATTCCTCGGGGACAAAGCTCTCGATTTCACGCTCTCTATCAACTATAAGGCGAAGAGCTACCGACTGAACACGACCTGCCGATAAACCTCTTTTAACCTTTTTCCACAAAAACGGGCTAAGCTTATAACCAACAATTCTATCTAAAACGCGACGCGCTTGCTGAGCCTCAACTAAATTAAGGTCTAGTTTTCTCGGCTCACTCATACCCGCATTGACACCGCTTTTGGTAATTTCATTAAAGCAAACCCTATTAGCATCAGAAAAATCAAGTTCTAAAATCTGTGCCAAGTGCCACGAAATTGCCTCGCCCTCGCGGTCGGGGTCAGTTGCAAGATATACTTGTTCGCTATCTTTAGCGGCTTTTTTAAGCTCTTTAATAAGCTCTTTTTTATCCTGCATATTTATATACTGTGGCTTAAAATTATTTTCAACATCTATACCAAATGTGGTTTTAGGTAAATCCCTAATATGCCCCTTTGAAGCCATAACTGTATAGTCGCTGCCGAGGTATTTTTTTATACTTTTTACCTTGGTTGGTGACTCAACAATAACCAGTTTAGACATTTACATCTTCCATCCTTTAAATTATTTTATCAAACAATACTGCCCCACAGGAACAGCCTTAATATATCCAAATATTTCAAGTTCGGTAATGGCGGCAATAAAATCACTGCCCTTTAACCCACTTCTTATCATCAAAGTGTCCGAGACCTCTATTTTTTTTAAAAAAACCTCATAAACCTTTTTGGCATTTTTAGAGCAGGTCATATTATCAATCGGAGTTTTTAAAAACTCTGATGTTTCCTCCTGCTTTGGTGTGTCTAAAGGTTCTTGAACCTTTTTGAGCACCTTTTTTTGCGGTGGTTTTGAAACAGAATTATTATATTCAAAATAACCTCTTTTTATCTCGTCGGTTATTTCGATATCTGTTTTGAGTTTATCCGAAAATCTGCCAATATATACCTCGATTATATCCTCGACCGAAATAAGTGGAATAGCGCCATCGCGTAAAAGCTCGTTGGTACCAACATATTGCGGCAGGTTGATATTTCCGGGCAAGGCGAAAACATCCTTTCCCTGCTCCATTGCATATGTAGCCGTAATTAAAGCACCGCTCTTTTGCCCTGCCTCAATTACCGCAACACCGCTCGAGAGCGCTGATATTAGCCTGTTTCGTATAGGAAAGGTATATCTTGTAGCATCGCTTTTTGGCTCAAACTCTGATATTACTGTACCGCATTTTTCTGCCTCTTCGCGCATTTGTTTATGCTCTTTAAGATAATCGTTATCAATGCCACAGCCCAAAACAACAACTGTTTTGCCGTTTGCCAGCATAGCGCCGGTATGCGCCATACCATCAACGCCCTTGGCACCACCGCTTACTACAGTAAACCCCGCAAGAGCGAGCTTAGCTGCCAAAGAATATGCCGCCTTTTTGCCGAATTCTGTGGCTTTTCTTGCACCTACAATAGCAATCTTGGGTGTGTTTTCTTCAAGTGGCAAGCCCCTTGCAAATATTACTGCGGGCGGATTTTCAATATTGCGAAAACCATTTGGATATTCGCTATCCTCAGGGGTGATAATTCTAATATTGGTTTCCTTGCAATATTTGATTGTGGCATAGATTTCGGCAGAATTTATGCTTTTTAATCTTTTAAGCTCACTAGGTGATAAGATTCCGCTAAGCTTCCATTCCTCAAAAGACAAGCCTAAAATCTGCTGAATATTCTCTCTAAGCGCAAGAACATCGTAAAGCTTGTTGCTACCCGCGCCCAAAACTCTTGAAAGCCAAATATATGAGTATTCCTTTGTAAACTGTGGTTTGTTCATCGGCACATCTCCCACATTACAATCGCGGCAGCAGCGGCGGCGTTAAGTGATTCTGCTTTACCCGCCATTGGAATGGTAATTAGCCTATCGCAAACCTTTTTAGCCTCTTCAGTCATACCGTTTGCCTCGTTACCTATAACGGCAACCTCATTGTCGGTAAATTCTGTTTTATTTATATGCATTACATCAGAATCTACCACAGTACCACTTATTTTAAAGCCTTTTTTCTTATACTCCTCAAGAGTTTTTAAAAAATCCTCAGAGTAAATCACGGGCAAACGCAAAAGTGCGCCCATTGATGCCCTTAATGATTTTGGCGAAAATGGGTCAACTCCGTTTTTAGAAAGAATTATACCCGAAAAGCCAAGCGCCTCTGCCGTTCTGGCGGCGGCACCCAGATTAGATGGGTCGCTAACCCTTTCAAAAGCGATAAATCTGCCCGTATCCAAAGGTTTAATTTGACTTTTAAAGGAAACTGTAAGCAATATTCCTTGAGGTGAGCAGGTATCCGAAAGCTTTGAAAAAACCGCTTCTGATACCTCATCACTAAACTCTGCGCGGTTTTTGAGTTTTGTTATAAGCTCACTGTGTGATGCCAAAACCGATGCGGTGTAAAACATCTCGCAAACCGAAATATCTTCCCTTAATGCTTCGCTGCAAAGCCTTGTTCCCTCAAGGACAAACAGACCGCTTTCACGCCTTTTTTTAGCCGAAGAAACAATAGATACAACCTTTTTAATTCTTGCATTATCCTTAGAAGTTATCACACCAAACACCACACTTTTCTTTAATTTAAAAACAAAAAACCGCCCGAGAGCATACACCTACTCGGGCGAAAACAACTATTTCTCAAGTGCAGTTTTTGCAGTCTTTACAAGAGTTGCAAAAGCAGCAGCATCGTTAACAGCCAAATCAGCAAGCATTTTGCGGTTCATCTCAACGCCAGCCTTTTTAAGACCGTTCATAAATGTGGAGTAGTTCATTCCGTTAAGCTTTGCAGCAGCGGAAATACGTGTAATCCACAAACGACGGAAATCACGCTTTTTAAGTTTACGGCCGATATAGGCATAGTTGCCCGATTTCATAACAGCCTCTTTAGCAGTTTTAAATAATCTGTGCTTTGCACCAAAATAGCCTTTAGCAAGCTTTAAAACCTTTTTTCTTCTTTTGCGCGTCATCATTGCGCCTTTTACTCGTGCCATTTATAGTTACCTCCGTTATTTAGGGGAAGCAAATTTCTTCCCAACTAATTTTATTTTATTGTTTTGGTTTATGGTTTATTTGTAAGGAACCATTCTTTTAACCGCAGCAACGTTGGTCACGTCAGCAACAACGGTTTTACGCAAATTTCTTTTACGCTTTGTAGTTTTCTTGTTAAGAATATGAGATTTGAATGCGTGTGCGCGTTTTACCTTACCGGTTTTGGTGAGTTTAAAACGTTTTTTTGCACCACTATGAGTTTTGATTTTAGGCATAATAAATATCCTCCTTAAAAACTTTCAACAAATTATTTTGTAGGCTTAGGTGCCAAGAACATCAGCATATTGCGACCTTCCATTTTAGCAGGTTTTTCAACCACGGAAAATTCAGAACAATACTCTGCAAAACGGTTCATATTTTCTAAACCGATTTCAGGATGCCCCATCTCGCGACCACGGAAACGAATAGAAACCTTTACCTTATGGCCACCGCGCAAAAACTTGTTTGCTTGGTTGCCCTTTGTTTCAAAATCGTGTGTGTCAATGCTAAGACCTAAACGAATCTCTTTCATTTCAACAACCTTTTGATTTTTGCGGGATTCCTTCTCACGCTTTGCTTGGTCGAAACGGTATTTACCGTAATCCATAATTTTGCAAACAACCGGTGTTGCATTGGGCGACATACAAACAAGGTCTAAATCCTTTTTGTAAGCAATCTCCAACGCTTTGGCTGTTTCCATAATGCCAAGCTGAGAACCGTCGGTATCGATTACTCTGACTTCCTTTTCGCGAATTTCCTCGTTAATGGTTAACTCTTTAATGCTAATTGTAAAGCACCTCCAAAACCTAAATGAAAGCACGGACAGCCAAATTTAGACCGTCCGTGCGTAAACACAAAATAAGCATAAATCAACAAAGATTTTTGCCATATTAACCCTTTTAGAAAACCTGAGGGTGAGAACGGTTCGGTCTGTTCTGCTTTATTGTCGAATGATATTTTAACATATGCTCCCTATTTTGTCAAGAGGGAATTTTATTTTTCTTCTGGTATTTCAATTTTACCGTTTTTCTCTTCAAACTTATTTATGCACTGACGGATAAGATATAAAATCTGCCCGTTTGCAGAACGACCCTCGTATTTAGAAATATAGTGCAACTTGTAATGTAACTCAGGATTTACCTCTATGCCTAAATGTTTATTATTCTTATTTCTCATAAAATCACCTAAAAAATCTTAATTTAAGTATATTTTAAGATTATTTTGTGATATAATGTGATAGTATACTCATTTTAAGTATACTATTTTCTTTAAGGAGTAATATAAATGCATTGCGTACTTTTTGGACATAGAGATACACCTTTAAGCATAAGCGAAATTTTGAAAGAACCTTTGATTGAGCTGATAGAGCATAAAAACATCAATTTGTTTTATCTAGGAAATCAAGGCAATTTTGACTACTTAGCAAGGAAAACATTAAAATCTTTAAAATCCATATATCCTAATATAGAATATTATGTTGTTTTGGCTTATCACCCTAGTTCTAAAAACAAATTTATTATTGAAGATTTTTCCGACACTATTTTCCCTGATAGTTTAGAAAAAGTTCCGCCTAGATATGCTATTCACAGAAGAAACAAATGGATGATAGATAGATCAGATTATGCCCTTTGCTATGTTGCAAATTTAGGTGGAAATTCCATAAAAATCAAAGATATGTGCGAAAAGAAAAATCTGCCTATATTAAATATCGCAGATTTGATATAAATACTTTTATAAAATAAAAGAGGTGGATTTTTCCACCTCTTAAGATTATTTTCTTTTTGCTAGATATATCGCGCCGTTACATTTTGTGATTTCATTAGCATCACCATAAAGTGTCTCAAGTTTAAAGCCATCTTTAACCTTAAACTCTGTTTTATGGGTTTTATCATCATAGTTTACGGCTACAATAATCGCTTCATCATCATTTATCATATGCTCTGTAACGCCGATAAAAGCATTATTACTAACACAGATTTTTTTATCTATCTGCTCGCGGCCTATTTCGCTATAAATCCTATAATATGGTTTTTGGTTAGCCTCATTAAAAGAGCCCGGTTTATCCCACAACATTGTTTCAAGCGGAAAACTGAGAAAATAAACTGTACCTTTACCAAATTTATATTTAGAAAAGATTACATTATCCTCATTGTTTTTGCCAACAATATCGGCGCCAATGCTTTCAAGATAAATATTTGCCTCGCCACTAAAGGGAAGTGCAAATTCACCATCGGCTGTTTTCATTTCCATTACCGAATTTTTAAACCCACGGAACACACCATTTGAACGAAGTCCAAAAATTCTTTCAAACTCAGTTAACAAGCCATTATCTGCCGAAATATACAGCGTTGCGCCGCCGTTTTCAACCCTATCAATAAGGTAATCATATGTTTGCTTAAACATTACCTGCCAACCCTTAATGCTTGGAACTATGTATATCGGAGCCTCTGGTATCTGCTCTGTTTGAGTCCAATCTCTGAACTCAATTTCCAGTCCCGCCTGCTTACCTAAAATATAACTGGCCGCAGCGCTTTCCCAGTTTCTGCCGTTAAGGGTGGATATGCATACGGCATCGGTCTTGCGTTTTGGAAGCTCATCAAAGGGAAGCTTATCTAAAACCTCGCCAAATGCCTTTAATTCTCTTGCAACAGGCTTTGGCTTGCGCTGGATATCCAAAAGTCCTAGTTCACGCTCTATCATAGCCCAACTGTATGGCGGTTTTGATAGTTTTAAATGCTCGTGACCGCACCAGAAGAAGTATCCCTTACCGCTAACCGACCAGCTCGAAAAAAGATTAACCCTAACAAAGTCAGCCGCAAATTCGCGATGACCCAGCATATCATTAAAGGTTCCCTGCTCTTGAATTAAAGCGGGTTTTGCGCCAACACTTGAATAAAGCACCGTTTGAGCTGTGGGGGCAATGGTTGTTCGCATTTGGTTTATCGGCTCAACATTGGCACCAATAGTCGGCGATGGATAAGGGTGCGTGGTAAGAATATCGGTAAGCTCGGCTTGGTCCATAATATTCCAAACACCGCCGGGAGTTTCACTCAGCGCATGCATACCCGACATAATTTCTCTTGAGGGGTCTGCCGAACGAATGGTATTCGCAACAAAGGCGGTCCATGTGTATGCGCTACCGCGGGTATATGCTTCACTAAGGCAGTTACATTCATTACCCAAATCCCAATATTTAATAACGTCAAAATCCTTAAAATGAGAAACAAAACGCTTTATATAGCGTTGTGCCCACATTAAAACCTCTCCGTCAGAAATAAGGTTTTTGCCCTCAAGAGCGGGTGGAACAAACATTCTGCCACTCATCCAACCTGTTAAAACAGACACAACAAGACCCATACCATATTTTTTAGCGGTATTACAAAAATCCTCAAAGTTCTCAAGCATTTTTGGGTCAACACCGTCGCCTTGGCCTATCGGTTTCTCATTTACATCAACATATTCACAAGGATTATTACGCCAAGCATATGTTCTGTATACAGGTTGAAAATCACGCCAGTTTGGAAACACGCGCATATATTTAACGCCATTTTCACTAAGCACTTTTAAATCTTCTTCTATTACCTGATGGTCGTAATATTTCCACATATCTGTTCCGTGAACAGAATCCCAATAATTACAGCCAATCATAAAATGTTGTTTTTTCAAAGCAAATACCCCCTTTGCTTTAATTTAAAAACTATTTGCCAAGATGCTTTTTAAACTCCTCAAACGCCTCTATAATGCCATCAACTGTGTTTGGCATATATGTTTTAACATCAAAGCTTTCTTCAATGATTTTTCTTGCAGAATTCAAATCCTCTATCATACCAAATGCCATCATTTGAACTGCTGCATTACCTGTAACTGTTGCCTCAACAGGACCTGCCATAACCTTTTTCTCGCAATAATCTGCTGTCATACTGCAAAGGAGTTGGTCCTTAATACCGCCGCCAATCATATGAATTACAGGAAGTTCATGGCCTGAAAGTTTTTCTAACATTTCGGTAGAGTAGCGATATTTGAAGGCTAGACTTTGATAGATACAACGAAGAATTTCGCCCATAGTCTGTGGAACATACTGCCCTGTACGCTCACAAAATTCTTGAACGCGTTTTGGCATATTACCGGGGGCAACAAAATCCTTAGCATCGGGGTCTACAAAGCATTTAAACGGCTCTGCCTCTTTAGCGGCACGCTCCATCTCATCAAAGGAAACATCAAGACCTTGACGCTTCCACTCCTGCCTTGACTGTTGAATAAGCCAAAGTCCCATAATGTTTTTAAGGTAACGGATTTTTCCGTCCGATGCGCCCTCGTTTGTAAATCCAATTTGTCTTGACTCCTCGGTTAGAATTGGGTCATCGTTAATGGTACCAAAAAGCGACCAGGTACCGCAACTAATATATGCAAAGTTTTTATCCTGAGTTGGAACAGATGCTACTGCTGATGCAGTATCGTGCGAAGCAACTGCAACAACGGGAACGCTATCACAGTGAAGCTCCTCGCATATTTCGGGTAAAAGCATACCATATGCTTCGCCCGGTTTAATAATTTCTGCAAAAAGGTGTTTTGAAACGCCCAAAGCCTTTAAAACCTTTTCGTTCCAATCCTTTGTTCTGGGGTCGAGTAATCCTGTTGTAGATGCGTTTGAATACTCAATTCTTTTAGCACCTGTTAAAAAATATGCAAAAAGGTCGGGCATAAGCAAAAGTGTTTTTGCTTGATTTAAAGTCTCTTTACGATTTTTAACTAAATACTGAAGTTGATAAATTGTGTTAAGGTCGATTTGCTGAATACCTGTTTCGGCATAAAGTTCTTCCTTAGACATGTGTTTATAAAATTCTTCCTGCATGCCCTCGGTGCGAATGTCACGATAGTTAACAGGGTTTGCCAAAAGTTCGCCGTGCTCATCTAAAAGGCCAAAATCAACGCCCCAAGTATCAATACCAATACTATCAAAGCCACCTGCCGCATTTGCCTTTAAAATACCCTGCTTTATCTCGTGAAAGAGGCGCAAAGCATCCCAATACAAATGACCCGCAACCTCGACAGGCTCGTTGGCAAAGCGGTGAACCTCCTCGATAATCATTTTGCCGTTTTCAATTCTGGAAAGCATTGCGCGACCGCTTGATGCACCAAAATCGAATGCTAAAATTTGATTTTTTTTCATAATTTTTCCTCCACTATAATTGTTTGTATATTTAATTTTTTATTGAACAAAATAAAGATAGGCAACCGATTAAAAAGCTTGTCGCACTACTATAAAAGGAGCAAGAAAAAAATGTTTGATAAAATTTGCCTTATTCTCTCAATCATAGGCGGACTTAACTGGGGTAGCATCGGCCTTTTTGGTTTTGATATTGTCGCTTGGATTTTCGGCGGACAGGATGCTATTTTCAGTAGAATTATCTACACCCTTGTTGGCTTGGCATCGGTGTGGTGTATTTCACTTTTATTCCGAAGTGAGCATGAAACAAACCACGAAGTTAGTCACTAATCAAACAAGCTATCCTGTAGCTCGATGAGTTTTTCTCGTCGGGCTTTTGTTTTTGCCTTATCTAAAAAGTATTTTCCATCCTTAAAGGTTAAAACGCTGCCCTCATTTGCAGAATTTTCAACCCTCTCTTTTACTACCTTTTTAATAATGCCATCTTCTTCAATTAGAGCATATTCGCCCTCATATCTATCTAAAATTATCATAATTTCAACTCTTTTACGATATTTTAAAAACTTTTATATTTTCTTTTCCAATTTCACATCTGATATTTTGGTCTAAATCGGTTCTGTAAATCTTAACACTGAATTTTCCAAGTCTTTGGCAAACCTCTTTTGAGGGATGATTGTAGTTGTTATCATATCCGCAAGAAGCAATAGCAATTTTGGGTGTTGTTCTACTTAAAAACTCATCACTAGTTGATGTTTTGGAGCCGTGATGACCGAGTTTTAAAATATCACAATCTAAATTGGGCACCAAGCTTTGCAGTTTTAGTTCTTCATCGCCCTCTAAATCGCCCGTAAATAATACCTTTTTATCATTTAATGTAAGCATAGTTACTATGCTTTTATTGTTTGAACTTTCTGCCGACGGGTTAACATACAAAATTTCTAAAACCGCATTACCGATTTTAAAACTATCCGAAACATTTGGCAAAACAAGCTCGGTATTATTGGCGTCTGCGGTAGTTATTGTTTTATAATATAAATCCTTATTTTCATCGCACTTTGTAAGCTTATTTATTACAAGTTTATCAATTTTTATATTTTCTGCAAGGTCCAAATAACCGCCTAAATGGTCACTATCATTATGTGTTGCTATCGCCAAGTCAACCTTTTTAATCCCTAGCTTTCTCAGCCGTTTATAAATTAAATCACTTTCATCTTTTAGCCCAAAATCTATAACCGCGCACATATTTCTGCTTTTTATAATGGTAGAGTCGGCTTGACCTACCGATAAAAATTCAACAAACTCACTCTCATCATCTGTAGCCGATGCGCCAAACACCTTTAGAAGTTCATTTGCGGGTGATTTTGAAATATACCCAAAACTATAAGCCACCTCGCAAAGAACGGGTGCAAAAAACAAAACGGCAACTAACGATATGACAACAAAAATTTTAAAGCTTTTTATTTTCTCTTGCGGTTCTTTTTCGGTTCCCAACGATTTGTTTTCCCCCTGCGAGAATTTATTGAAGTCTTTTTAGAATTGTTGTTTTGCATTTTGCTTGTAGCAGACGGCAAAATAAGACATTCGGGCGAACGGCCGATAAGCCTTGTTTTACCGGTTAGTTTAAGCGCTTTTTCAATAACAGGTCTATTTTCAGGCTTAAAATACTGAAGTAAAGCACGTTGCATTGCCTTTTCCTCTGCCGTTTTGCTAACATAAACAGGCTTCATTGTGTATGGGTCAAGCCCGGTATAGAACATACAGGTTGAAATCGTACCCGGTGTGGGATAAAAATCCTGAACCTGCCTTGGATGTATGCCTTGCTTTTTAAGGAATACTGCCAAATCTACCGCATCGGAAAGTGTGCTTCCGGGGTGGCTTGACATAAGGTATGGTACTAAATATTGCTCCTTATTCATTCCCTTTGTAAGCTCGTAAAAACGCTTTTGAAACTTTAAATATTCCTCAATATGCGGTTTGCCCATTTTATCCAAAACCGCCGCCGAGCAATGCTCAGGTGCAACCTTTAACTGACCGCTTACGTGATACCTAACCAAATCCTTGAAAAATCTTTCATCCTTATCGGCTATAAGATAATCATATCGAATACCCGAACGGATAAAAATGCTTTTGATTTTTGGAATTTTTCGCATTTCGGATAAAATTTCACGATACTCGGTATGGTCTATTTTTAAGGCAGGGCATCTTGTTGGCGCAAGGCACTTTTTACCCTTGCAAAGACCGCTTTTAAGTTGTTTATCGCAAGAGGTTGTTCTAAAGTTTGCGGTAGGTCCGCCAACATCGTGAATATAGCCCTTAAAGTTTTTATTTTTGGTTAAAAGCTCTGCCTCGCTCAAAACCGAAGTCTTACTTCTTACGCTTATTTGCCTACCCTGATGAAAGGCAATAGAGCAAAAATTACAAGCGCCAAAGCAACCTCTGTTATGGGTTACCGAAAATTCAACCTCTTTAATTGCGGGAACACCGCCAAGCTTTTCATAAATGGGGTGATACGTTCTCTCATACGGCAGAGCATAAACCTCATCCATCTCCTTTGTTGTAAGAGGTGGCATTGGTGGATTTTGAACTATATATTCTCCACCCTTTTGCATCTGTATTAAACGCTTACCGCGAACGGCATCCATCTCATCATACTGGACTCTGCAAGCATTTGCATAAGCCTCTTTTGATGAACTAACCTTTTCAAACGAGGGCAACATTATTCCGTTTATACCCTCAACATTTTTGGTTTTATAACAAGTGCCTAAAATATCTGTGATTTCGTTTATCGGCTTACCCGAAGCCAAGGCTTTGGCCAGTTCTTTTGTAGACCTTTCGCCCATACCGAAAGAGAGAATATCTGCACCCGACTCGGTGAGTACCGACTGCATAACGCTATCGTTCCAGTAATCATAGTGTGCAAAACGCCTGAGTGATGCCTCAAGACCGCCGATAATTACAGGCGTATCGGGGAATCTCTCCTTAACAAGCTTGGTATACACCGTAACCGCCCTATCGGGTCTAAGACCCGCTTTATTACCTGGTGAATAAGCATCATCACTTCTTTTGCGTTTAGCGGCGGTATAGTGCGCCACCATTGAATCTATATTACCTGCGTTTATCATAAAGGCAAGGTTAGGTTTGCCAAAACGGGAAATATCCTCAGTATTTTTAAAGTTAGGTTGAGCAATTATACCAACGCTATAACCCTCTGCCTCAAGCAAACGGGTGAGAATTGCCGTGCCGAAGCTAGGGTGGTCAACATATGCGTCACCCGTAATAAAAACAAAATCAACTGTTTCCCATCCGCGCTTTGCGGCGTCCTCTTTACAAATCGGCAAAAAACCCATTAGCTTTTACTCCAATACACTATTCCTCGTCGCTACTACCTGCCTGCATCTCTAAAAACTGTGCCTTCGTTATGAGCACCTGACGAGGCTTTGAGCCTTCATACGGGCCTATTACGCCCATTTCTTCCATCTCATTTATTATTCTAGCCGCTCTGGCGTAGCCAAGTTTTAATCGGCTTTGCAGTAATGATGATGATGCGCGACCCGAATCAATAACACATTCAATGGCTTGATTTATCATTGGGTCGCGGTCACTACCACCCTCACCAGCATCAAGCTTACCACCCTTTTCCTTAGGTTTAACCGCCATACGCTCAATCTCTTCGCTTATGGTTTCATCATATTCACTGGTTTTTCCCTTTTTAATAAACTCAACAACCTTTTCAACCTCACCGTCACTTACAAAGCAACCCTGAATTCTTGTGGGTTTATTTGAACCAACAGGACAAAAAAGCATATCGCCCTTACCCAAAAGCTTTTCGGCGCCGCCCATATCTAAAATGGTTCTACTATCTATCTGAGAAGACACCGCAAAAGCAATTCTAGTAGGAACGTTTGCCTTGATAAGACCTGTTACAACATCAACTGATGGACGCTGAGTTGCGATTATAAGGTGCATACCCGCCGCTCTTGCCTTTTGAGCGATACGGCAAATAGCATCCTCAACCTCGTTTGGTGCCGTCATCATAAGGTCTGCAAGTTCGTCTATAATGATAACGATATGTGGCATTTTGGGTAAATCATCACTCATCTCTGCCAAGTGATTATAACCCTCCAAATTGCGAACATCATTTTCTGCAAAAAGGCGATATCTTTTTTCCATCTCCTGCACTGCCCAGCCAAGCGCACCCGATGCTTTTCTCGGGTCGGTAACAACGGGGATAAGCAAATGCGGAATACCATTATAGATGCCAAGCTCAACAACCTTTGGATCAATCATCAAAAGCTTAACATCATCGGGGTTTGCTTTATATAAAAGACTGATAATAATTGAGTTAATGCAAACCGATTTACCCGAACCTGTTGCACCCGCAATAAGTCCGTGCGGCATTTTTGATATATCGGTCATAACGGCTTTACCCGCAATATCCTTACCGAGCGCAACAGTAAGTTTGCTTTTTGCCGTCATAAATTCTACAGTTTCGATAATGTCGCGCACACCAACCGCCGCGGTAGATTTATTGGGAACCTCAATACCAACCGCTGCCTTGTTAGGAATAGGGGCTTCAATACGAACACCGCTTGTTGCAAGGTTAAGCGCAATATCGTTTGCAAGACCTGTGATTTTGCTGATTTTAACACCTGCGGAGGGTTGAAGCTCGTATCTTGTAACGGCAGGACCACGGCTAACATCCAGAACCCTTGTTTCAACGCCAAAGCTACGCAAAACGTTAACAAGGTTTTCTGCAGTTTCTCTTAAATCCTTTTCACTTTGTGCCGCACCTTTTCTGCGGTTTTCGGTAAGCAGACTAACAGGTGGAAAATGATATTCCTCCTCTACTGCTTCTGCAGATTCTATCTCGGCAGTAACCTCTGCCTTGGCAACTCTAACCTCGGCAGAACTAATCTTTTCGGGGTTCTCGGTTATAACTGCCGATTCATCACCATCGATAAATTCGGCACTTGAGGCAGGTGCATCTGCATCATCGGGAATCGGTACTTCATCCTGAGGAACATCGTGATATGCCGCAACAACTCTACGGCTTTTTCTTCCAAGACTTTCTTTTACAATCTCGCGCTCCTCAGGTATATCATCAACGGGAATATCAAACTCAAAAGCCTTTTTCTTTTCGGCTTCGGCTTTTTGTTCTTCTCTTTGCTCTTTTGCCAAGGCAAAGGTTTCACTAGCCTGACGCTCGATAGTTTTAACAGGTTTTACGAGTGTACGGAACAAGCCTATAAGGGTTGTTCCTGTAAGCAGCATAAATAAAACAAAAATAACAAGGCATACGGTAACGCCTGCACCCGCTTTGCCAAAAGCCAAATAAAGCGGCTCACCGATAAGGGCACCCAAAAATCCGCCACCTTTAATTTCAACGCCGTTTTTATACGCATTTACAAGATGCTCACCAAAGTTCTCAACCTGTGGGTGTCTCCCAAAAACATCTATTGCGGCACCTAAAAACACAACTAAAAACGCCGACTCTACAAGCCTGACGGTTACGCTTGAATTCAGTCTGTCCAAAGCGCAAAAAACTGCCACAAAGCCTATAAATAAAGGCAATGTGTAAACACATACTCCGAATATACCAAACAAAGCATTATGTAAGAATGTCCACGCGCTTTGACCCTCAATAAATACCAAAAACAAGATAAGCAAGGCTAAAGCAAAAAGCAAAATAGCGGTAAGCTCACGGTTACCAGTTGGCTTTTGCTTTGTTTCCTGCCTACTTCTTTTAATTTCGGTAGCAGTAGCGCTTTTCTTTTTAGGGGGTCTGCCCCTTGTGGCTTTTTTTGCCGGCATTTAATTACATCCTTCCAAAAAATATGTACGGGCTTTAGCCCATTATTTTTTATTGTTTTTATTATCCTCTATCAAGCTATAAAGCTTTTTTATTGCCTCGCTTAAAGTGCCAACCTTATCAATAAGCCCGATCTGAACCGCATCTTCACCGCGAAGGACTGTTCCCATATCGGTAGCAAGCTCACCTGTATTCATCATAAGAGAATGGATTTTATCCGAACTTACATTTGAATTGGTTGTTATAAAATCTGTTATTCTTTCCTGCATTTTTTCAAAATAGTTTAGTGTTTGAGGAACCCCCAAAACAAGCCCGTTTGTGCGCACAGGATGAATGGTCATAGTGGCAGACGGAACAATAAAGGAATAATTCGATGCCACCGCAAGTGGAACACCGATGGAATGACCGCCGCCAAGCACTAAAGATACTGTTGGTTTGCTCATACCCGAAATAAGCTCTGCCAAGGCAAGACCTGCCTCAACATCACCACCAACGGTGTTTAAGATAACCAACATTCCGTCAACCTCGTCATTTTGCTCAATTGCAACAAGATTGGGAATAACATGCTCATACCTTGTTGCCTTTGTGCCCTGCGGAAGCTGAATATGACCCTCAATCTCACCCGCAATAGTAAGACAGTGAATAACATATTTGCCATTTGTGGGAGTAACCGAGCCAATCTCTTTAATTTGCTCTAACTGTTGTTTGGTAACACCCGCTGTATTCTCTTGATTTTCGTCATTATTTGACTGTGTATTTTTAGAATCGTTAAAGTCTGTTTTAATCATAAATCAATCACCTTTCGCTAAGTTGACACGAATAATCCGAGCCTGATTTTAAAAGCAAGATTTTCGCCTTTGCTTAATATGATTTATTATTTCAACAAACCGCATATAAATACACAGTTTATTATACTATTTTATTTTTAATTTTTCAAGATAAAAAGCCAAAAAAATCACCTCAACACTTTTTCGTTGAGGTGATTTTTAAAAATCTATTTTTTGCTAGTAAATTTGCTAAGCAAAACTATTGTTAAAATAATTATAGCCGTTACAATAAATATTCCCAACATACCCTTAAGCATAACGGGAAGTGTGCTTAAAAATCTTTCTAAATTAAACATTTTATTACCTCCTAATTAGCTTACAAGGTTGATTATGAGGCCACCGGCAATAACCGATGCAATCTGACCCGAAACGTTAACACCTATTGTGTGCATAAGCAAGAAGTTTTGGGGGTCCTCAGCGAGTCCCATTTTATGAACAACCCTTGCAGACATTGGGAATGCAGATATGCCTGCCGCACCAATCATTGGGTTGATTTTTTTCTTCATAAACAGATTCAAGAATTTCGCAAACATAACACCGCCAACGGTATCAAAAATGAATGCAAACAAGCCGAGACCTAAAATAAGCAAGGTTTCGGGCACCAAAAACTCCTCGGCGGTCATTCTTGATGCTATTGTAATTCCAAGGAAAATGGTTACAAGATTTGCCAAAACCTTTTGAGCGGTTTCGGATAATGAATCTAAAACTCCGCACTCGCGAATAAGGTTACCAAACATTAAAAATCCAACCAAGGCAACGCTGGTAGGTGCAACTAAACCAGCAATAGCGGTAATAACTATGGGGAATAAAACTCTGGTAAGTTTTGAAACCTCTTTGGGCTCATAAGGCATACGGATAAGTCTTTCCTTTTTGGTTGTGATAAGTTTAATAACGGGAGGCTGAACAATAGGAACCAGTGCCATATACGAGTATGCTGCAACCATAATTGCAGGCAAATAGTTCGAGCCTAGATGGTTTGCCACGAATATTGAAGTGGGTCCATCTGCCGCACCAATAATACCGATAGATGCCGCATCTTTAATATCAAAAAACAAAGATGCAACACTAAAGGTAAAGAATATACCAAACTGCGCCGCCGCGCCAAAGAGCATAAGTTTAGGATTAGATAATAGCGGACCGAAATCAATCATAGCACCTATACCAACAAAGAGCAAAAGCGGAAAAAGTTCGTTAGCAATACCCGAATTAAAAAGTATTGTTAAAACACCCTCTTCACCTACTGCACCCGAAAAAGGCAGGTTAACCAAGATGGCGCCAAAGCCCATAGGAAGCAGTAAAGTCGGCTCCATATCCTTTGCGATGGCAAGATAAATAAGCACACCGCCGATAACCCACATTACAACCTGCTTAATATCAAGCTGAACTACGTTGCCAAATAGGTCACTAAAAAATAATGCTACTTCATTTAAAAATGGCACAAAATCATCTCCTATTTTATTTTTGACATTTTGTTTTTATTTAAACAAAAAGACCTTTACCTAACACAAGCAACATCTTGTATGTACGGTAAAAGTCTTGCTATTTAATATAACGGCGGATAGAAAATTCCATCGTAATGACGCCAATTATAACAACCCCTTAAGGTTGCCAGCTACTCCCTTTTTTAAAGGTCAATTTTTTAAACCTTTGGTAGTATACAACAAATTTGTGAACAATTTGTTAATAAACTGACTTTTTATAATTTTTTCTTTAAAGTCTACAATATAGAATAATTTTTAAGTTCTTTCCAGTCCTACTGCAAAAATAACATTATTTATTTTGCAAAGCATCTCGGGTTTTATATGTAATTTTTTATCTATTGTTATATTTATGCCCAAATTACCCTGTTTTCCGCTTTTGGGCGAAACTATTACATAATCATCGCTTATGCCAAATTTTTCTTCAATCTCTTTTAGTGTTTCATTCAAGGTATGCATATTTTCAATCTCAAAATATATAAGTTCGGTTTTTCGTTTTATTTTTTCAAGCTTTGCAAGTAAAAGTGTGGTTATTAAAAATAAAAATGCCGCGATGCCTGCTCCTAAATAAAATCCATAACCTAAGGCTATACCTATCGTTGCAGTCGTCCATACACCTGCGGCGGTGGTGAGTCCTGTAACCACACTGCCATTTTTGAGTATAATCATACCGGCGCCCAAAAAACCAACACCCGATATAACCTGTGCCGCCATTCTGCTAACGTCGCCTGTTCCACCCAAATTTAAGTTTATAAAAACACCCGTTAATGCAGTCATGGTTGAACCAAGACATACCAATATATGCGTTCGCATACCTGCCGCACGACCATGTCTGCCACGCTCCATGCCAATTATTCCACCAATTAAAACCGATAAAATAAGTCTTAAAACAATATGTTCGATACCCATAATATGCCTCCTTTTGTTATTTTAATAAGAAACATAAGTAAGAAAGCTCTGTTTTCTATACATAATAAAACTTAATATTTATACATTATATTATTGCAAATCGTTAAAATCAAGCGTTTAACTTCTCCTATTTATTGATTATATAATTTTTTTATTTATTATATTTCAAAACCAATAATCGCAAGAGCATATTTATTATTTATAACCTGTTTTCACCAAATCTACAATAAAGAATAAAGTTGTAAATTTTAACGGAATAACTATTGTAAAAAAAAAATAAATATGTTATGATATTATAGATTTATTGTGATTGGAGGAGAACACTTTGTCGGATAACAGACCAATTGGTGTTTTTGATTCGGGTCTTGGCGGCTTAACAGTTGTTAAAGAGCTTAAAAGACTTTTGCCAAATGAGGATATTGTTTATTTTGGTGATACCGGCAGAGTTCCCTACGGTACAAGAAGTAACGATATTGTAAAACGATACGCGCGTGAGGATGAAGCTTTTTTGCTAAGCCAAAACGTTAAAATGATTGTTGCGGCTTGTGGCACCGTTTCTTCGGTAGCATATATGACGGCAAAGGAACTTCCTGTTCCCTTCATTGAGGTTGTAACCCCCGCCGCCGAGGTTGCCGCAAAAGCCACAAAGCAAGGCAGGGTTGGTGTTATTGGCACACCCGTTACCATAAATAGCCGCTCACACGCACGTGCAATTTTAAAGCTTTTACCCGATGCGGTTATAGTTGCAAATTCCTGCCCACTTTTTGTCCCCTTGGTAGAGGAAGGTTGGATATCCAGAGATGATGAGGTTGTAAAACAGGTAGCTAAGCGATATTTAGAGCCAATTATCGAGGGCATGGCAGATACACTAATTATGGGTTGCACCCATTATCCCGTACTTAAAAATGTTTTTGCGGATATTTTGGGTGATTCTGTAACCCTTATCGACCCCGGTACTGCGACCGCCAACAAGGTTAAAGAATATCTTGAAAAGAATAATGCTTTAAACAGTAAAGGCGGCAACTGCCAATATTTCGTTAGTGATAGAGCAAACACATTCTCTAAAATTGCACAAATTTTGCTCAGTGAAAATATAGAGGATAGTGTAAAACAGATTGATATTTTAAAATTTATCGAGGCTTAAAATGAAAAAAGTAATGGTAACGGTTAAAACCACCCTAACCGATGGTAAGCAAAGCGATAAAATGGAGCTTACCGCCGAGGGTGAGTTTAGCATTAAGGATGGAGCATATCTTATAAAATATCAGGATATGTTTCTGTCGGGTCCCGACCAACCAATAACAACAAGAATTAAAGTTTCTAAAGAAAATACTGTTACAGTAACCCGAACGGGAGCTTATAAAAGTCGCTTTGTTATAGAACAGGGCAAACGATGTCAAAGTCTTTATGCCACCCCATATGGTAATATGACAATGGGCTTTTTTGGTAAAAAAATTGAAAATAGACTAAACGCTTCGGGCGGTGAGTTAGAGCTTGTTTATTCGGTTGATGTAAACAACTCTGAAATTAACTGCAACGAAATGTTTATTGAAATAAAGGAAGTGTAAAAAATGTCTGCAATAGTTAGCAAAGCAAAAGCAGAAATTAAACAAATGGTATTAACCGCCGCCGATAAATGCATTAAAAACGGCGATTTTGAGCAGATAGACCTGCCCGATTTTAACATAGAGGTTCCGGGTGATAGAAGTCACGGAGATTTTGCTCTTAATGCCGCTATGGTTTGGGCAAGAGCTCTTAAAAAAGCGCCCCGTATGATAGCCGAGCAACTTCAAGCACAAATGGAGTTTTCGGGTTATATCAGCAAGGTTGAAATTGCAGGTCCCGGTTTTATAAACCTATATTTATCCGACCGTTTTTATAGCGACATTGTTTTAGATGTTTTAAAAAGCGGCGATAACTATGGCAAAAGTGAGCACGGCAAGGGCAAAAAGGTTTTGGTGGAGTTTGTTTCCGCCAACCCAACAGGTCCAATGCATATAGGTAACGCAAGGGGCGGTGCCTTGGGTGATTCTATCGCCGCCGCTTATGAATGGGCAGGATTTGACACAAAGCGCGAGTTTTATGTTAATGACGCAGGTAACCAGATAAACAAGTTCAAAATTTCATTAGAAGCTAGATATTTACAGCTTTTTGATAGCAGTGTTGAAATTCCCGAGGATGCATATTTGGGCGATGATATTACCGCACACGCAAAAGCCTTTGCCGAAATTCACGGCGATACATTCGTAAGCGTGGATGAAGATATCCGTCGCGATGCGCTTTGTGATTTTGCACTCCCCAAAAATATTGCAAAGCTTAAAACCGACCTTGAAAAATACCGCATAAATTATGACCGTTGGTATTTGGAAAGCGACCTTCACAATAGCGGTGCAGTAACCGAAATAATCGAAAAACTCAAAGCATCGGGCTACACCTATGAACAAGAGGGCGCCTTGTGGCTTAAATCCACCGATTTTGGCGACGAGAAGGACAGGGTTTTAATGCGTGCCAATGGTGTGCCTACCTATCTTGTTCCCGATATTGCATACCATTATGATAAACTTGTAACCCGCGGCTTTGATTTGGCTATTGATATTTTGGGTGCCGACCATCACGGATATATTGCTCGTATGATGGCGGCTCTAACTGCTCTTGGCGTGGATGCCAACCGCCTAAAAATCGTTATTATGCAGATGGTTCGCCTTGTTAAAAACGGTGAAACATATAAACTTTCTAAGCGCTCGGGTAAGGCGGTAACGCTTGAAACTCTGCTTGATGAGGTTCCGATTGATGCAGCAAGATATGTATTTAACTCTAAAGAGCCTAACACACACTTAGAGTTTGACCTTGACCTTGCGGTTGAGCAATCAAGCCAAAACCCCGTTTACTACGTGCAGTATGCCCACGCTAGAATTTGCAGTATTTTAAGAAATTTAGAAAACGAGGGCATTAAACCTCTTGACCGCTCGGCAGAGCAATTGGACTGTCTTAATGCACCCGAGGAGCGCGAGATAATTCGCCATTTATCCGCTCTACCTATGACCATCGTATCGGCGGCAGAAGGCTTTGACCCCGCTCTTATTACTCGCTACGCATACGATTTGGCAACCTTGTTCCACAGATTTTATAACTCTTGCAGAGTTAAAGGTGAGGCAGAGGAATTGCTACAAGCAAGACTTAATCTCTGCGTTGCCGCAAAGACGGTTATTGCAAACGTGCTTAGAATGCTTAAAATTGATGCACCAAGTGAAATGTAATTCAGTTATGAAAAACTTTACTAATACAAAATCCTTTAATGTAATAATGGTTCTCCTATCAGGCATACTGTGGGGAACCATTAGCATATTTACAAATAGCTTAACAAAAAGTGGTTTGGATAGCGTTACAATTACTGCACTACGCTCATTGTTAACAGCCATTATGTTGGCAATGTTTTTGCTGTTTTATAACCCTAAATTATTTAAAATAAAACTCAAAAGCATACCATCATTTTTTGGAATGGGAGTTATAAGCTTTTCGCTTTTTAACATATGCTATTTTAAATCAATGCAGTTTAACTCAATAGGCACCGCCTGTATTTTGCTTTACACCGCGCCAATTTTTGTTGTGATTTTATCTGCCTTACTATTTAAAGAAAAGCTTACCCCCGTAAAGCTTGTTTGCCTTGCCCTTGCAATACTAGGGTGCTTTTTAGTGTCGGGTGTTGGTGGCAAAATGTCTGCAACGGGGCTTATCTTTGGCTTAGGCTCAGGGCTTGGATATGCCCTTTACAGTATATTCAGCATTTTTGCTCTTAAAGAAAATCACTTTTTTACATCAATTTTTTATGCCTTTTTACTCTCGGCATTATGCCTTGCCCCTCTATGCGATTGGCGGCAAACCCTTTACACCATCTCCACCAATACCTCAACATTATTTTGGCTTATTGGTATCGCCTTTTTTACCACAGTTTTACCCTATATTTTATATACCTGTGGACTTAGGATTGTTCCCGCCGGTGAGGCTTCTGTTATTGCCTGTGTTGAACCGCTCGTGGCAAATATATTAGGCATCTTTATTTTTAGGCAAATACCCACACTTACCGCCGTTTTGGGAATTGTTTTAATTCTTTTGGCAGTAGTTGTGTTGTCGCTTCAAAACAAGGAATGATTCCCATCATATGTAATTTTCTCCAAGGAACCTTTTTGTTTGGTTCCTTTTTTTATTCTTGTATACAAAATTAAAAAAAGTTGGGTATTTTTTGAAAAAGATATTGAAAACTATACTAAAATGGTATACAATAGGTACACAAAAGTATTAAGGAAGTTTTTTACAGATGAAACCTTTTATTTATGCAGATAATGCGGCAACAACATCACTTGCACCCAAGGTGCTTGATGAGATGATGCCCTACCTTACAACCGAATATGGTAACGCATCCAGCCTTTATGATTTCGGCAGTCGCGCAAAAGCAGCCGTTAACGAGGCTAGAGAAAGAGTTGCAAATGCAATCGGCGCTTTGCCTAATGAGATTTATTTTACAGGCGGCGGTAGCGAATCGGATAACTGGGCAATTAAAGGCATAGCCGAAAAAATGGCTCTTAAAGGCAAAAAACATATTATATCCTCTGCTTTTGAGCATCACGCCGTTTTACACTGCCTTAAAAAACTCGAAAAGCAAGGCTTTGAGATAACCCTGTTACCCGTTTATGAAAATGGTATTGTTCGTTTAGAAGACCTTAAAGCCGCTATCCGCGAGGATACCGCTCTTGTTACCATTATGTATGCCAACAACGAGATTGGCACCATCCAACCAATAAGTGAAATCGGCGCTCTTTGTAAAGAAAAGGGTGTTGTTTTTCACACAGATGCCGTTCAAGCGGTTGGCAATGTTGAAATTGATGTTAAGGCTGAGAACATTGATTTGCTTTCAATGTCATCGCATAAATTCCACGGACCTAAAGGTGTTGGCGCCCTTTATATCAGACGCGGCATCATCTTGCCAAACCTTATTGACGGTGGCGCGCAGGAGCGTGGCAAAAGAGCCGGTACCGAAAATACCGCAGGTATTGTTGGTATGGGTAAAGCCATCGAACTTGCTATTTCCACAATGGCACAGCGCAATAAAAAATTAACACAAATCCGCGATTACCTTATGGATAACGCGCTTAAAATCGAGCGTAGCCGAGTAAACGGCGATAGAACACATAGACTCCCCGGTAATGTTAGCCTCTGCTTTGAGGGTATTGAGGGCGAATCACTTCTTTTAATGCTTAATTTAAAGGGTGTTTGCGCTTCGTCGGGTTCTGCATGTACTTCGGGCTCACTTGACCCAAGCCATGTGCTACTCAGCATTGGACTTCCTCACGAAATTGCACACGGCTCTTTAAGGTTAAGCTTTAGTGACGAAAACACCCTTGAGGATGCAGAATATATTTTGTCGGTTCTGCCTGAGATTATCGAGCGTTTGCGCTCAATGTCGCCCCTTTGGGATAAAATTAAATCACAAGAAAAGTAAGGAGAATCTTTTATGTATACCGAACAGGTTATGGAGCATTTCACCAACCCCAGAAATGTTGGCGAAATTGAAAATGCCGATGGCGTTGGAGAGGTTGGTAACGCAAAATGCGGCGATATAATGAAGATATTTTTAAAAATCGATAACGGCATTATCACCGATGTTAAATTTAAAACCTATGGTTGTGCCTCTGCAATAGCAACAAGCTCAATAGCAACCGAAATGATAAAAGGCAAACCCGTTGAGGATGCAATTGCCCTATCTAACAAGGCGGTTGTTGAAGCTTTAGGCGGTCTTCCCGCACATAAAATTCACTGCTCTGTTTTGGCAGAGCAGGCCATCAAAGCGGCTCTTTGGGATTTTTATGAAAAACAAGGCATAGACCCTGTTGCGATTCTGGGCGAAAAATGCCACGATTGTCACGATTGCGATAGTTGTCACGCTTAATTAAACGATAATAACCATATAAAAACGCGGTGCAGAGTTTCTGCACCGCGTTTATGTTTTGATTTAATTAGTCTGCAATTTCCTCTTCATCAAATAAATTAGAGTCAACATCACAGTCACACTCAATATAATCCAACTTCTTTTTGCTATTTAAATAACGGTTTACTAAAACAGCAACACCGGCAGCCATAGAAACAACTGCAACCAGGCCTGTTATAATCCACATTAAATGCTTAAACTTCACCGAAAACAACTCCCTTTTGTTATTTATAAAAATATTATAACCTAAAAAAGAGATAATGTCAAACATTTTAATACATTTTATTATACCCTTTGGCAATAATATGCTTGGGTGATTTTTGTGTTAAAGGTAATTGTTAGAACTGTTTTAATGTATATATTGGTTACTATTGGTGTTAGACTAATGGGCAAAAGGCAGATTGGTGATATGCAACCTACCGAGCTTGTAATAACTCTGCTTATTTCAGAGATTGCGGCAATACCCTTGCAGGACACCTCGCAGCCCGTCAGCATCGGTTTGATTGCTATTTTTATGTTGGTGTTTTTAGAAATTGTTGCGTCGATAATAGTTATGAAAAATCTAAGACTTCGCCGAATTTTTAGTGGAAAATCGGTTGTGATAATCAAAAACGGAGTACTTGACCAAAAGGCTATGAAGAGTGTTAGAATGACTGTGTTTGACCTTATTGAAATGCTTAGAATGCAGGGCTATTTTGAACTTGAAGAAATTGAATCTGCAATACTTGAAATAAACGGAAATTTAAGCGTAAAGCCAAAAAGCAGTTTTGCTCCACTAACGCCGAAGGATATGAAAATAAAAACAGAGGAAAACGGACTTTCGATGACGGTAATAAGCGATGGAACCATTGTAGATGCCGGTCTTAAATTTTTAAACAAAACTCGCGATGACCTTAAGATTATGTTAAAAAAACAAAACCTAAACGAAAAGGATATTTTTGTTATGACAATGAATGAAAGCGGCGAGGGTGTTGTAGTTAAAAAGGAGAAGGGTGTATGAAACGCTTGATAGCGGCGGGGATAATTTTGGTTTTAATTATCATCCTTAGCATAACGGGTATAACCATTATAAACAGATGCTCCAAAGAGGTGGAGAAAAGAATAACCGAAATACACAATAATGCCGTCACCAACAAAAACTATGCAAAGGATTTTGTATCCTTTTGGGAGAGCAAACGAGAAATTTTAGCAATTTTTGTAAACCACGAGGAAATAGATGATATAGGCAGAGTTGCCGCAAGAATGGCATCGGCAGAAAAAACAAACAACATTAACGATATGCTTGAAGCCGCAGACGAGATTGTTTTTATCATAAAAGGAATTAAAGAGGATGAACATTTAAGTTGGTTTACGGTTTTATAAAAACAGTCGAAAGGCTTTAAAACCTTTCGACTGTTTTATTTCCTGAAATTTGATACCTTTCCTAAAAGAACCTCTTCATTTGTGCCGTAAAAAATATCATCTCTACCCGAAATCATTTTTAAAAATTCTTCTATCTTATCCCAAGTGTTTGCAATATCAAACTCATAAGTATGACCCCAAATGTAATAAATTTTAGGGCTATCGGGTTTAAGGTCAATAAACTTTTTGCCAAGCTCAAACATTTTATCAAAATCCATATGATAAACACTGGGAGAAAAATCCAAAAGGTTTGTTTGAATATCAAAGGAATAATTTTCATTTGTTGTTCGAGCGTATTTCACACCTGTATTTTCTCTAATTAGTTTAATTACTCGTTCATCGTAACAATCTCCACCACAAGGATATGCCATTCCCGAAAGATTATATCCAACCAATTTTTCAAGATTTATTCTGTCCTGCTTAACCTGACGGATAACCTCATTATCCTTCTCAACACCTTTAAGGTTTGGGTGAGTTAGGGTATGAACCGCAACCTCATGATTTTTATAAATCTCTTTAACCTTATTGGCTGGAACTTTGTTGTGGTTTACTGTTACCCCCTCGCGAACAAGGGTGTTTTCTCTGCCTAAAAGCTCGGAGTTTATATTAAAAGTAGATTTAAGATTATATTTATCTAAAAGCTCTATAAATCTTATATCCTGTGTTACAGCATCATCATAGCTAAATGTTACTGCCTTTAATTTTCCATCAAACATTAAAACATCCCCTTAACTTTAAGTTCATATTACTTTATTTGTTTTTAAATGTCAATCTAAAATCTTGACTTTTTTGCCTTTAAAATGTATGATTTATATAGTTAATAATCCGAAAGGTGAAAAAATAAATGTCAGGTATTTTATATGTGGTTGGAACCCCTATTGGCAATCTTGGTGATTGGTCGCCCAGAGCCAAAGAAATTTTGGCTTCGGTAGACTTTATCGCCGCTGAGGACACACGTGTAACATTAAAATTATTAAACAAATTTGAAATAGAAACACCTATGGTTAGCTACCACGAGCATAACCACAAGTTAAGAAGTGAGCAGATTGTATCCCGTCTGCTTGGCGGTGAAAGTTGTGCCATTGTTACCGATGCAGGTATGCCCGCCATATCCGACCCCGGCGAAGAGCTTGTGCGCCTTGCCCACCAAAACGATATAACGGTTTGCTCGGTTCCCGGACCAAGCGCCGTTATAACCGCTCTTGCTATTTCGGGTATGCCAAGCGGTAGATTTAGCTTTGAAGGCTTTTTATCTACTGCAAAGCAAAGCAGAAATGAGCATTTGATGGCGGTTAAAAATGATACTCGCACCCTTATTTTTTATGAGGCGCCCCACAAACTTATAAGCACACTAAAGGATATGCTCATAGTTTTTGGCAACCGCGAAATCGCCCTTTGCAAAGAGTTAACCAAGCTTCACGAAACGGTTTTTCGCACCACCTTTGAGGGAGCATTAAGCCATTTTGAAGAAGCATCACCAAAGGGAGAGTATGTGCTTATTATCTCGGGCGCTAAAGAGGATGCCACAAAAGAATTTACGCTTGAACAAGCAATAACCATAGCAAAGGAATATATGGCATCGGGCGAATCGCTCTCAAATGCCGCTAAACAAACCGCAAAGGAAACAGGCATTAAAAAGAGTGATATTTATAAAGCGCTTTTAGAAGATTAAATATTAAAACGGAGTTTTAAGAAAATTATCTTAAAACTCCGTTGTTTTATTCGCCTTTTTTAACAAGATACATTGACGCGGCATAAACTATCTGACCGTTGTATTCAAGTTTTGACCAACCATTTGCATTTAACCCAACTCGCTTAATATATTCGCCGTTTTTAAGGGTATAAATTATTGTTGTGCCCTCTGTGCTAGGTGCATTTCTAAGGTTGGTTTCGTTTAAAGCGGTAACCTCATCATCGACTGCCGTAAATTTATTTTTATCAACTTCTGTAGACTCGGTGTTTGATGATATAGTTTTCTCGGTTGTTAAAAAGTTTGAAACCGCATAAACCGTTTGACCGTTGTATATAAGTTTTGACCAACCATTTGAATGTACGCCAATTCTCTTTATAAACTCGCCGTTTTTAAGCGTATAAACTATTGTTGTGCCCTCGGTGCTAGGTGCGTTTCTTAAATTGGTTGCATCCTTTGCGGTCACCTGCTCGCTCACCTCTTTAAATCCATCACTAACAGAGGTTACGGGCTTTGATGATGGGGTTTTGCTTGTGGTTAAAAAACTTGATACAGCATAAACTATTTTTCCGTTATATTCAAGCTTTGACCATCCGTTAGAGCCAAGCCCTATTCTTTTTATAAACTCGCCGTTTTTAAGTGTATAAACAATATCACTGTTTGTATTAGGCGCACTTCTAAGGTTGGTTTCATCCTTTGCCGTTACCTCTTCGTTTACCTTGGTATAAAGTTTTTCTTCATCAGTAAGGGGTGCCGAAACTGTTGGCAACTTGGCGTTTGGGTTTTTTGGCTCTGCCTTTTCTTTGGTAAAATATGATACCACCATATCAACCGAGCCGTTAACACCATTAACAACTCCCTTGTTTGTGTACTGCCAGGCATCATACTTGCCAAAATAATAGGGAGTATCTACGGCAGGATAGGTTTTTTCGGGATAATGAGCAACCCAAACCTTATATGTAGCCTCAATAACCGATATATCCCAACACTCAGGGTCCTCCAATTCTGCCGCCGCGCCATAAAACATTGCATCATACCCCGCGTTTTTAATAACACTTAAAAACTCCAATGCGTTTTTACTTCTGTCCCCCGCCGATAGCTTATACATTCTGCTGCTTGAATTTAAAAAACCCTCACAGTCATACACAACGGGATATGATATTGAATAGCCTTTTACCGCGTTGATTGTCCACTTGGCTTCCTCTGTGGCTTCGCTAAGATTTTTTGCGGTAGAAAAGAAATAAACACCAACTAAAATATTATTTTTTTGTGCCTGTTGAATATTATAATCGGCAGTATCATCCTTATAAATTTTTCCGTTCTCAGCACGGTATCCGATTCTGATAAAGGCAAAGTCAATCCCGCTATTTTTAACCTTTGCCCAATCAATTTTGCCCTGCCATTTTGATACGTCTATACCCTGCGCTTCGCCTTTTTTGTGGGTTAAATCCTCGGCATTTACCTTTGTACCAACATCTGACTTTTGCTCTAAAATCTCGGGGTCTAGAGTATCATCAGTAACGCTCGAAACTGTTGCGTTAACGGTTTGCTCTTTTGAACTTACCATATCTTGCGAACTGCTAACAATAAAACTTTCTGCCGAACTATTAGCCGTTTGATTTTGATTTGAAAAAGCTAAAAAAACAAGGCACACCGAAAGGGCTATTATAGGTATGCCTATAATAACCGCCATAGCTATACCGAAATGTTTATCTATAAAAGAGGATAATTTTTTGAAAAATTCCATTACCAATCACCTTTAATTTATTATATCATACGCCTTTTATATTATCAAGCAATAGGTTTTTTTGTTTCCTCTTTTTCTCTTCTTTTAAACAATTCCAATGCCCCATATACCATTATAATTCCTCCAAAGATTTTTCTTATTATATCGGGTGAAACCAAAGTCACCGCCCAGCTTGAAAAAATCGTTGCCACCGCTCCAAAAAGCATTATAGGCAGTATTGTTTTCCACTTTATTATTTTTCGCTTTGCATATATTAAAACCGCGAAGGCAGCGGTAGGTAAGAAAAATATAAGATTTATTCCCTGTGCTGTAATTTGATTCACCCCCGCAAAAACAGTTAAATAAATTAAAAGAACACTTCCGCCACCAAGCCCCATTGCACCCGCCGTTCCTGCTAAAAGTCCCGCCAAACTGCTAAATAAAATATTCATCCAAAAATCAGCCTCCAACCTGCCCAAATCATAAACACGCCAAAAATTCTTCGTATTAGGGTTGGCGATATTTTTTTCATGATAGTTGTTCCTATAGTAGCACCTAAAATTCCGCCCGGAATATACAAAAGTGGCTTAAAAATATCAACTCTACCCTGCAAAAGATAACTTATTGCGCTTACCAAGGTTATAGGAAAAATTACGGCAACCGCATTTGCATGGGCCGTTTTTCTATCCATTCCTATCTTCATAAGAAGCGGTACGCAAACAAGGCCTCCGCCGGCCCCTAAAAATCCATTTATGGTGCCGATAAGTGCTCCAAACGCCGATTTTATTATCAAAGTTTTGCTTTTTTTCAAAAAAACACCTCTTTTTTTAAACTTAGGTATAGTATTTGCAAAAAAAAGAGTGTATAATGGTGTTAAATATATTTTTTATGAAAAGAGGTAATTTAATGCCGATTAAAATCAGCAATGACTTGCCTGCAAGAGCAATTCTTGAGAGCGAACATATTTTTGTTATGACCGAAACCCGCGCTTTGCATCAGGATATTCGTCCGCTCAAAATTTTAATACTTAATCTTATGCCAAATAAAATTGAGACCGAAACTCAACTTTTGCGTTGTCTTTCAAATACTCCGCTTCAGATTGAGGTAACCTTAATGCAAACCTCAACCCATAAAGCAAAAAACACCTCGCCCGAGCATCTGCTTAATTTTTATACCACCTTTGATGAAATAAAAAGTCAGCAGTTTGACGGACTTATTATAACAGGCGCCCCCGTTGAGCTTATGGATTTTGAAGAGGTTGAATATTGGCAAGAGCTTAAAGATATTATGGAATGGTCTAAAACCAATGTTTTTTCAACCCTACATATTTGTTGGGGTGCACAGGCAGGTCTTTATTATCATTATGGTATTGAAAAAACCGCCTTGGGCGAGAAACTTTCGGGTGTTTTTAAGGTGGATATACTCACCGAAAAGTCCAGACTTTTTCACGGTATGGATGATTATTTATATGTTCCGCAATCCCGCCACACCGAATCTAGTAGGCAACAGGTTGCAAACCATCCCAAACTCAGAATTATGTCCGAGTCGGATGAAG
This sequence comes from Acutalibacteraceae bacterium, assembly GCA_045577495.1. Classification (GTDB taxonomy): domain Bacteria; phylum Bacillota; class Clostridia; order Oscillospirales; family Acutalibacteraceae; genus UMGS1279. The sequence continues at coordinate 32,618 of JAZNIK010000071.1, forward strand.
TTGGTCTGCATCTTGTTGGCGACCGCGAGGGTAGGCAATTTTTTATAATGGGGCACCACGAATATGACCGCGACACCCTAAAAAAAGAGTATCAGCGAGATTTAGAGAGAGGACTTAACCCCAGTATCCCCCTTCATTACTTTGAAAACGATAACCCCGATACTATCCCTAAAGCCCGTTGGCATGTTTATGCAAGTACCCTTTTTACAAACTGGCTTAACTATTTTGTTTATCAAACAACCCCCTACGAGCTTGAGGATTTAAAAAAATAACCGACCGACTGGATGATAAAATTATATGAACATTTATGTAACCTCTGAGCAGGTTGGTCTTCCCGGATATTGGATAACCGATATTTTGGCAGGCATAAGCAAAGAGGCTTTAAAAAAGAATATCACCATTATTGATTACAATGGTCAAAAACCGATTGTAACCGATGATTATTCAAGGCCTTTGGTTCTTGCTATCGGCTACTCGTATCAATGGATGGAAAACACCTGCAGAATACTTAAAAAGCAGGGTGTTGAACCCCTTTTGGTGAACGCGGGTCAAGATTTCAGAACCGAAACCCTTGATGTTTCAGGCTTTGTTAGTTTTGGTATTGCCAAGGCTATGTATAATGTAATATGCTATTTGTTATCAAACAAGCGCAATAAAATAGCTTTTTTTGGCGCACACGACGAAACCCACTCCGACCAGATTAAAATAGAGGAGTTTTTAAAGCTTTCTCAACATTTTGGTCTTAATTTGGGTGAGGCAGATGTTTACAAAGACTTAACCCTTGCAGATTGTATAAAAAGCTTTGAACTGAATATGCACAGATATAACGCCGTTATATGCTCAAGCGATGCCGCCGCCGTTTTTTTAACAAAATGGTTAGAGGAGCGAGGCATTCTTGTCCCCGAAGACCTTTTTATAATAGGGTTTGGAAATTCTATAGTATCCGACGCAATCAAACCAACCATAACAACGGTAGAGAACAATTTTGTAGAGCTTGGCAAACAAGCGGTAAAGCTTCACCAATTTTTGCAAAAAAACACCGATATACATTGTGGCTCTGTTTTGGTTGACTGCCCCCTGATAGAGCGGCAATCAACCGGCTCTATCCGTTATAAAAAAAGTTCTCCCCGATTTATCTCAAGCGGTATGCCGCTTTACGATTTTGACCCCGACGTTTTAACCGTTTTACAGGTTGAGGAGCTTCTTCGTATGTGGGACGATATTGATAGACAGATAATATCAGGGTTATTAAAAGGCAAAACTATTATCTCTATTGCAGAGGGACTTTTTGTTTCGGTTAGCGCAGTAAAATACCGAATCAAAAAAATGCTTACCGCTGCAAATTTAAAGGATAAAGAAGAACTTACCCAAATTATAAAAAAGTACAATGTTCTTTAACGGCTTTGCCAAAGGTGTGTTAATGTTGATTAAAAATAAAATTGACTGCCATACCCATATTATAAACAAAAATATTTGTGATGAATATTTTTTTAAAACCCATGGATATGCAGTCGTTATGCAATTTTTGGATGTGTTTACCGAAAACGGCTTTCCAGACAATTCCTATGAAACAGTGCAGAGCGACAAAAGGCTTTTTCTATGCCCTGCAATAGACATAAAAAAGGATATAAATGAGCAACTAAAAAAAATCGAAAAGCATTTAAGTGATACACAAATAGTTGGAATAAAAATCTACCTTACCTATCAAACAGGCAGGGCGGATGATGAAAAGTTATATCCAATCTATGATTTTGCAAAAAAACATAGATTAGCCATAACCTACCACACAGGCTCTTGCTCTTTGGTTTTAAAGACAGATAATGATATGGAAGGTTCAAATGCCATCTATGTAAAAAATGTTGCAAAAATGTATCCCGATGTTAACTTTATCGTAGCTCATATGGACGACCCCAGATATAACGAGTGTATTAAAATAGTTCATTCTATGGATAATATGTTTACCGATTTTTCGGGTGCTTATGAGCCCGGAACTCCCGAGGGTGAGGATATAAGCTGGGCAATCAGAACCTTTGCCGATGCTATTCATCAGTTCCCCGATACATATAAAAAAATATTATACGGAACTGATTTTTGTCCACCTATAAATTTGTCTGCGATAGATGAATATGACAAAACGATAAGTGAAATTTTTACCCCTGAGCAGTATCAGGATATATACCTTAACAACTGCTTAAGGGCATTTCCAAAAATTAAAAATTATATAGAAAAGAGAATATAAAATGTCAAAATTCAAAAGTTTTTTAAAATCATTCACACTTTACCAAAAACTGTTTCTTGCGGCGGTTGTAACCCTAACTGCAGGGTTTGTAATTTTCTTCCCCGAAAAAATGCTTGAGGCAGACTATTTAAAAGTCCCCGCACTTGTTATCTGCTCGGTAATAAGTGTAATATCAAACCCCCTTTGCGAGCTTTTAATCTCAAAACAAAGCAAATGGAACTTTGTTATCGACTTCTTTTTGATTGAGATTCCCGAGCTTATTATTTGCCTTCACTTTGGTTGGTATGCCGTTGCGGCAACCATTATGCTATTTTGGATGGTTATAGATGTTATAAGCTTTGTCCGTTGGAACAAGCACCCCGATGAAGAGGATGAAAATCTAACCAAGGTTAAACGCCTTAAGCCTTGGCAATCCTTACTTATGGTGGTTGGTGTTTTTGCTTTTGGTCTAATAGTTGGAACCCTTTTAAAATTCATCCCCGATGCCTCTGATACATATTTAGATGCTTTTGCTTCTGCAGTTGGTATGGCAAACGGAATTTTACTACTTCTTAGATATAGCGAACAATGGATTGCTTGGCTCATTACCACCATCATTTATCTGTTTATGGATATTTCACAAGGTGCATACATTTTGCTTATCGGCGAAATTGCAATGCTTGTAAACACAATTTACGGAATAGTTAAATGGTATCTCTACACCAAAAAGCAGGAAGAAAAACAAGCAATGAAGGAAAAGGTAACAAACACTAGTAATCAAGAATAACAAAAATCGCTGATTGCGTTTTGCAATCAGCGATTTTATTTTAGGATTTATTCTTCATCCGGCATTTCCCAGTTATGCCATATGTCTTGAACATCGTCATTTTCCTCTAAAATGTCGATAAGTTTTTCCATCTTAACAACATCGTCGGGGTCGGTAAGTACAGTGGTTGTTGTGGGTACATATGCCACCTCTGCCGAGAGGAATGAATATCCTGCTTCCTCCAAAGCATCACGCACAGCGCCCATATCATTAGCAGCGGTTGTGATTTCATATATACCATCCTCGGCACCAAAATCCTCTGCTCCTGCTTCTAAAGCGGCCTCCATAACTGTATCCTCATCAAGCCCCTCGGCATCAATGGTGATAACACCTTGGCGATTGAACATAAACATAACTGAGCCAGGTTGACCCATATTGCCGCCAAACTTATCAAAGTAATGACGCAAATCACCTGCGGTACGGTTTCGGTTATCTGTTAAAGCCTCAACAACAACGGCTACACCCGAAGGACCATAGCCCTCATAAACTATATCCTCATAGTTACTGCCATCGCCCTCGCCTGCTGCCTTTTTGATAATACGCTCGATATTATCATTCGGCACATTGGCGGCTTTTGCCTTTGCAATAACATCCTTTAGTTTACTGTTAACATTGGGGTCGGGGCCACCATTTTTAACAACTACGGCAAGCTCGCGACCAATTTTGGTAAACACCTTGGCACGTTGTTGGTCTGTTTTTTCTTTCTTTCTTTTAATTGTGCTCCATTTGGAATGTCCTGACATTTTAATCTGTCCTTTCGGGAATATTTAATTGCCACTATTGGCAACTATATTTTTGATAAGTGTGTCTGACGCCTTAACCTTTTGCTCGATGCCTTTTTTATTTTCAAAAGTAGTACCCTTTGTTCTACGCCTTGAAATAACAAGCTCCTTAGGCCATATAAATTCCTTAGACACATTTTCTTTTGCTTTTTTTAAAAGTTTAGTATTGCTTATATCAAAGTAATATCCATCACCATTAGGTAAGCCAATATTCTCGCTAAAACCGTTATTGATTTCGCTATTTATCCAATCGTAAGTGGCTTTATCGGATATTAAAATTAGTGCGTTCGGCTCGTTAATAATCATTGACTGGAGTTTTTGGCGTTTAGCCATAATCATTTGGTATCCGCTTGCCTGCTCATCATAGGTGCAATCGGCTAAAACCACATTAATCTCGCCATCACCGTTAAGGTCCTCGCCATAATTTACAAGTTCTTTTTCTAAAGCCTTGATTTGAGGCGATGCCCATTCGACAGATGATGTTGAAAGCATAATGGTATAATCATACTCTGTTTTTGTTGTGCACTGCGCAACAATTACGCACAAAGTAAAAATTATTACTATTGCAGTTATGGTATAAAATTTATAATGATACCAATAATTCTCCCACCAAGCCTTAAAGGTTTTTGGGCGGTTTACCAAATTTTCTCCTGCCATTGTTTCTCCCTATTCAACAGTTACAGATTTTGCTAGGTTACGGGGTTTATCAATATCGCATCCTTTATAGAGTGCAACATAATAAGCAAATATTTGAAGCGGTACAACCTCAACAGAGGCAAGTAACAAAGGATGTGTTTTAGGCAAGTAAACAACCTCGTCTGCTTCCTTATGAATTATATTATCGCCCTCGTTGGCGATTGCCAAAATAAAGGCTCCTCTTGCCTTAACCTCTTTAATGTTGCTCATGGTTTTATGAATAAGCGCATCATAAGAGGATAACGCAATAACCATTCTTCCATCTTCAATCAAGGATATTGTGCCGTGCTTTAGTTCTCCTGCGGCATATGCCTCAGAGGTAAGATACGATATTTCCTTAAGCTTTAATGACCCCTCTAATGCCACAGCGTAATCTATATTTCTGCCAATAAAAAACACCGAGTCCATCTTATGATGCTTTTTGGCAAGTGCCTTTAAACTATCCTCTAGAGCAAACACTCTATTAACCTTTTCGGGTAGTGCGCGTATTTCCTCCAAAAGATTATCTAACACAGACTGATTTGCACTGCCTAAACGCTCGGCGGCGTAAATTGCAAAAAGATATAAAACTATAAGCTGGGTTGAATATGCCTTAGTTGTTGCAACGGCAATTTCAGGGCCAGCCCAAGTATATATAACATCATCCGACGCTTTGGCAATTGAACTACCCACAACATTTACTATCGACAAAATGTGTGCGCCGCGACTTTTAGCTTCCTTAAGGGCGGCTAAAGTGTCTGCCGTTTCACCCGACTGGCTAATGATTATTGCCAAAGTTTTTTCATCAACAATTGGGTTTCGATAACGGAACTCAGATGCTAAATCAACCTCTACAGGCAAACGCAAAAGCTCCTCAAACATATATTTAGCAACTGCACCGACATGATAAGCCGAGCCACAGGCAGAAATCACAATTTTGTTTATGCCTTTAAGCTTTTGGTCGGTTAGGTTAAGCCCTTCAAAAAATACCTTTGAGCTTTTAATTCTAGGTTCAAAGGTTTTAGCAATAACTTCGGGTTGCTCTTTTATTTCTTTCATCATAAAGTGGTCGTAACCACCCTTTTCAGCCGAATCAATACTCCAACTAACAAAACTTGCCTCACGACTTATTGCCTCGCCTTTGTTGTTAAAAATATTAACCGAATCGCCCTTTAAAACACAAATTTCTCCATTCTCAAGGTATAACACATTTTTGGTATACGAAACAAGAGCCGTAATATCAGATGCGATAAAATTATTTTTATTACCAAGACCTATAATTAAAGGACTAAAGCGACGAACCGCATACAGTGTTTTAGGGTGCTCTTTGCATATAATACCGAGCGAATAGGAACCCTCTAAACGATTTATGGCTTTAGAGATTGCCGAAAAAACATCCCCATCATAATACATTTCTAAAAGATGGGCAACAACCTCAGTATCAGTTTCGCTTTTAAAGGTAATGCCATTTGATACAAGCTCACTTTTAAGTTCACTATAATTTTCAATAATTCCGTTATGAACAATCGCAAAATTGCCATTATAACTTAAATGTGGATGTGCGTTTTGCTTACAGGGTGCGCCGTGAGTCGCCCAACGGGTATGACCAATGCCGATTGTTCCCTCAATCGACTCTCCGTTGTTGGTACCTTCCTTAAGTGTTGAAATCCTCTGAGAAGTTTTTAAAACCTTTATATCAGAGCCATCAATAACGGCAATTCCCGCCGAGTCATAGCCACGATACTCAAGTCTTTCAAGACCTTCAAGAAGAATAGGTGCGGATTTTCTTTCTCCAACGAATCCAATGATTCCACACATATATATTCCCACCAATGTTAAGTATTTGTACCGATTTTTATTCGGCACAGATTTAGCATTCCCAAAAGAAAATCCAAATAGTATTATAACAAAAAATAAAAAATTAGTCAATAATAATAAAAAGAGAAAAAAAGCAAAAAAATACCCTAAAAGATTGATAAAACACTTGACAAAACGCCAAAAATAGAATAATATATTATTTGTTAATAATTTGCCGCTGTGGTGGAATAGGCAGACACAAGGGACTTAAAATCCCTCGGTAGCAATATCGTGCCGGTTCAAGTCCGGCCAGCGGCACCAAAGCATTCAAACCCGAACCTTTTACCAATCGGTGAAACGTTCGGGTTTGTTGTTTTCTTAAAAGATGTTAAATAGCCTTTGTTTGTGGCAGTACAGAGTTAGTCGCTCTGTACTGCCACTTCTTCGTTTCAATGAATTTTCGTACATAAAGGAGAATTGAAATGAAGACCACAAAAACAAGAATTATTTTCTTTGCTATAGCACTTACATATAATCTGCTACTTGGTTTATACCTAAAAGACTTTTTTGTGCTTTCACCTATGCTGTTCACATTCTATTTGCTCTCAGCATTATCGACCTTGTTTTTCGTCCTGAAAATACGGTCAACACCTATGCGTGCAATCGTGTGTGTCGTTCTATTTTTCGTCCTTATGATGAGCGCAGTCAGTTTTGTTTGTTGCCGGAGATTTCTACCGATTATGACTATGCTGACAACGGCAGTTGAAATGATGTACTTGGCAATTTTCGATAACAACTCCGGTAAAGATAAATTGCTTACGAAAATTTATATTTTGGCAATATCGGCACTTATTGTAGTGACTCTGTTCTTCTCGTACAATTTTGTCTGCAAACCGGAAGCCCCCTACCTCCTTAACGGCGGTGCAACTCTATGGGACACGCAGACGGAAGAACTTGCTGACGAAATTTGTGCCGACTGTAATACCGATGAAGAAAAAGTAAAGGCAATATATGAATGGATGATCCATAATTTTGAGTATGACTATGAATGTGAACCCATTGTTCAATACTTCAACGTTCGTAAAACCTTAAGCACACGAAAAGGAATCTGTTATGACTTTTCCCATCTGTTTGCCGCACTATGTCGGAGTCAAAACATCCATTGCTATGTGGTTGATGGTGACAAGCGTGATAACACTCAATATCACCATACTTGGAACCGAGTTTATTTTAATTGCTCTTGGTGGAATATGGACATTACCTTTGATACTGCCCAACGTCAGAATCAAGGCGAACTTTACGGTTTTCGTGAAATTGACGATGCATTTGTTACGGATGAAGAATTTTTCATAACGAAGATATATTAAGAGCATTATAAAAGCCGCCCACTCGGGCGGTTTTGCTTTGATTAAATTTGTAGTAATAAAAATGCCGTTATCGGCAAAAATATGAATAAATATTATTTTCGTTTAATTGACATTTTGCCGATATTATGGTATACTAATAGCAGTAAATTTGGAGGTAGGAATATGAAATATCTATCCGTTAAAGAGATTGCTTTACTTTGGAACACATCCGAGCGTAGCGTTCGTAATTATTGTGCCGCAGGTCGTGTTCCTGGTGCTTTTCTTACGGGCAAGACTTGGAACATTCCCGAAAATGCCGAGAAACCCGAAAGAAGTAATAAAAGCCAACCTGCGCCGCAAACCCTACTTGATATATTGAAAGAGGAAAAGCGCGGTCAGGTACACGGCGGAATTTATCATAAAATACAGATTGAGCTAACCTATAACTCTAACCATATTGAAGGCAGTCGTCTTACCCATGATCAGACACGCTATATCTTTGAAACAAATACCATTGGCTTAACCGAGGAAGGTGTGCGTGTTGATGATATTATCGAAACCACCACCCATTTCCGCTGTATCGATGAAATTATCGAAAACGCTAAATCGCAGCTAAGCGAAAAATTTATTAAGCATCTGCATTTTATTCTCAAGACTGGAACAAGTGATTCGAAAAAAGATTGGTTTGCCGTTGGCGATTATAAAAAGTTACCTAACGAAGTAGGCGGTATGGAAACAACTCTTCCTGAAGATGTGTCGGCTGAAATGAGAAAACTACTTGCTGATTATAACAGCAAAGAGAATGTTACACTTGAAGATATCATCGAGTTCCACGTACTGTTTGAACGCATTCACCCTTTCCAAGACGGTAATGGTCGTGTCGGCAGACTCATTATGTTCAAGGAATGCTTAAAACACGGCATCGTTCCGTTCATTATTGAAGATAAAATAAAAATGTTCTATTACCGCGGATTGTAAGAATGGAATCAAGAAAAAGGATATCTCACCGATACCTGCCTTTCAGCACAGGATGTATTCAAAAATCACCTAGATTATTTTAGAATCAAATATTAATTTGATATATTAGAACAAAAATCCTCTCGATATCACTGATGCTAATCGAGAGGATTTTTGATTTTAGATTTCAAAAACGAGTAAAAAGTTTAATTTTAAAACTATAAAAGATTGTACAATCTTTTATAGTACAACTCATTTTTCTCAACGGAATTCTTTTTTACTAAATATAGTTGTAAAATATCTTTTAATTGCTCATTTGTATTACTTTCAACAGCTACCATATCGGTAGAAGATTCTGATAATACTTTTAACAAAAGCTTTTTATCTTCCGAAGAGAGATTGTTATACATTTTCTTCCAGACGCTAGATAATCCAATGTCATCAAAATAATTTCTAAAGCGAATGAAATCATCTGGCATAGAGAGAATTTCTATAAATTCTTCTGGTGTTGTGCCATAAGCACGTTCGAAAAAGTCCTTTTCTTTAGCAACTACCCCGGATGTAACATTTAAAATAATATTTATCGCCCTAAGATATTTTTTGCACCAAAATTTACCAACGTAATTTCTATCGATTTCTTCAATAGACGCATACTTCATAGGAAATGAAAATAGACTGACTTTTTTATCCTTATGTCTTTGGCAGAAATCTATATTTATAGATAAGCGAGTCCAAAGATCTTCGGGCTTGTCCTTATAGTTGAACAATAAATAGTTTGAAAAATCTTTTATTCCGTATTTGGCCGCATTTTCTAGTGCTGTTAAATACACTTCTTTCGTTTCTAGGTGGTCAAATGCGATTCTGCAGGGTTTTACTGCCAAACTCGACATTATTTCGGCTTTCTTTTCTGTGAAAAGTCTTGCATCAAGGCCCTGGTTAAAATCAATATATCTTTTTATTTTATGATAATTATATCTGCTAAAAAAGTTAGATATGTACTCTTTATTGTTAAGGATAGTTCGGACAAAAACTTCATCATTGTTGGCATCTATTAAATCTATGATAGTTTGCAATTTTGATTTATCTTCTGTGTTTATGCGATTAAAATTAATAGACTTGAATTCTTGTTTTATTCTTGTGAGCAAATTATTGTAACTTTTACCTATACTAATTCTCGAAGCCAAGCTTTCCAAAAAGTATGGCATATTACTGTTTTTCTGACATGTGTTATTTTTACTGCCAAAACCTAACGATTCTATGGTGGCTACATTTTCTTCAAATTTTGTTGAATATAAGATGTTATTATCCATTATCAACAGGTTTTTCTTGATTCCAAATTGTTGGTCAACACGCTTGATTTGATCTTCTATATTAGGACAATCATAAAAATTGGGTTCTAATGTTTTAACCGCACAAAAACTGCATTTTCGTGGACATCCCCTAGATGTATATATAAAATAACTATCAGCAGCAGGATAGTCATATTCTATATCCCAAAGAATATCATAATCAAGAGGTAAAACGTCTATATTGACATTATCGGAGAAACCTAACACATTTGAAGATGTTAATTGTCCAGTAAGTATATTAAGATCAGGAATTTCTTGCTTGAATTTCTCTGGCATAATAGTTGCAGCAATACCACCAACAAAAATGTTATTTAAGCCTAATATTGAAGCATAGTACTTTATTGATTTGATACACATATCAAAATCAAATGTAAACAATGTGGTTATAAATACCTTATTGAAAGTAATAACTTCGTTTTTAGGTAGTAAACCTTTATGAAATTGTACAAAATCTCCCTTACTTTTGTAATAGGAAGAAATTTTCATCAATCCAATTGGAGGATACTTGTTTTTATAATTTGGCTCAACAAGTAATATTCTTTCCATAACAATCACCATCAATAAGTCTACCATGAAGCGCGTGGATTTGTAAAGAGTTTTTTTAGTTAGCTACAAACCATGTTTTAAAATCTTCAAAGCAAGTGTCAATATTAAATACATCTGTTTGATTTAAATAATCTTTAATACAGTCATTGATTTCCTTTGCAATTTTGCTTTTAACCTGACGTTTCTGCTCTGATGTAGGTAAAAACTCAAAACCAACAGGTGCTGGTGTTATTTCTTTGATTTCTACTGTAATTTCATCGTTAGCTAAAATTTCCAACTGTTTTAAAGCTTTTTGACGTTTCGCTTCAACAATTTCCGATGCCTGCTCTTCGCTTTTTAATGCTGAAGCATATTTAGATAATGCATATCTGGTATCATAAATATTATCAACCATAACAGAGGATAATTCCAAAAAGCTTATCGCATCTTGATCTGTCATTTCAATAAAAGTTCGTCTCGCATTGGCAGATATATTGACTTTATCAACAATGTAGATTATTACGCCCATACCACGTACTGATTGAATGAGTTCATAAAGTCCGTGAGAAGTAAAACCATACTGTTGAAGAGCAGGAATTAATTCATTCTCATCACAAAGCAACATGTTGTCAATGTAGATGCGTATACCAGAAAAAGCATTTCTTTTATCCAATTCAATTTTTTCATTTGAAAAAGATTGAATGCAAACAGCGTATTTATCTAGATTGCTTTTGCACAAATAAGTTCTAAACATATCCTTTTTCAAGGGTCTATATAATTGTTTGTTGTTATAAAAGATATTATATGATTTTGCAGCTACCGTAGACATTCCCTCAAAAGCCGGTTGATTGCTGAGCCATTTAAATAGAGGAGAAACTTCGTCATCCTCTAATAATTCATTATGAAATGGGACTGGCAACAACCAAGATAAATCATCTGAAAAACTTTTTTCTTTAATAGCATTACTTAAAATAGCGGAAATCCCTTCTAATATTACAAAGAAGCCGGTATCTCTTTGAGCAAATATAGTTTGGTTTTCCCCGATATCAGAGATAATGCTTTCAGCCGACACATCTTCCTTCTCTGTGCCTATTTTTCCCATTAATTCATTGAATGTTAGGCTATTGTAATTGTCGGTCTTTTGAAGGCTATTGTATTTAATACAATCGATAGAATATTCTTGGAATTTTCTATCTTTAAAACTAAGTATATTAACAAATCTTAATTTATCACAATATGATATACCTGATAACCTACCAATGCCTTTATAACCCAAATTGCTAGTTTTGATCTTCGTTGAAAACGCAATGCTTTTCATTCTGTTGATAAAATCATTTTGTGATATACCAGAACCATTATCCAGAAAATAAAGATTGTTATTCGTTTCCCATATTTTTGATGTTAATGAAATTTCAAATTCAGTCTCAATAGAAGATAAAGAATCGACAGAATTCTGAACATATTCTCTAAAAACCACTATGGGTTTATCATATAAAGATTCAGTTATAATATTCAATATACTTGCTCCAACAGTAGATTGGTTCATAATCTTACACTCCTAATAATATGTATTTGGTTCTTATTTATTCACTTGCTTTTAACGTTTTAATTAAATCCTCACATTTTTTAAGCAAATAAGAATATTTACGGTACAGATTATCGTTAAACTCATGTTCGCTTTTATTTGAAGATATTTTCTTTTGAACATCTATTATTAAATCTAAGTTTATATTGTAGAGGTCAACATCTGTCGTACCCAAATCATCGGTAATATCTTTAGTGACTGCTTTCGAAAAGGGGTTTAAATATACTCTGTCTGATTGTGTATCGTCTTCAAATTCCCATCCTTCTGGGACAACTTTAAATTTGTTTCGTGTTGCTTTATCAATTGCAATTCGCGGAAGTTTTGCTATGTTTTCTTCTAACGAATATGATTTAATTACACAGTCTCCAAAAAATTGGTGAGGCTTACTAACGAGCAAATTTCCTGTGGAAATTCCACCTCTAAAGTAAACTTTTTGGCTCATTGCAAATATATTAAAATGCAAAAAAACATTTATAAAACGAGTCAAATAACTTAAGTTGTCAGTATAAAAATATAAACTATCAGATGTTTGTCCCGCGTAACAAAATGCCTCTTTGTCTTCTAAGAAACGCATTTTTGAAACTAATAGGTTAAAATACTCAAAAACCTTTCGTATATTACTTTTTACATTGCCGTTTGTAAATGTATCTTTAAATCCAAGAACATCTATAAATACGAAATAAGCATTGTCTATTTCATTATATTTTGTTCCAATATCAGGCAACTTGTTCTTTTTGCCCTTTTGAATTTCTGGTAACGAAACAGGAGGATTTTTATATTCCATTTTTACATCTCCTAATTTTTCCATTATATTTAATTTATTATATCATATTTTCCTTTTTTCGACAACCCTATATATTTACAAATATCTTAACTCTTTTACTAAACTATAAGATTGCGGTTTAATATTTCTATGGTATAATTATTAGGGATTATTATAATGCATTATAAGGAGAATGTGAACACATGAGTGATACTATAGCAAAAACAATTAAAAGATTAGAACTTGATTATATAAAATTTATGGGCATAAAAGATTTCCCGAATTATTGTTTGACTACAAAAGAATTATCTCAGTCTGCTATAGATTCTAAAGGTTTTGAATCTGTTGCATCGGTAAATTATACAGCTAACAGTGATACTCATTATCTTTGCGTTAGTTCGAATTTGTTAATATCTAGTCATCTGCTATTTCATGAGTTTACACATATACTAGACACAGAAATGTATGCAAAACAAGATAAGATAAAACACACGTATATTTATGGATTTACTGAATACCATGCATCACAAATCGGGTTCTTGCAACTATTAGGAGCAAAAAGCAAGAACGACATAATTTCATTCTCTATGAATGATAAAATTGAAAGCTTTTCTATAACCACAAGTGTACTTGATTACATAACGACAAAACAAAATCTTGCAATTGAATTATTTGAACGGAATGAATTTAAAACCGATTTTGCAACTTTCAGTACGGCTATAGGGGTTCTGCATAATTATTGGGGCTTGCGATCCATTTGCGAAATGTATGCTATTGATTACGAAGAAGAGATTAAAAATGATGCTTTTTTAAATGTTATGTCATCTTTTCACTTTGCTAAACTAAATAATCTTATGCACGGATGGTTTGATAGCAAAAAAATAGATGAGTGTATGACCATATATGCAACAGTTATTAATAGTTTGATAACTGCTTTTAGGTTAATATGATATTCAACACTTATAGTAGTTGTTTTTTAATTAAAAGTTATTTGATGTTTCCTACAGCAATTCAAAACAGCCCTGTAATTACGGTAATTACAGGGCTGTTTTTTGTGTATATTATAATGCATTTGCAAGTTTTTCGGCTGATTGATAACGTTCATCGGGATTTACGTTTGTGCATTTGCGAACTATTCTTCCGGCTTTACCTTTTGCTAGTTTTTCACTTGGATGTTTGCCTGTAATCATCACATTAAGCAGAACGCCAAGCGCATAGATATCGGTTCTGGCATCACTTTGCGTTACGCCTAACTGTTCAGGGGAAGCGTAGCCTACGGTGCCCATAACAACTGTATCCTTTGAGGTAGCGGAAATTTTACGTGCAGCATTCAGGTCAATTAAAACCACTCTGCCGTCTTTCTCTATCATAACATTTTCGGGTTTTACATCTCGGTGTACTATGTTCCGTTCGTGCAGAACGGTTAGCGCGTGGCATATAGATTTTAAGACCTTGCGAGTACCCATATAACGATATTTCCCGCTTTCCATAACCTCTGATATGGTAACGCCTTCTATAAACTCCTCTAATACTATTTGCCCATCTTCTAAATTGATGACATCGTAGATAAGTGGCAAATTTGCACAGTTTATGGAATAAAGCTCGTTGTAGGCGCTAATCGGTTTTGGAAAGCTCCGCAGAATTATATGCTTTTCGTTTTCTTTGTTTTTAAGCTTTAGCACCTTGCACTCGTTTTTATCACTCAGCACTGATACTAATGAATATGCCTTAAAAATTTCGGTTAAATACTTATCTCTTGTCATAACTTTAACCGTTCCATTCTTCATACTCAGCATCATAGTATGATGCGCTATTTTTGTAATATCTATAATTCCTGTCGCTACAATTTGCGGAGCAGTGAATTGTTAGTGTTCCATTACGTTTTGATTCTTCGGGGAATGCGTTTGATTCGGTATAAATTGAGTTACCCTTGAAATAAATATCGGTTAAATTATAACAGTTTGCAAAAGCATTATTCCAAATGGTTTTTACCGATGACGGAACAATAACAGTTTTAACGGTACTACTGATACTATCATCACAAAAAGCCAATGCCATAATAGCTACTACCTTTTTGCCGTCTATTGTTTCGGGAATTATGTATTTACCATCTACAGCGGTCGTTTTCACACCTATTATGACAACTGCATTTTCCAGATTTGCACTGACAGAAAAATCGTCACCATACTTAGCGCCTCGATAGATATAAGTAACCGTTGTAGTCTGTGAAGGTGTAGTTGTTGTGGATGATGAAGAGCTAGTATTAGAACTTTCGGTTTCGGTTTTGTTAATGCTTGATGTGGAATTTGTTGACGTGCTGTTTGACGTACTATTTGTTGTATTATTAGTAGTGCTATTTTGTGAATTGCCGCTTGTGGATGAGTTATTGGTAGTTGTGTTCCCAGAGCTATTATTAGTGGTGCTACCCTCGTTTTTTGATGGGGTTTGTGTTTGATTACTGCTTGTAGGGGTAGATGTTTCATTGCCTTGTGAATCGCTATTTTGCTGTTCGGATGATGTAATGTTATCAGGAGTATCTAAATCACTACTAATAGACGAATTCGTCGAAGTATCGTTTCCTTCATTGTTTGGAGTATCCTTTTGAGCAAACAATAATATACCGACAACGATAAGAACAAGCACTAAAACGGCGGCAATGATAATCAGCCACCGTTTGTTATTTTCTTTAGGAGTTTCAATGGTTTGCTTTTCCTCAAATGAGGTCATGCAATAAAGGCAAAACCGAGCTTCTTCTTGGATTTCTGCCTTACATTTAGGACATTTTTTCATACTTGACTACCCCAAGGTTTCCAACCCGTATTCATAGAGAATTTCATTAATTTTTACAACAGATAATTTCTTGCACACACCGTATAAAACAATGCTATCAAAAGGAAGTTTCACATAAAGCGTTGAATAACCGGCACACTTTAACAAAGTTTGCACCTCGTCTAATGTCAACTTCATCGCAATAGCGAGACATAAAAGCTTTTTGCGTTCAGGCACCCTTAGTCCTGAAAAAATTTGATAAGCGTAAACTTCACTCATCTCTGCCGCGCGAATAACCTGTGATTTTTTAAGGTCATATTTAGCAATTAATTCATCTAAAAGCTGTGACAAATCTTCTTTAACCATATAGTCTTTGTTCTCACTATAAAAGGTCTTAAAATCGGGGCTGAGACCGAGTTCTTCTACGATTTTTGAAGTATCTTTTACCATAAACAACACCAAATTTAATTCTTTATAAATTAGTTATATATCGTTAATATCATTATAATAAACAAGCCGTGCTTTGTCAACTTGCGACAAAACACGGCATTTTTCTTTTTTATGCTGACAGCATAAGACTTTTTAGTATTAATGTATTACATTTAAGACAAGAACGGAGGTAACCAAATGGAAAAAATCATAAACAAACTGTTTTCTGATTATCTTTCCGAGCAGAACATAGCATCAAAGCCCGAGTATTCTACCCTTGCTAAAAGTGCACTTCAAAAAGAAAAAGAACTTAGAAACAAGTTGAACGAAGACCAAACAAAATGTTTTGAGGAGTTATTTGAGCTTACCTCCCAGATACACTTTCTAGAAGTTAAAGACGCCTTTTTTAATGCCTGTAAATTAGGTGCAAAGGCATCAAAAGAATTTGTTATTTAAGTTCTTGTTCGAGCTTTTTGTATTCCGGTGTGTCAAAAAATTCCATCACTGTGATCTCGAGGCCATCACAAATCTTTTTAAGGGTTACTATACCGGGATTCTTACTCTCACCATTCAAAATGCTTTTAATAGTAGCTTGCGGAATGCCGCACATGTAGCTCAGAGCATTCGGCGTAATTTTACGCTCACGACAAAGCTCATAAATTCTGTTAACTGTAAATTCGCAAATACCCATACATATCACCTACATTGTTAGTATTTCTATATATAGATGATATATCACTATAAAAATCTTTGTTAGTTATTTATCACTAATAGCCATTGACTTTGCTTGTCGAATAATGTATAATTAGTGATATATAACTAACCGATTGTTACGTTATGGAGGAACCGCTATGTCAAAAATAGCTGACATAATAAAATACGAAGGCGATAACGCCACATTTGTTTGGAAACATCCTTGTGAGGATTTTAATAGTTTAACTCAGCTTATCGTTCACGAAAGTCAAGAAGCCATTTTCTTTATGAACGGTCAAGCGCTCGACCTTTTCGGTCCCGGTCGTTATACGCTTGAAACACAAAATATTCCTTTAATCGGGAAAGCGCTGAATCGTACCACAGGCGATGAAACACCGTTCCATTGTGAAGTTTATTTTATAAATAAAACCCAACAGATGGCTGTTAAATGGGGTACTGATTCCAAGGTTCAGTATGTAGAACCAACTTATGGATTCCCACTTTCCATTGGTGCTTCTGGAGATATGGCGTTAAGTGTATCTGACAGCCGCAAATTGCTTGTTAAATTGGTTGGTACTGAAAACCTACTTACACAAAACAAACTACTGTCTTATTTCCGTTCGATTCTTATGACAAGAGTAAAAACCTATATTGCTCAAGTCATGAAATCTAATGCCATTAACATCTTTGAAATTGACCAAAATCTCACTTCGTTTTCAGAGTCGATAAAACAACTCCTTATTCCTAACTTCGAAGATTACGGCATAACTCTCGAAAAGTTTTTCGTTACAACAATTGTCAAACCGGATGGCGAAAGGCAATATGAAAAGTTCAAAGAATTACACTTTCGTCAATATGCAGACATAGCCGAAGCTAAGCTTCGCCAACAGGTTGACATTATTGAGGCAGAAACCGAAGCTAAGAAAACGATTATAGAATCCAAGGCGCTTGCCGAAAAACGTGCAACCGAAGGTTATTCCTATGGACAGGAGCGAGGCTTTGATGTTGCAGAAAAGGTTGCTGAAAACGAAGCTGTTGGAGAATTCACCAATATGGGTGTGGGCTTTGGAACGATGGCAGGAGTTGGCGGTGCAGTCGGTGGAATGGTAGGCGGCGCAATGCATGATGCTTTAGGTTCGGTAACAAATACTTCTGCACCAAGCATTCAAAACTTCTGTGAAAATTGCGGCGCAAAATTAAATGCAGACGCAGCATTTTGCGAAGAATGTGGTTCTCCCGTACATAATGACAACAACTGCAAAAACTGTGGATATGTTTTTGAACGCAAGGGCAAATTCTGCCCGAAATGCGGAACCAAACGGGAGGTGTAAGATATGAAGAAAACATTTAAATCATACATCGGTGTTTGGGCTATATGTTTAGTTCTTTTCAATGTAATTGCTTTTGTTGTTCCAAATGAATTGAAAAGCAATTTCTGGGTTGGTTATATTTTTATAACTCTAGCATTTGTAGGGCAATTGTTTTGCGCAAGCATATCATTCAAATCAGAAAACGCTCAAAAGTTTTTCTATAACTTTCCCTTAATTTCGATAAGTTTTATTGGCACATTGATAATGCTTATTATCGGCGGATTAACTATGGCTATATCAGCCGTACCGGTTTGGGTGGGAATCGTTTTTTGCTTAGTAGTTTCGGCTTTCACGGCAATAGCGATTATAAATGCATCCGTTGCAAGTGAAACAGTTAGCAATATTGATTCAAAAATCAAAGCGCAAACACTGTTTATAAAAATGCTTATTGCTGATGCCACTACTTTAATGTCTAAAACTCAAACTACACAGGCAAAAGAGATAACCAAAAAGGTTTATGAAAAAATCCGCTATAGCGACCCTGTGAGTAATGATGCATTAAGCTCTATTGAATCACAAATCACAATTAAATTCAAAGCGTTTGAAGGCGCAATAATTGAAAATTCACAAAATGCTATTTCTCTCGGAGAAGAGCTTATTATCTTAATCGATGACAGAAACACTAAATGCAAATTATTGAAATAAGAGGTAATAAGAGTGTCATTAACCTGTAAAAATTGCGGCGGCAATATATCGTTAGATTCAAATTTAATAATTTGTGATTCCTGCGGTGCTAAGCAGTCGTTAAACGAAGTTTTAGCAAGCGAGGCCGTAAACCTAATTTATAACGATGATGAACTATCACAAGCCTCTCTTAATACATACAAAAGAGCCCTTTCGATGATGTCAACTGCCCGAACGGAAAGTTCGTTTATTTTCGCAGCCGGTGTCTTTGAAGAAATACCCGATGTTTTCAATGCTAATGCTTTGGCGAAAGAGTGCCGTGACAAAGCAGAATTGTTTAAGGCGGAACGGATCTATAACAGTGCTGTTATAGATATGAAAAGTGATGACCCTATAAGAATTGAAGGCGCAATCCAAGCCTTTAAATCTTTGGGTGAATATAAGGATTCCGTAACAAAAATTGATGAATGCATACCGCTATTGGAAATTGCTCAAACAACTTATCAAGAAAAATTAAGGGCAGCCGAAGAACAACGTGTAAAAGAAGAAAAGCAAAAACGAATTCAAGCTAAAAAGAATAAGTTTATTGCGAAACTGATTTCGTTAGTCGCACTTGCTGTAGTCGCAATTCTTGTCTTTGGGTATTTTAGCATTTATTCATCATCCAACATTAAAATTTCACTTTCGCCTGACACAGAAAGTTATCTTACAGAAGGATATAACAAATATGTCTTCTGCTACGATGCAAAGATAGAAAATGATGGCTTTTTGGATGTTTCTGCAATTGAAGGTGAAATAATTATAGAAAAAGATAACGAAGTATTGGTTGATACCACAATGAGCTTTTACAACTACTCTTCGGCTGTTGTGCGTTCAAAGAAAAGCAGTAAATTTACATGGGAGTTAACGGTGTATTCATATGATACCGCACTTGCCTTATATGAAACTGATTTTGACAATTTAGATGTCAAAATTGATATAACCAGTATTACTTACACAAACGGTAAAACAAAAACCTATTGATTGAGGAGAGATACATATGCAACGGAATAGAGGTCATCCGTGAACTAAAATTCACTGATAATATATTAAAGAAAAATAAAAATTAAAAGGAGCTTATTATTATGGCTAAAGAAAAATTTGATTTTATTCAACCTATTAAAGACATTCCGAAATCCCTCAAGGGCTTTCCTAAAAACCTCATTCATATTTGGAAAGATCCTGTAAAGAACTCTGACGAGGTTAAAGCTCGTAAAAAAGAAATCTTTCCGCTTTTGTATTTGTTTATTGGCATTTGTCTTGTTTTGGTAATTCTGAGTGTTGCGATTATGAAAGCGAGCGCTGTTTTTCAAACGATTGCGATTATTCCCGGTTTTGGCGCAGTTGCTTGCGGATTCCTTTTGGTTGTACTTAAAAAGGCTGCACAGAAGTTTGCAGACCTTGAATGCACCAACTGCAAAAAGAGAATTGCATATGATGGAAATGTTCAGATTAAAGTTGTTAAGAAGATATTCACTGTTAGCAAGAGTGATAAAACTTTCGAGAAGGATGGTGTTCCTCATCACTCCACAATCAAAGCTAGCGGTAAAGAATATACTACTTTGGAAATTACCTGCAAATGCCAGGAATGTGGAACAGAAAAAACATTTACTCATGAATTTGTAACCGTAGAGTGTGAAAAATCTGCAGTTAAAGTTCCTTATGTTCAGTCCGGTGCAATGTTAGTTCAGTTTGAACAGGATGTTCGCAACGAAGGTGCTGAAGGCTTTGAGGGCAAATCTATTGGCACTACCGCAAACGGCGTACATATCAAATACATCAGAACTCCCGAATCCTTAGTAAAAGGCTACTTCGGTAATGAAATTCAAATGAGATAAAATCATTCAGCCGATGGAACACATTGCTCCGTCGGCTGTTTTTCGAGGAGGTAAAATTATGGGGTTTATAGATAATATTAAATCTGCATTTGCACAAACGCCAGCGGTCCCATCTGTAAAATACGGGACTACAAAAGAATGGTTTTTGTCTGATGCCGGAAGAAAAGCACTTTGCGAAACAAAAACAACAGTAGAATTAACCGACTACACATATCATTATCTTAAAAGTATTATCGCAAATAAAAAGCTTTTAGAAGATGAAGATTTATATCGCTTGGCTTTTGTCTTTGCAGATTCCATTGTAAATTCAAATCAAAGCTATGCAGGTAAAGAAAGCTTATTAAACGAAAATGAGCACCCCTTTATTGCTTATTTTCAAAAATTAAAGCGTTCCTTATCACCTAAAAATCTATGTTACGAAATGTTGTTTATTTTGTTTGGTGTTGTTGATCCTTTTAATTCAGCAGAATGGATTTACGATAACAGCAGAAGCGGATATTCCGACGAAGAGTACCAAGCCTTTGCAGAAGAAAAGGGCCTTAATTTTGAAGAATTGCTACAAAAAGATTATATCGGCAAAGAAGATGTGCGCTTTATTATGAGCGAAATCATTTGGCTGGTTGGCAAGGATGAATTCCTTGGAATTGTAGGTTAAGGGGTGACGATATATGAGTACAAATATTAAAGATGTTATCGCAGAATTAGACAGGATTAGTGCGCTTGTAACTCGATTTTGCGATATCGGCGATGAGATTGACGAACTAAAAGAAAAGAACGATAGAGAAACAAGAGAAATTTATTATGAATATCGTCCCGAATTGCCTGCAAGTATGCCGGCTTTCAAAACTTTGCAAGCTGAAGTAGAACCTTTTAACTCAAGTCATGCTAAAGGAATTAAAATAGGTTTACTTGGATTTTTAGCAGCATTAGTAGTTTGGTTTATATCTAAGACTGCTATGTGGTTCGGCGTTATTGGCTATGCGTTCTTTGCTATGATAATTTTTGCAATTTGGTTTATAGTAGCATATAGAAAATATTCCGCCGATAAAAAAGAGTATGATGCTGTAGCAAAAAGAAGATACGATTATGAGGAGATTATAAAGAATTCTCATGCTCAAGATACGCTTAATTTTCAAGCGGAGTTG
The DNA here is from genome assembly GCA_045577495.1 of Acutalibacteraceae bacterium. Classification (GTDB taxonomy): domain Bacteria; phylum Bacillota; class Clostridia; order Oscillospirales; family Acutalibacteraceae; genus UMGS1279. The sequence goes on from JAZNIK010000071.1 coordinate 54,348, forward strand.
AGCGACTATTACACAAAGTATCAACTGTTCGACCATAAATTTAACGAGTGCTGTGACGCCTATGTTAATGCGCACAATAAACTTGTTGAAGAAAGCGAACAAGTTCAGAATACGTTGTCAGAAGTAACTCTGCTAAGCGAAGAGCATATTGTTCTTGCACGACGTATAGGCGATATCTTAAAATCCGGAAGAGCCGATACTTTTAAAGAAGCGTTAAATTTAGCCATTGCTGAAAAGCGTGATGAAGAATTTAAGGCTCAACAATTGGCAGAAGAAGCCCGCAGAACTCAGATCGCAGAACAACAAGCATACGACAATATGTTGCATAATCAGAGAATGGAGCGTGAAGCTGCTGCTCAAACACAGCAGGCACAAACCCAGGCTCGCATTGCCGAAGCACAGTTAAAAGCTACTGAACAACAAAATGCTCAGCTTAAGAAATTACTCGACAATCAAAATAGAAGATAATTAATGTTTTCTTGAAAGTCGAATATAACCTTTTTTACATTTTATATCAAAGAGTCGCGGGGTCGCGGCTCTTAATTTTTTATGTAAAAGAGGTTTTTTCTATGTTAGACAGAACAGAGTATGAAAATTATTGGTATGCTTTCCAAAAGAAGTTGGACAAACTCTTGGCGGAACGTAATATGTCCTATCGAGAATTAAGTATTAAACTTGGCAAATCCCCAGGATATATTCACGATGTTCTCAGCCGAAGAATCGATCCGTCAACTATATCTTTGTTTGAAATGGCAGCATATTTTGACTGCTCAATATGGGACTTTTTAAATATTACCAAGTAAAAGTTCCGGTGTATCGTTTGTCAAACAACACATCAGGCAAATCTATTGACGGTTAAAAAATCACATGCTAAACTGACTATACTTCATTCAATATTAAGAAGGAGTGAACACAAAGAGTAACATAAAATGATTGTGTTATTGTTGCTCTTTGCCTACTTTTATGTTTTGTCTCCGATAAGTGACGGGGCAAAAAAGAACCATAAAAGGAGGATTCAAAAGGCTGAGCAATTTATTTGCTAAATTGTGAAGGGAAGTTAGTTGCACCAATGCATTTTGGAGCCTTGGTGCCGAGTACAGCAGTCTGAGTTCTGCGACAGGCTGAGAATCACTAGCAGAAAACCCTTGAAGTCGGGTTAGGCTTCATCAGTCGATGCTCTAAGGCTGATTCTCCGTATGACCGAAGTAGCGGAAATACGGAATTAAAGAGCTATCACGGTTACGGCAACGGACAAAGTGATATGAGGTAGATAGGCGACACAGTTTTTAATCGACCTATTACGTTGCTCGGTTTTATGATTTCCGCAAAAAATCAGAACCCACTTTCACGCGGTGGTCTGAAGAAGGTAAGTAGGAAAAGTCGTGATATACAAAG
>JAZNIK010000072.1:0-7764 GCA_045577495.1 Acutalibacteraceae bacterium
CCGTCTGCTCCACCGATAATACCAACAGAACCTGCCTCTAATGAGTCAAAGCCCAAGAAGGATACTGCGCAAATGTATGTTATAAAAATACCAAGTTGTGCGGCGGCACCTAAAAGCAAACTTTTGGGGTTTGCAATAAGGGGACCAAAGTCGGTCATAGCACCAACACCAATAAAGATAAGGCAAGGATATATGCCGAGCTTAACGCCAAGATATAAAATGTCGATAAGACCTGCATTGATTTCCTGACCAACAGTAACTGTGTTTAAAACGCTTTCGGCAACTCCTGCGGCTTTAAGCTCGTTTAAAAAGTCCTCGGTTATAATTCCGTGAAAGAACATATCCCAGTGAATTTCTCCACCTGCAAAGAGTATCTCGTGAAATACCTCTGCACCGGGAAGGTTTGTAAGTAGCATACCAAAAGCTATTGGTAGAAGTAAGAGCGGCTCGAATTTTTTAACAATTGCCAAAAACATTAAAAGGCAAGAAATTGCTATCATTATAAGGCATTGCCAATTGTTAGCCAACATATAAAAGCCGGTCTGCTGTAAAAAGTTGGTAATCGCTTCTATCATAAGAGCACCGCCTTATTCGATAACGCAAATGGGAGAACCAGATTCAACAGTAGCACCCTTGCTTACACCAACAAATGTAACTGTACCATCAACAGGAGATACGATTTCGTTCTCCATCTTCATAGCCTCTAAAATAACAAGGATTTGACCCTTTTTAACAGTATCGCCAACATTAACATTTACTGAAAGAATGTTGCCGGGCATAGGAGCATTTACCTTTTCACCACCAGCGGGTGCGGCAGCTACAGGAGTAGCAGGTGCAGCAGGTGCTACAGGTGCGGGCGCGGCGGCTACAGGTGTTGCTGCCTCTGTTTCGCTAATAAGCTCAATAGAAACCTTATATTCAGTTCCGTTAACATTTACTTTATAATTTTTCATTTCAAACTCTCCTCACAAGAAATATTTTTTACACTTGTTCAATTGATAGGATTCTAATAGCGGAAATATCTTCGCCCAAATCCTCCGCAATGGCAGCGGCGATGGCGGCAACCACTTCGCGTCTATTTGGAATTTCTGCTTTTTTAACGGTGGCGACGCTCTGCTGTGTGGAAACGGGCGTATCAGCAACAGGCGTGTCCGTTTTTTTGGTATTTACATTACAACAAAGACTGATTATTTTGCACAGAACAATGATGCAAATTAAACCAACAAAAACCGTTCCGACTCCTAATAAAACTACAAAAAGATTGTTCATTTTAACACCTCCACTCAAATGAAACAACTTTAAAATAATGACTCGTTTTATATCCTAAAATAATCTTTTTAAGGATAATATTGCATAGCATATAGGATAAAAGTCCCTCTTACGCCATTTTAAACTAATCACCCTTATTATATAACTTTGTTAAAAAAAAATCAATATCTTTTTAATATTTTTTTAGAAAATACTAATTGAAAAAATTATCTTTTCGTGTTATCATAAAAACAGTTTATTTTGCTATAAAAGGAGGGTGAATATGGAACTCAAAGTAGGACTATTTAATGATTCCTTTCCGCCAACTATTGATGGGGTAGCAAATACTGTTTTTAACTACGCTAATATTATAACCCAAAAATTTGGTAAAGTAGTGGTTGCAACACCGGAATATCCTCACGTTGTTGATGATTATCCCTTTAATGTTCATAGATATTCCTCTATAAATTTCAGGGGTAAAATGCCTTATCGCGTTGGCAACCCTTTTTCGCCGCTTACAATAAATGAACTGAAAAAACAAAATATGGATATTATGCATGTTCACTGTCCTTTTGCTTCATCTGTTTTAGCAAGGCAGGTAAATAATTCATATATTAAAAAAAATCGCAAACCAATTGTTTTTACATATCATACAAAGTTTGATGTTGATTTAGATAAATACGTTCATAATAAAAAGTTCAAAAAGTTAGCACATAACTTTGTTCTTAATAATATTCGCTCGGCCGATGAGGTTTGGGTTGTATCCAACGGTGCGGGCGAGAGCGTTAGAAATTTTGGTTATCAGGGCGATTATTTGGTTATGCCAAACGGCACCGATTTTCCAAAAGGTAAGGCAGACCAAGGTTTAACAGAAGAAATAAAAAGAATGTATCGCATCTTGGATAACCAACTTGTATTTCTCTTTGTTGGAAGAATGATGTGGTATAAAAATGTAAAGCTTATTTTGGATACCTTAAACGAGTTAAAAAAAGCAGGTGTTAATTTTAAAGCCTTTATGTTGGGCGATGGCACAGACCGACCCGCGATATATCATTATTCAAAATCAATAGGTATAGATGATTGTACTGTTTTTACAGGCGCTGTTTACGATAGGGAAAAGGTTCGCGCATTTTTTAGTATTTCTGATTTGCTTTTGTTTCCCTCAACCTATGATACAAATGGACTTGTTGTTCGTGAAGCTGCGGCGTGTGACTGCGCATCCTTGCTTATTCGTGGCAGTTGTGCCGCAGAGGGTGTTGAGGATGGAGTGTCGGGTATACTCGCAGAGGAAAACCCCGAGGATTGTGCAAAAAAAATATTAGAGCTTGTTAGGGCAGATGCCTTTGAAAAATTAGGTAAAGCCGCGGGTGAAAAGGTTTACTTCTCGTGGGAGCGGTCGGTTGAAATGGCATATAAAAGATATGAAGAAATTTTAAAAAATAAATACAGATAATAAAAACAAAAGTTGCGTCATTAAAATTTCGGCGCAACTTTTTGTTTTTATTTTAAAAAGGTTGACAATAGAAGTTTATTGTGTTAATATATTATTACTTTAGCGTGGTAAAACACTAAAATTTATTTTTTAAGGAGAAATTATTATGAAAAAGTTATTGGCACTTGCTCTTGCACTTGTAATGATGTTAACAGTTTTTGCAGGTTGTGGAGCAAAAACAAGCGATAGTGATTGGGCAAATATTGAAAAAGTCGGTGAGATGGTTATCGGATACACCGTTTATGCCCCTATGAACTATGAAGAAGACGGCAAGTTTGTTGGATTTGATACAGAGTATGCCGAGGCAGTTTGTGATAAGTTAGGCGTTACTCCTAAGTTTATTGAAATCAACTGGGATACCAAAGAGGTTGACCTTGCTGCTAAAAAAATGGACTGCGTATGGAATGGCTTTACAATTACTGCTGAGCGCGAGGAACAGTTAGATTTCACCAATCCTTATATTAAGAACAGACAGGTTGTTGTTATCCGCAAGGCTGATGCCGAAAAATATACCGATACTGCATCACTCAAGGATGCAAAACTCACTGCAGAGAAGAGCTCTACAGGTGAGGGTGCAATCAAGGACGATGAAAATCTTAGCAAAGCTACTTATGTTGAGTCAGATGTTCAAACATCTGCACTTATGGCAGTTAAGGCCCTTACATCTGATGCTTGTGTTGTTGATTACACAGTTGCAAGCGCTATGGTAGGCGTTGGCGATTATAGCGACCTTACTGTTATCGAGGGTGTTGAACTTTCTGTTGAAGAGTATGGCATCGGCTTCCGTACCGGTTCTGATATGGTTGAGAAGGTAAATAAAATCACCAAAGAACTTGTTGAAGATGGCACACTTGAGACTATCGCAAAGAAATACGAGCTTGATGCTGTTTTAATTAAATAATTTTATAAATAAACTTTAAAAATTTATTTGGGCAGACACGGATTTCCCGTGCCTGCCCTTTGGAGTATTTCAACCTGAAAGGAAAAAAAATATGGATTCCTCATTTTTAGGTGTAACACTAGAACTTTTAGAGGGTTTTGGCACCACATTTTTGGTTTTTGCTCTAACACTTATTCTGGCAATACCTTTGGGACTTATTGTAACTTTTGGTTCTACATGTAGGTTTAAGCCATTAGCTATATTGGTAAGAACTTTTGTATGGATAATCAGAGGTACACCCTTGCTTTTGCAAATACTTGTTTTGGTGTATGGTCCGGGCTTGGTGTTTGGAATAAGGGGGTTAGAAAACTATATAGGCGTTATGATTGCTTTTGTTATTAACTATGCTTGTTATTTTTCCGAGATTTATCGTGGCGGTATTGAGTCAATTCCGCGCGGTCAATACGAGGCAGGTCAAGTGCTGGGTATGACAAAAAACCAAATATTCTTTAAGGTGGTTTTACCACAGGTTATTAAAAGAATTATTCCGCCAATGGGTAACGAAATAATAACTTTGGTTAAGGATACATCTCTTGTTAGAATTGTTGGTGCGCTTGTTTTTGCAGGAACACAATACAAAGAAATTTTAGGTCACGCATTTGAATATGTTTCTACAAAAGCGTTAATTTGGCCACTTTTCTATTCGGGTGCATTTTATTTGATTTTCTGCGGTATTTTAACAATACTGTTTGGATATATCGAAAAGAAGTTAAACTATTATAAATCGTAAGGAGGGGGAAGATTATGCCTATTCTTGAGGTTGAAAATATTGTAAAAAGCTTTGATAAAACTCAGGTTCTGCGTGGTATCAGCTTCTCCTTAGAACAGGGTGAGGTTGTCGCTATTATCGGTTCTTCGGGTAGTGGTAAAACAACTTTGCTTCGTTGCCTTAATTTTTTAGAGTCGCCCGAACAGGGTAGCATTAAGGTAAGCGACAAGCTGATTTTCGATGCAGAAAACAAAAAGCATACAGATGAGGAAATTCGCCAAAACAGGCTTCATTTTGGTTTGGTTTTTCAACAGTTTAATCTTTTTCCTCAGTATGATGTGCTTAAAAATGTAATATTAGCGCCTACTCTTTTAAAGAAAGGAACAGAGCAGGAGATTGATGCGAACGCCCGTAGAATTATCGATAGAGTAGGGCTGAGCGATAGAATAAATCACTATCCTTGTCAGCTTTCGGGCGGTCAGCAACAACGCGTTGCTATTGCAAGAGCGTTGGCATTAAACCCTGATATTCTTTGCTTTGACGAGCCTACAAGCGCACTCGACCCTGAGCTTACAGGCGAAGTTTTAAAGGTTATAAAAAGCCTTAAAAATAAAGATACAACTATGATTGTTGTAACCCACGAAATTGAGTTTGCAAAAGAGGTTGCCGATAAGGTTATCTTTATGGCAGATGGTGTTATTGTGGAAGAAGGCAAACCATCAGAGGTTATTGAGAATCCCAAAAACGAACGAACCAAAGCTTTTTTATCAAGGTTTACAGGAATTTAAATATTTATAATAAATTGACAGATACAAAAATGAGCGGCTTGTTTTATACTCCCAAAATCTTTTTCCAAGTGTTATATCCAACAACACCATCGGGGGTAAGACCAAGTCGCTTTTGCCACTTAATAATGGCATTTTTGGTATTAGCGCCAAATTTTCCGTCTGCCTTAATACCAACCGCTTTTTGAATAAGCTTGGTAAGGTTTTTGTTTTTGTATCCTGCTAACTGCTTTTTGCAAATTGCTTTTTTTGCCGTAGCTATGCTTTCTTTACCCCAAATTCCATTTGCTTTAAGCTTAAAACCATCTGCAATGGCGGCTTTTTGCCAGGCAAGAATGTTCTGACTAGTCTTAGATTTTATATTTTTTGTAGCGGAACAACTAAAGGTAGTACGAGGTATTTGTTTATCAGAATACCAAAAAAATTTATCCTTTCGCGTGTCGATATGAACAAAAGTGTCGTAAAGTCCAATGCCTTTAATTCCTATACTTTCGGCATATTTTGCAACTTCAAGCGGTTTTATATCCTTAATAACAATATCGGCGGCTTTGCCCTTAGTGTGATTAGAGTTTGTTGACCCGCCAACCTTTTTGTTGTGCGCTTGGCATCGGTAAGCGCTGTTAATGGTTAGTGATTTACCAAAATGGTTGCGAATTTTTTGCAAATAGTCAATAAGCTTTTCATCAACCTTAACCTCATTGCAACAACTGTTGCCTTTACAAGCAAATTCTTTCACCTTAAAATGTTCGCTTAGTTTGGCACTTGATGTTTTAACATATGTTTTAATAGCCATAATTTTTACCTCAAAAGGATTTTTTGTCGGTAGGGTTGTTAACAATACCAAACGCTACTAAAACGGGTAAAAGCACATCCAAAAGTCCATCTACACAGGAGGATATATCCACTCCGCAAAATTCCTTGGCGCAGAATACAATAAGCGCCGATACAGATAGCCATAATGCCCAAGACCTAAATCTAGATAAAAAGTTTTTCATAAAGTAATTTCTCCTTTTTAAAATTATGGCTGTATTATAAATGTAAGTTTTTAGATTATCTCCCCACTAAAAATCAAGAGCTCCAAACAATCGTTTGGAGCTTTTATCACTAACTAATCTTTTTGCATATTATCTAATGCGTATTTACAACATTCTAAAACCAATAGATTAAATGAGATATTGTTTTCTGAAGCGGTTTTATTCAGTTTTTCAAATAAATTTTCTGTAAAACGCACAGTGCGAGGGATATTTGCACTTTTTAATTCATTATCAATTTTAAACATATTCATCACCCAATTACTATTATACTTATTTTTGGTTATATTTATATAACCAAAAATGGTTTCATATTTATTGTTAGTGTGTTATTATTTAAAAGGTGATGACAATGAATTGTGAAAATTGGCTTTGTATATATGAGACTAACTATTAAAAGTCAAGTCTAAAAAATCAAAAAGTGTTGTGAATTGTATGACGGCAAAAAAGACATAACGAAACAGACGTCAAAGACGCCGAATTTCAAACAATAAGGAAAATCAGTTTTTTGCTATGTAAGATTGTCCTGACTTTTGCAAAGCAAAAATAAGGCGAACCAATTTCTTGGCAGCATGAGAGATAGCAACATTGTAATGTTTTCCTTCTGAACGCTTCTTGGCAAGATAATCTGCAAATAAAGGATTCCAATTGCAAACAAACTTAGTTGCATTGAAAATGGCATATCGCAGATAACGAGAACCTCGTTTTTCCATATGGGCATAACAGTTATTAAGTTGACCGGATTGGTAGGTAGACGGTGAAAGTCCTGCAAAAGCCAAAATTTTGTCAGGCGAATCAAAGTTGTTGAAATCTCCAATCTCAGCAATGATCATCGCTCCCATGCGAAGACTGATGCCTGGAATAGTTGTAATAGGAGAGTCAATCTTATCCATTATGGATTGGATAGAAGATTCAATTTCAGCAATCTCGTTATTAAATTCTTTTATGAGTTTAATGGTATGCTTAAGTTCTAAGGCTTTAGCAGACATATATGTGCCGATGGAGTTTCTAGCGGCATCACGTATTTGAATAGCTTTATCTCTGTCATAACGACGTTTAGAAGCTGTATAAAGCAGATTTGTAAGGCGTGTAAGATGAACTTCTGCAATATGCTTAGCACTTGGCAATTCGCTTAAAAGAGCATAAGAAGAAGCAGTATGAACAGTTGGGAACAACTTTTCAAGCTCCGGAAAAAGGATGTTTATGAGTCTTGAAACAGAAGTTTTAAGCTTAGCTCTTTCAGAAACTTTGTCAAATCTGTATCTTGTTAGTGACTTTAGTTCGGAGTTGTGGTATGCTATGTTTGTGTAGGGCTTGAGGCTCACATCAGACATTAGCATAGAAGCAATTGTTCTTGCATCTACCTTATCCGTTTTTGTCTTTCTAAGGCTTAGACTTTTTCTGTAAAGATTTGTATGAAGCGGATTGATAACAAAGGTCGGCAAACCGTTATCCAGGAGAAAGCCAAGAAGATTGTAACTGTAATGTCCTGTGGCCTCAAGCCCTACCTTTATTTTTGAGACGCCAATACCTGTACAGGTATTGATTGTTTGAAGAAG
>JAZNIK010000073.1:0-12338 GCA_045577495.1 Acutalibacteraceae bacterium
CGACGGCAGAAATTTTTTCAAACCTACAAATAGATATTTTTTGTATTTCAGGAAGCCAAAAATTGCAGACATACTGTCGTATTTCAAGGTTTTTGGCAATGTGAAATCAAAAAATTGCATTTGTAGGCGTAGGCAGGTTCGAGTCCTGCCAACTTATGCTTATTACTTAACAATTATACCATAAATAAGCCGAATTTCAAGCAAAACAAAAAAATTTAAGTTATGATTTTTTTAAATTGCCCAAAAACAGTCTAAAAGATAGCATTTTATTATAAATTTGGAATTTCTATTTGTATTAAAAGACTTGCAATTAAGGTTTTTTGGCTGTATAATAAATAGGATATAAAAAGTATTTTCTTGTCTTGGAGGTATCTATGACAGAGATTATTGCAATAAAATTCAAAAAAGACGGTAGGGTATATTATTTTGACCCTGCAGGCAAAAAGATAAACGATGGTGAGCGTGTTATTGTCGAAACCTCAAAAGGAATTGAGTGTGGATATGCATCGGGCTCTAATCGCATGATTCCCGATAATCAGATTGTGGCGCCCTTAAAAAGAGTTTTAAGGTTGGCTAATGAATCTGATTTGAGGTTAATTGCCGAAAATAATGAAAAAGGGAAAAAAGCTTTTGCTTTTTGCGAGGAGCAGATTGAAAAACTAGAGCTTGATATGAAGCTCATTGATGTTGAGGTTTCGTTTGATTCGGGCAAAATGTTGTTTTTCTTCACCTCCGATGGTCGTGTGGATTTTCGTGAGCTGGTTAAAATTCTTGCCTCAAACTTCAAAACAAGAATTGAGCTTCGCCAAATCGGTGTTCGTGATGAGGCTAAGCTTTTGGGCGGTCTTGGTATTTGCGGTCAACCATTTTGTTGTAGCAGATTTTTAGATGGTTTTCAGCCCGTGTCAATCAAAATGGCTAAGGAGCAGGGTTTGTCCCTTAATCCTGTTAAAATTTCGGGCACTTGCGGTAGGCTTATGTGTTGTTTAAAATATGAGCAGGATGCTTATGAGTATCTTAACTCCTTAACTCCACAGCCCGGTTCGCTGGTTAAAACTCCAATCGGTGATGAGGGATATGTTCAGGATGTTAACCTTATTACAGGTATGCTAACCATAAAAATGGGTGACGATAACGCGATAATCCACAAATATCATAGGGATGATGTGGTTGTTTTACGCGCTAATAAGGGCAAAAAGAAGCAGGTTGCTCCACAAGATAGCGAAAATGAGCAATAAAAATAAAAAATTCTCATATTTTGTAAAAATGTCTTGAAATATTTTATTTATATGTTAAAATATAAATATAGTATGGGAGGTGTATTGTTCATGGCATACGTTATTTCTGAAGAGTGCATCAGCTGTGGTGCATGTGAGGCTACTTGTCCTTGCGAGGCTATTTCTGATGGTGGCGAGCGTTATGTTATCGACGCTGAAAAATGTGTTGATTGCGGAGCTTGTGCAGCAGGTTGTCCTGTAGATGCTATTTCTGCAGAGTAATTAAAAAAAGAGTCGCTGTGGTGGTTTTCTGCCCTCAGCGGCTTTTTGATTGGTTTATCAAATAAATTTACATATAGGAGTTATAATTATGGAAAACAAGGTAATGGTAGAGGTTTCTGCACGTCACATTCATTTATCAAAAGAGCATTTAGAGATTCTTTTTGGCGCGGGCTATGAGCTCACACCTAAAAAGGACCTTTCACAACCCGGTCAGTTCGCATGTGAAGAGCGTGTTAAGGTTGTTGGCTCTAAAAAAGAACTTGCAGGCGTTTCAATTTTAGGTCCCGTTCGTCCCGAAACACAGGTTGAGCTTTCTTTAACTGATGCTCGTTCTATCGGTGTTGCGGCACCCATCAGAGAGTCGGGTGACGTTAAGGGTAGTGGTAGCTGTAAATTGGTTGGTCCTTGCGGCGAGGTTGAACTCACCGAGGGCGTAATTGCTGCAAAGCGTCATATACACTTTACCCCCGAAGATGGTGAGGCTTTTGGCGTTACAGACAATCAGGTTGTGTCTGTTAAGGTTGAAACCGATGGCCGTAGCCTTGTTTTCGGTGATGTTGTTGTTCGTATTAGCCCTAAATATGCCGCTGCAATGCATATCGATACCGACGAGTCTAATGCCGCAGGTATCGCAGGTGCTTGCACAGGTATTGTAATCGCTGACTAATGGCTAACAATCCTATTGGCGTTTATGTTCATGTTCCGTTTTGCGTTTCAAAATGTTCGTATTGTTCCTTTTATTCCTTAACGCAAAATGATGACCTTATGAATGATTATACCGCCAAACTGGTATCAGAAATTTATCGGTGGGGTAGGGTGTTAAACGCACCTCCCGCCGATACTTTGTATTTTGGGGGCGGAACTCCAAGTCTCTTAAATCACAAACAAATTAAAGCGATAATCGATGCGGTTAAAGATGTATTTTCGCTAAAAAATGCTGAAATAACCTTAGAGGCAAATCCCGCAGAGGATTTAAGCGAATTCTTTTTAAAGGTAGCAGAGGCTGGGGTTAACCGAGTATCTTTCGGACTTCAATCGGCGGTAGAATGTGAATTAAAACAACTATCCCGTAGGCATACTGTAGAGGATGTAACTAACTCTGTTTTAGCGGTAAAAAAAGCGGGTATAAATAATATATCCTTAGATTTAATGCTTGGCATACCCAATCAAACAAAGGATACCTTAAAGCAGTCGGTTGATTTTGCTTTAAAACAGGGTGTGGAACATATATCCACCTACCTTTTGTCTTTGGAAGAAAACACACCGCTATATCAAAACCGAAAAAACCTTGAACTACCTGATGAAGATGAGTCGAGCGAACTTTATTTAGAAACTTGTAAACTGCTTAAAGATGCGGGCTTTGAAAGATATGAGATTTCAAACTTTGCCAAAAACGGTAAGGTTTCTCGCCATAACACAAAATATTGGCTAGGTGAGGAATATTTGGGCTTAGGTCCTGCGGCACACTCTTTTTTGGGTGGAAAAAGATTTTTCTATAAGGATAGTCTTATGGATTATTTGGCGCTGCCCAAGGAAGAATATGATGGTGAGGGCGGCGGATTAAGTGAATTTGTTATGCTTAGATTACGGCTTAAAAATAGGCTATCACTTAATGAATTAGTTAGCCGTTTTAAAAATCGGATTACTGACCAAACGATAGAAGATATAAAACAAAAAGCAAACCTCTTTAATAAAAAAGGTCTGCTTGAGTTTAATGGTGATATAATCTCCTTAACCGATGAGGGCGCATTGCTATCAAATAGTATAATTTGTGAGCTTGTGGATTGTGTAAAATAAAAAAGCGGCCATAGCACCTAGCTACAACCGTTTTTATTTAACGCTTAAAATCTTTTCGGCTTCTTTCATAATTTTCTTAATGCCGTTTAAAACATCCTTAGACATTCCATCGGGCAACGAGCGTTTAACACCAAGTAATTCATCACAACTAACATCATAATATTGCGAAAGCTTGATTAAAAAATCCAAACCGCATTCGCGAATGCCCTTTTCGTAGTGAGATAGGAGTGCCTGTGAAACACCCAAATCTATTGCGGCCTGTTTTTGAGAAATACCCTTTGATTTTCTCAAATCGGAAATTATTTTAGGAAAATTACAATTCATAAGCACACCTGCCTTTTTTCGCAAAGTAAAGACATTATAATACATTTTTCGACTTTTGTAAATAGCAAAAATATACAAATTGTAAAACCTTTTTTTAGCAAGGAGGAACATATTGTGAGAACTTATAAACTCCATTTAATAAGGCATGGAATGACCGAAGGTAACCTGTCGGGACAATATATTGGGCTTACAGATTTGCCAATTACTACTAATGGTATAATTGAGCTTGAAAAACTCAAATCTGAGGGCGTTTATCCAAAATGTGATATGGTTTTTTCAAGTCCGCTTACCCGTGCCACCGAAACAGCCAAAATAATTTATCCCGAAAAAGAGATTTTTGTAAATCATAATTTTAGAGAAATCGATTTTGGCGATTTTGAGGGAAAGACACCCACAGATCTTAAAGATAACCTAGATTATGCAAAATGGGTTGCAGGGGAATTACCCGCAGCACCCAATGGTGAATCCACGCTAGAGTTCGCAACCAGACTCTGCACAGGTATAAATGAGGTTGTGCGCCGTATGATGAGCGAAGAGGTGTATTCTTCTGCTATCGTTATGCACGGTGGTGCAATTATGACACTTTTGTCGGTTGCGGCACTTCCACGAATGAAAATGGCAGAGTGGGCTTGTGGCAACGGTAGAGGATATACCATTAAAATAACACCGTCACTTTATCAGCGTAGCGGAATTTTAGAGGTTATAGGTGAAATTCCCGAGAATGCGGCAAGAATCATAAATGGCAAACAAAAGGAAATAATGCAGTAATATTTTTTAAGGTATTATCCGCTTGACAAATTATAAAAAAAGAGTTATTATAAAGAAAATATTTAATGTGTAGACGGGGACAGTAGTTTTTCTTAGCGCCTTAAGAGAGTGTTGGCAGTTTGCTGTGAGCCAATGCGGTAGCTTTTAAAACGAACACCACCCCTGAGCGCCGACCGAAATTATTATTTAAAAATAAGGCGGCCGCGTGGTTGCGTTATAAACCTTTGGGCTTGTTAGCCTCATCAAAGTGGCGCGTTTGCGCAATTTGGGTGGAACCGTGGAAGTATTTTATGCCTTCATCCCATTGTTTAGGGATGGAGGCTTTATTTTTTTGTATGGAGGATTTTAAGATGATTAAATTAACACTTAAAGGCGGCACCGTAAAAGAGTTTGATATTGGTATAACACCTTATGAGGTGGCTCTTTCAATCGGTGCAGGTCTTGCAAAGGCGGTTTGTGCCGCTAAGGTTGATGGAGTAGAGTGCGATTTGCGTACTCCACTTAATAAAGACTGTGAGTTGGAACTTTTAACCTTTGATGATGATTATGGTAAGGCAACATTCCGTCATACTACATCGCATATCTTGGCACAGGCGGTTAAAAGACTTTTTCCAAACACAAAACTTGCCATCGGCCCTGCTGTTGATAACGGCTTTTATTATGATTTTGATACCGAAACAGTATTCACTGCAGAGGTGTTAGAAAAAATCGAGGCCGAGATGAAAAAAATCGTTAAAGAAGATATTAAGCTTGAACGCTTTACAATGCCAAGAGATGAGGCTATAAAATATTTTGAAGAAAAAAATGAGCCATATAAGGTTGAACTAGTTTCAGACTTGCCGGATGGTGAGGAAATTAGTTTTTATTCTCAGGGCGATTTTACCGACCTTTGTGCAGGCGCTCACCTTATGTCAACTGGCGTGATAAAGGCATTTAAGCTCACCTCTGCAACAGGTGCTTATTGGCGCGGTGATTCTAATAGAAAGATGCTTCAACGTGTTTATGGAACTGCATTCCCCAAAGCATCAATGCTTGAGGAGCATTTAACCGCTTTAGAGGAGGCTAAAAAACGCGACCATAATAAACTTGGCAGAGAGTTAGAACTCTTTACAACCTCAGAACTTATTGGTCAGGGATTACCTATTATGTTACCTAAAGGCGCTAGAATGATTCAACTTTTACAGCGCTTTGTGGAGGATGAGGAGCAAAAACGTGGTTGGCTTTTAACCAAAACTCCGTTTATGGCAAAATCGGATTTATATAAGGTTTCGGGTCACTGGGACCATTATAAAGATGGTATGTTTGTTTTGGGTGATGAAGAAAAGGATGATGAGGTTTTTGCGCTTCGTCCAATGACCTGTCCGTTCCAATATCAAGCATATCTCAATCGTAGCCGTTCATACCGCGATTTGCCATTAAGATATAATGAAACATCAACCCTCTTCCGTAACGAAGCATCAGGTGAGATGCATGGTCTTATTCGTGTTCGCCAGTTTACTATTTCCGAGGGCCATTTAATGTGTACTCCCGAGCAGTTAGAGGAAGAGTTTAAGGGCTGCTTAGAACTTGCTATTTATATGCTTAAAACCTTGGGTCTTTATGAGGATGTATCATATCGCTTCTCTCAGTGGGACCCCAAGGATAGAGAAAAATATATCGGCACTGATGAACAATGGGATGAGGCTCAGGGTATAATGGGCAAGATTTTGGATAATCTTGAAATTCCTTATAAAATCGGTGTTGGCGAGGCGGCTTTCTATGGTCCTAAGCTTGATATACAGATTAAAAACGTTCACGGCAAAGAGGATACCCTTATCACCATTCAGGTTGACCAAATGTTAGCCGAAAAATTCGGTATGGAGTACGTGGATAAGGACGGAACAAAGAAAAATCCGTATATCATTCACCGTACCTCTATTGGTTGCTACGAGCGTACCTTGGCGCTTCTCATTGAAAAGTATGCGGGTGCATTTCCGCTTTGGCTTGCTCCGACTCAAATTAAACTTTTGCCTATTGCAGACCGCCATTTTGATTATGCAAATGAGGTAAAACAAAAGATGGAAGCGGTTGGTATGCGTGTTGAACTTGATGACCGAAACGAAAAAATCGGTTATAAGATTCGCGAGGCAAGAATTGAGCGTGTTCCATATATGCTTGTTATTGGTGACCAAGAGGTTGAAAACGGTACCTTATCTGTTCGCTCCAGAAAACAGGGCGATGAGGGTGCAAAAACGGTTGATGAATTCATCGCCGCTGCTTTGGTTGAAATAAATACAAAAGCAAAATAATAAGTATTTTAAACCATCGCAAACAAATAAAAATGTTTGCGGTGGTTTTATGTTGCAAATAGCCATAAAAAGCATTTTGCGACCCATAAAATTAGAGAAAAGTTAAAAGTTTGTAAAAAGATTAACAAACTTCTTGATTTTAAGGGTGCAATAGGTTATACTGTATAAGGAGAAAATTGGATTCCAAAGGAGTGCTAATAATGACAAATAACAAAACTGTTCTTGCTTGGCTTGACGAAATGAAAGAATTACTTTGTCCTGATGAGGTAGTTTTCATTGATGGAAGCGAGGAGCAAATTGAACAACTTCGTGCTGAGGCAGTAAAATCAGGTGAGCTTACAAAACTTAATCAGGAGCTTTTACCCGATTGCTATCTTCATAGAACAAAGGTTAATGACGTTGCTCGTGTAGAGGGCAGAACCTTTATCTGTTCCAAAAAAGAAGAAAATGCAGGTCCCACAAACAACTGGATGGAGCCTTCAAAAGCATATGAGATGCTTTACGATATTGCTCGTGGTAGCTACAAGGGTCGCACAATGTATGTAATTCCTTTTTCTATGGGCCCTATCGGTTCTCCGCTTGCTAAAATCGGCGTAGAGGTTACCGATTCTATTTATGTTGTTTTGAATATGGTTATTATGACACGCGTTGGCACCAAGGTTTTTGAGGCTCTTGGCGATAGTAATGACTGGGTACGCGGTCTTCATAGCCGTTGCGATATTGATGAGGAGAAAAGATATATCTGCCAATTCCCCGAGGATAACACAATTATTTCTGTTAACTCGGGTTACGGCGGAAACGTATTGTTAGGTAAAAAATGTTTCGCTCTTCGTATAGCATCTTACCAAGGCTGGAAGGAAGGCTGGATGGCTGAGCATATGCTTATTCTTGGTATCGAAAATCCCAAGGGTGAGGTTAAATATGTTGCTGCTGCATTCCCCTCGGCTTGTGGTAAAACCAACCTTGCTATGATGATTCCGCCTAAGTATCTTCGTGATAAGGGCTACAAGGTTTGGACAGTTGGCGACGATATCGCTTGGATGCGAATAGGCGAGGATGGTCGTCTCTGGGCTATCAACCCCGAGAATGGTTTCTTCGGTGTTGCTCCCGGTACTAATGAAAAATCCAACTTCAATGCACTTGCATCTACCAAAAAGGGTACAATCTTCACCAATGTTGCTCTCAATCTTGAGAATAACACAGTATGGTGGGAAGGCCTTGATAAAAACCCACCCGATAATGCAATCGAGTGGAAAGGTAACGCTTGGAATGGCAAAGAGTCTACCGAAAAGGGCGCTCATCCTAATAGCCGTTTCACTGCTCCCGCAGTTAACTGTCCTTGCATATCGCCTGAGTTTGAGAGTCAAAGCGGTGTTCCGATTTCTGCTATTATCTTTGGTGGTCGTCGTGCAAAAACTGCTCCCCTCGTATATCAGTCAAAGGATTGGGAGAATGGCGTATTCGTAGGTTCTGCAATGGCATCTGAAACAACTGCAGCTGCTGCAGGTGCGGTTGGTGTTGTTCGCCGTGACCCAATGGCTATGCTTCCTTTCTGTGGATATCATATGGGCGACTATTTCCGTCATTGGCTTGAGATGGGCAAAAAGCTTGGCGATAAAGCTCCTAAGATTTTCAACGTTAACTGGTTCCGTCTTGATGATGAAGGTCACTTCATTTGGCCCGGTTTTGGTGATAATATGCGTGTTCTCAACTGGATTATCGACCGTTGCGAAGGCAAGGTAGATGCAGTTGAAACTCCTATCGGCTTTGTTCCTAAGGCTGAGGATATCGACCTTACCGACCTTGATTTTGATATCGAAACATTAAAATCAATTCTTGAGGTTGATAAAGACACCTGGAGAAAAGAGGCTGACGAAATTGCCGAGCATTATAAAAAGTTTGGTGATAGACTCCCCGAAGAACTCAAAGCTCAACTTGAAACTTTAAAAGCAAACTTAAAATAATTTTAAATACTAAAAATTCAAACCCCTTTTGCTAGAAATCCTAACAAAAGGGGTTTTTATGTGTAACAATTGCACTTGAAAAATGCAAAAAAAATATATATAATAAAATTGTAATAGTCACTAAGCATTAAAATACGGAGGTAATATTATGAAAAAAACATTTTTAAAGTTTTTAGCAGTTATTTTATGTATTACAACCATTTTAGCCAATGCAAGTGTTGTTTTTGCGCAGTCTATTGAGGTTTATAGCGTAAGTACCTACTGCGTAGAAGAGGTTGAAAACCCTGTATATTACGGCGAAAATACGGGCGAAGCTTTAAGTGTGGATTTTGAAGTTTCACCCCAAGAAGCAAACACATATTTCTCTAACGATATTGATGAAGATTTATATACAACATCTATGGAGGATGCGGCACAGTCGATAAGAGATAATATGGAGTTACGAACTTCAAGGTTCGCACTGTATTATAAATTAACTTCAAACTCAATGAATGAAAATGTTGTAGATAATTTAATAACAGAGCTTTTTGAAAAAACATTTGAGGAAACCAACAGTCCCACCGAGGGTGACTATTTGCGCTATGCGTGGACATCGCTTTGGTATGGCGCTAGCGAGGAAGAGCAAGGCGAGGTTAGTATAGGGTATATTGATAACGGAAGCACCATAGACTACTATATTGATATTGTTTATAACTTCACCTATTATACAACCCTTGAACAAGAGCAGGAACTTACGAGTGAGGTAGAGGAAGTAATTGACGGTTTCGGCTTTAATGGGGCAACAACCGAGCGCCAAAAAGTTGATAAAATTTATAACTACATAACCACTAATATTTGTTATGATTATGCCAACCTTAATGATGAAAGCTATAAACTTAAATTTTCGGCCTATGCGGCTCTTATGAACAAAACTGCTGTTTGTGAGGGCTATGCTTTGCTATTTTACCGTATGGCTGAAATGTGCGGTGTTGACAGTCGTGTTATTACAGGTTGGGGAGATAGTCATACCCACCCAAGCGATGAAAATGATACGCCAAACCACGCGTGGAATATAGCAAAAATAGGGGACTATTATTACTATCTTGATTCCACTTGGGATGAGAGCGTAACCGAAGGCGTACCCGCAAAGACAAATTATTATCTAAAGGGTAGTAATGACTTTTTAAATCATACAAATGAAGAAAAATTTGAAACAGAGTCTTTTAAAAGCGAGTATCCCATTTCGGAGTATTATATTGATAAAACCGACTATAACGGTGTATCTATTGAGGGGGATTTTACCTATCAAATAGTTGATGGTATTGCCGTTCTTACTAAGTATAGCGGTACAGCCGCCGATGTTACAGTGCCTGCGCAAACAAACGGTGGATATCCGGTTCAAGTGATTGATAGCAAAGCTTTTTATGAAGTTGAAGATATGCAGACACTTACCTTAAGCGAGGGTATTATTACTTTGAATTGGGGCTCTGTTTACCTATGCCGCGATTTAACAACCATCAATTTACCTTCAACACTTAAGGTGGATTATGAGCATCTAGGAATAGGAGCCTTAAGTGGTGCAACACAGCTACCCGAGTTTTGCTATAATCTTGAAACTATAAACGTTGCCCAAAGCAATCCTTATATCAAGGTGGTTGATGGTGTTTTATACACCGCCGATATGAAGGTGCTTTTGCAATGCCCTGCAATGAAGGAAGAATCAATATTTACCATTCCTGATGGTGTTGAAACAATATCGAACCATGCATTTGAAGACTGCGAAAAAATCGAAAAGATTATTATGCCTGATACAGTGAATTTTATCGGTTATTGGGCTTTTTTGAAAGCAAGGCAACTTAAAGAGATTAACATTTCAACCTCTTGCGAGTTTATAGGTCAATACTTTATTTCGGCAACTAAGGTTACTGAGATTCATATTCCAAAATCTGTTAACACCATGTTGAGTGGTCCGTTTGGTGATATAGTTTTAGAAAAAATTACTGCCGATGAGGGTGGCACATACTATGTCGAAAACGATGCTTTGCGAACCGAAACTCAAATAATAAAGGTTCTAACCGATGAGGCAACATATACTGTAGCTGAAGGCATAGAGTATATTGATTTACATGCTTTTTCAAATCTTGAAAATTTACAAGAGGTAACCCTCCCCGATAGTTTGACTTATTTGTCGGGCTATGCTTTTGAAAATTGCAAAAAGCTTACACATGTAACTATTCCACAAAATACCAATACAATAGGCTCAAACGCTTTTATCGGTTGCGATATGTTGGCAAGTGTTATAATACCTAGCGGTGTAACGCGAATCGGAGATGAGTCTGAGGGCGATAGAACTTTTTATATGTTGGCATACCCCAACGAAAACTTTACAATCTATTGCGATGAAGGCAGTTATATTTATAACAAGGCTATAGAATGTGGTGTATCACAACAACGCATAAAACCGATTGATGAATTCATTTGTCAGGACGGTCACGATTTTGAACAAATATATGATGAGGATTTACTCAATTATACCTTTACCTGTAAAAAATGCGGAGATAAAGCAGGAACAGTATATCCTCATAACATTTGGAATGCGGATGTAGAGATTGAATATTTTAATACTGAATACACAGGCAAGGAGATTAAGCCTAAGGTAGAAAAGGTTATGTATAGCGGCACCGTGCTAACCGAGGGTGTTGATTACATCATTTTAGGCTATGAAAACAATGTGGAAATTGGAATCGCCACTGTGGTAATCAGAGGTATCGGCGAATGGGGCGGTATTAAAAAGGTTGAATTTTCTATAACAGAAATAAACATTTCAAATATTGATTTTAAGCTTGAATATGAAACTGTTGAGTATGACGGAACAACCAAGATGCCAAAAGTTACATCCGATGGTCTTACTGAGGGTGTTGACTTTACGGTAAGATACGGTGCTAACAATATGTTAGGTGAGGCATGGGTAGAAGTTGAGGGAATAGGAAAATGCTGGGGCTATAAAACACTCTACTTTACTGTTGTTCAGGGCGACATTTCAAATAAAGAATATGAACTGCCTTATGAAATGGTAGAATATACAGGTTACGGGTTCTATCCCGATGTCCAACTTGATGGTTTGTATTATAATACAGATTATACGGTAACTTATGAAAATAATATCAATGTTGGAACAGCAACGGTAAGAATAACAGGCACAGGCAACTATAAGGGCTCCATCGTAAGAACCTTTGAAATTACCAAAGCGGATATTTCTATGTATGATGCTTATGTAATAGATACCATGTATGTATATAATGGAAGTCCGATTGAGCCGGAGGTATATTGGCAGAGTGGCAGCGTTGTACTTGGAGAGGATTATACCGTTGAATATTCAAATAACATCAATAAAGGCACTGCAACTGTTACCATTAAGGGTATCGGTAATTATGAGGGCTCAATTGTTAAAAACTTCGAAATATACCAAGCAACTTTTGAGAATTTGAGTGTCAACCTTATAATTGGTAAATGTAATATTTGCGGAAATAAGCCATGCGTTTACTCGGGCAAACAGCATAAACCTAGTGTTAAGATTGAGGGGCTAACCGAGGGTGTTGATTTTGTTGTAACATACGGTACTAATGTTGATTCCGGTCAGGGCTGGGTAGAGGCCACGGGCATTGGAAATTACGGAGGTAGCAAAGCAGAAACATTTAATATTGATAAACTGGATATTT
>JAZNIK010000074.1:0-3826 GCA_045577495.1 Acutalibacteraceae bacterium
ATTTGTATAATTATGGTATAATATATCTTCTGGAGGCTTTTTTATGAAAAAACCATTATTAAGTGAATTGACTCTTCGTGAAAAAATCGGTCAAACCGCACTCAGCAGACCTACTAACGAAGGTATGAAAAACCCCGAAAAATACCCCTATGGTGGTGTTTGGGGTCTTGGTAACGCTGATATGGGCGGTACCGATATGGCAGACCGTGAAAGCAAACAAAAAACCAAACTCGAAAAATGGCTTGATTTTTTCGAGAATTTTAATAAAAATTCAAGAATACCGATTATTCAAGCAAGCGATTGCACTACCGGTATTTGGTCTAATTTTAATCAAACACTACCTCTTTTAGACTGTGTTTCTCTTGGTTCTACCGGTGACGAAAATCTTGCCTATGAGGTGGGCGTTCTTCGTGGAAAGCTCCAACGCTGCGTAGGCGGACGATGGGTTTGGGGACCCGAAATTGACCTTTCAAACCGCAACCTAGCAATTATGTTAGGTCGCCAATATTCAGATGATCCTGACCTTTTAGTTAAAATGGCGATAGCCGATATAAAAGGAAATCAATCTACAGGTGTTGCCTCTACAGCCAAGCACTTCCCCGGTAGCGACGGACTTGAATACCGCGATCCTCATGTATCTGAGAGTATGATAATCAAATCATTTGATGAGTGGAAAGAAACACAAGGGGCAATGTTCCAAAAGTTGTTTGACGCCGGTGTTTATGCCGTAATGACTGCTCATATGGCTTTTCCAGCTTATGATTCAACAAAACTAAACGGCCGTTTTGTGCCTTCAACAATATCCAAAAAGGTTATTACAGACCTTCTTAAAAACGAAATGGGCTTTAAAGGTGTAGTTATTACCGACGGTATTGCTATGCGCAGTTTGCTTACTATGTTTGATGGCGATATGGCCAAACTTTACATCGCCGCAATAAACGCAGGTAATGATGTTATTCTTGATGCAGGCGATGATTATTTTGATATTATTGAAGATGCTGTAAAACGCGGAGAAGTATCAGAAGAACGCATTAACGATGCCTGTCAGCGAGTTTTGGATTTAAAAGAAAAATGCGGACTTTTTGATGACGACTACTCTTTGGTTGCAGAGGATTTAAACGAGGTTAACAAACAAATTACTGAGTTTAACACCAAGGCCGCCGAAAAGGCAATTTCTCTTGTTTCCAACAAAAACAACCTGCTCCCCGTTAAAAAGGAGGATATTAAGCGAGTAACCATTATCTTCTCAGGTCACGACGAAAAAGTTTTTGATAGCCTTGATATTATGAGGCAGGAATTTGAAAAACGTGGTGCCGAGGTTACAATGCATAGGCGTTTACCTGAAAACTATTGGGATCATCCAAACCTAATGCAACAAATAGCAGATGATACTGATTTAATCATTTTTGTGGGCTATTTAATGCGATACGCACCAGAAGGTGCCTGTGGATTTTTCAACGAGGAGAGGTCTGCCTTTTGGTATGCTTTAGGTGCAGGAAGTGAAAAAACCATTGGTATTGGTCTTGGCTCTCCCTTTATGTATTTTGATTATTACGCTGCTTTCCCGACCTTTATAAACTCCTATTTTTATGCCGAGGCAAATCAAAAAGCAACAGTTGCTGCTATCTACGGCGAAATCCCCTTTGAAGGCGGCGAGCCTTTTGCACTAGTTCCAAAGGAATTTAAAAAATATTACGATATGCTTGGTATTGATTATTAAAGTACGCTAAACATAGTTAAACGACCTTGATGCCTAAAACATCAAGGTCGTTAATTTTATGCAACAGTATCTTTTTTCTTTGAGGATTTGGTTTTTAATTTTGGTGCCTCATCACCTGTGATACACCCCTCAGAAACCACTACCTCGGTAATATCTTTATTGCTTGGCACCTGATACATTGTATCAATCAATGCTCCCTCGAATATTGAGCGAAGTCCCCTTGCACCTGTTTTTCTTTCAACAGTAAGCTTTGCAATAGCCTTAAGTGCCTCGGGCTTAAAGGTTAGTTTAACGCCGTCTATTCTAAATAACTCCTCATACTGCTTTAATACAGAGTTTTTAGGCTCTGTCATAATGCGAATCATTGCATCTTCATCAAGTGACTCTAAAGGAGTGATAACCGGCAAACGTCCAACAAGCTCGGGGATAAGACCAAATCTTACCAAATCTTTATGAGTTGCAAGCGGCATTAAAGCCTCACGCTCGGCATCAGTACTAGTCTTAACATCTGCACCAAAGCCTAAACTACCGCTACCCACTCGGCGCTCGATTATCTTTTCAATACCATCAAATGCACCCGCACAAATAAAAAGAATATTTGTTGTATCTATTCTTATAAATTCTTGTTGAGGATGCTTTCTGCCGCCCTGTGGCGGAACATTTGCAACAGTACCCTCTAATATTTTAAGCAAAGCTTGTTGAACACCTTCACCGCTAACATCACGAGTGATGGAGGTGTTTTCGGACTTGCGGCTAATTTTATCAATCTCATCAATATAGATTATACCGCGCTCTGCCTTTTCAATATCATAATCAGCGGCTTGGATAAGTCTTAAAAGAATATTTTCAACATCCTCTCCAACATAACCCGCTTCAGTAAGCGTTGTGGCATCGGTTATAGCAATAGGCACATCTAAAAATCTTGCTAATGTTGTGGCAAGCAGAGTTTTACCCACACCTGTTGGACCAAGCAGTAAAACATTGCTTTTTGCCATTTCAACATCATTGTCCTTTTTAGAAAGGGCATTTATTTTTTTATAATGGTTATAAACCGCTACCGAAAGTGTTTTTTTAGCCTGTTCTTGACCTATTACATAATCATCAAGCTTTGCCTTAAGCTCCGCGGGGGTGGGCAAAGCAATATCACTTGTTTTTTGTGCATTAGGTTTTTTATCCCTTTTAGAATAAGCAGGCTCAAAATCGCCACGCTCATTTTCCATCAAGGAATAGCAAACCTCAATACACTGGTCACAAATATAAACACCCGGACCGGCTATAAGTTGCATTACTTCATCCTGCGTTTTACCACAAAAGGAACAAACAACTGTTTCTTCTTTTTTATTAGACAAAGGAATACCTCCTTTTAAAATAGCAAAAGAAAATTATCTTTTCTCTATAACCTTGTCGATAAGGCCGTACTCCATAGCCTCTTTTGCTGACATAAAGTTATCACGCTCGGTATCACGCTCGATTTCCTCGAGCGGTCTGCCTGTGCGCTCAGATAAGATTCTGTTAAGGGTAGCGCGAGTCTTTTCAATATGACGCGCGTGAATCAAAATATCGGTTGCTTGACCCTCGGTTGCACCTAAAGGTTGGTGAATCATAATCTCGCTGTTTGGCAAGGCCATACGCTTGCCCTTTGCTCCTGCAGCCAACAAGAATGCACCCATACTTGCCGCCATACCTAAACAAATTGTGCTAACATCACACTTAATATACTGCATTGTATCATAGATTGCCATACCTGCAGAAACAGAGCCGCCCGGACTATTGATATAAAAATAAATATCTTTATTTGGGTCTTGACCCTCTAAGAACAAAAGCTGTGCAATTATAACACCTGCAGAGGCATTATCCACCTGGTCATTAAGCATTATAATACGGTCATTAAGTAATCTTGAAAAAATATCATAAGAACGTTCTCCACGACTTGTTTGCTCAACAACATAAGGTATAAAGCTCATTTTTTCATCCATTATAAAAACCTCCATACTTATAAATAGGGTTATACCCGATAAGCCTTGGCATAGCCGAGTGCCTTATCGGGTATCAACCAATACAGACAATGCAAGTATTGGCTGTATTATTACTCTTTAAACAATTTTT
>JAZNIK010000075.1:0-10638 GCA_045577495.1 Acutalibacteraceae bacterium
TCCTCCTATTCTAAAACCGCAAGTCTTACAAAAGGTCAGATTGTAATAAGACTTTCAACAAAGGATGATTGGAGCAGAATTTTATACAACGGCACAAGGCTTGGTTATGTAAAAAGCAGTTATTTGACCACAGGAAACACCGCCGTTTCACTAGCTGTTCCAAGCTACAAGCAAACAGATAGCAGATGGGCAAAGGTTAAAATAGGCACATCGGGTAAAACTATTGCTCAAATCGGTTGTGCCACAACCGCAATAGCAATGATGGAATCATACCGCACAAGTAGTACAATATACCCAAACGCTATGGCAAAAAAACTGTCATATACTTCTTCGGGTAGTGTTTATTGGCCAAGCAATTTTATTGTGGTTACAAGCAAATCGGGTTATCTTAATAAAATTTATGGATTTTTAAAGCAGGGTAAACCTATTATGCTTGGCGCAAAAAACTCGTATGGCAGTCAACATTGGGTGGTGATTACAGGTTTTAAGGGTGGAACACTCAGCGAGGCGAACTTTACCATTAACGACCCCGGTTCAAACACCCGAACAACCTTAAAACAATTTTTAAACAGTTATCCAACATTTTATAAGTATTTTTATTACAAGTAAAAACCAAGGGCAGTGCTTTTTAGCACCGCCCTTTTAATTATTCACTAACCAAATCTTTATAAATTTTTAAATACTCGCCTGCCGAACGCTTCCAACTGTTATCACAGTTCATTGCGCGTGTTACAAGGGTTTGCCACCCTTCTTTATCCTTGTATCCGGAAATCGCGCGCCAAACAGCGTTTTGCATATCGTGTGCGTTATAGGTAGCGAATGTAAAGCCATTTCCTACACCATCACCGCTATCGTTAATGGTATCCTTAAGCCCACCCGTTTCACGCACAATCGGAATGGTTCCATAACGTAATGCCACCATTTGAGCCAAGCCGCAAGGCTCACTCTTAGAGGGCATTAGGAAAATATCCGCACCTGCATATATTTTATGCGCTAAATCGGGCACAAAGCCCAAACGCAAACCAACCTGCTTGGGATATTTTTCCTTCATTGAGTAGAAGAATGTTTCAAACTCCCACTCGCCCGAGCCTAAAATAGCAAACTGAACATCGGCTTTAAGCATATCTTCAAAAACACATTTTACAAGGTCTAAGCCTTTATGCCCAACCAACCTGCTTACTATACCTATAACAGGCACATCTGCCTTTACGGGCAGACCTAATGTTTCTTGTAGCTTCTGCTTATTAACGGCTTTACCTGACAAATCATCCGCCGAGAAGTTTTTAAAAATAAGAGGGTCAGTTTCGGGGTTATAAACCTCGGTGTCGATTCCGTTAACAATACCGCTAAGCTTACCGCTACGTTGTTTTAAAATCTCATCAAGTCCGTGTGAATACCAAGGACTGAGTATTTCTTTCGCGTATGTTTGGCTTACGGTTGTTATGCGGTGTGCACACTCAATAGCGCCTTTCATAAGGTTTACTGAGTTTTCATAATCAACCAGATGAGATGCGCTTTCAGGCAAACCTAAAACATCGTTAACAAGCTCAAAACCATACTTACCTTGATACTGAATGTTATGAATGGTGAATACTGTTTTTATGTTAGCATAAATGCCATCATGGTAAAACAAATCTCTATACACCGGCACCATAGCGGTTTGCCAATCGTTACAGTGGATTACATCGGGCACAAAATCAATGTACGGAATAATCTCTAAAACTGCACGTGAGAAAAAAGCAAACCTTTCGGCATCATCAAAATGACCGTATAATTCAGAGCGCTTAAAGTAATACTGATTATCCAAAAGATAATATATTACGCCATCAACATGTGCCTCAAAAATTCCACAATACTGCCTTCTCCACGCAACCGGAACGGTAATATGTGTTATGAATTTAAGCTTACTCCTCATCTCTTCGGATAACTTTTCTTCATACAAAGGCATTACAACACGGCAACCAACAAAACGCTTTCTAAGCGCTTTAGGTAGAGCCCCCGCAACATCTGCCAGACCACCCGACATAGCAAATGGATATGCCTCACTTGCCGCAAATAAAACTTTCATACTTAATCTCCTTTATACCTTTGCTTTTTTACGAACCACCATATAATGAGTTGGAGCACCGCACAAGGTACGCTCATCTGTAATCTCTGAGTTTTTATCGGCAATTATATATTTTAAATCTGCATTTTTTCCGATTTTTGCATCCTGCATTACAATACAGTTAGAAAGTTTTGCGCCTTTTTCAATTTTAACTCCACGGAATACAATGCAGTTTGTAACCTCGCCATCAATAACACAACCATCTGCAATAAGACTGTTTTTCACCCTAGAATCAAGTCCGTATTTGGTTGGAACATCATCTCTGTTTTTGGTGTAGATTGGTTGATTTGGATTAAACAGTTCTGTGCGTACCTTTGGATTTAAAAGAGCAAAGTTTGCATTTGCGTATGACTCTACACCATCAACAACACAGGCAAAATCATTAACCTCAAATCCAAATATTTTTAAGGTGTCAACACGACTCATAAACACATCTCGCCAAATACGAGTTGCGTTTTCTTCCTTTGCTGCCTGAACTAAACTGATAAGCAAAGCTCTTTCTAAAACAACAACGTCTAAACTAAAATCACACTCAACACCGCTGTTTTCGGAAAGTCTGATTTTATTTACTCTTTTATCCTCGTCAAAGGTAAAGGTCATTATATCGCCGTGATTTTTGGGTAATGCGCCTTTTTTATAAGCTATTGTTATATCCGCCTCGCTCTTTGCGTGTTGCTTTAGCATCTTACCAACATCTATGTTGGCTATAACATCGGCATCGCACATAACAACATATTTTTCTTTGCTACCTCTAAGGTAGCTCATAATAGCACTAAGCGAGTCGATATGACCTGTTTGCATACTTATCTCTGAATTAACATATGGAGGCAAAATTGAAAGTCCACCGCTTTTACGGTCAAGGTCCCATGGTTTGCCCGATCCCAAATGGTCCATCAGCGAATGATAATTGCTTTTGGGTACAACGCCAACCTTTGAAACACCTGCATTTACAAGATTAGAAAGTGGAAAATCTATCATACGGTATCTTCCGCCAAAGGGAACCGATGCCATTGAACGAACCTCGGTTAAATCGTGAATAAGCTCATCATGTACGTTTGCAAAAACGATACCCATTACATTGTTTGTTTTCATACCTGCTCACCCTCCTTAACCGACTGAGTTACCATTGCTTTAGCGCTTATCTTAGCATTTTTTTCAACTGTAAGGTCAGCGCCAACAACCGCAATACCCCAGTTAGTTAAATCATCCATATTTTCGGGTCTTTCGCCAACCGTTGCACCGCTTTCAATAACGGTATTTTCGGCAATTATAGCGTACTGAACAGATGCACCGCTTTTTATTTTTGCACCCGGCATAATCAAAGAATCTCTTACCTCGGCGCCCTGCTCTATCGTAACATTATCAAACAGTATTGAAAAATCAACCTTACCTAAAACATCGCAACCCTCGGTTATAAGAGAGTTTTGAACCTCGGCAGTCTCAGAAATATACTGCGGTGGTGCAGACGGAGTACGAGAATAAATTCGCCAATTAGGGTCGGATAAATCTAGTTCTACCTTTGGGTTAAGGAGGTCTAAATTAGCCTCCCAAAGAGAGTCTATGGTTCCAACATCCTTCCAATAATCCGAGAAGGGATAAGCGATTAGCTTTTCTCCCGCCGAAAGCATTGCAGGAATAACATTTTTACCAAAATCGTTTGATGAGTTTGGGTCTGCCTCATCCTTCTCAAGATAAGATTTTAAAACCGACCAATTAAAAATATAAATACCCATTGATGCCAGGTTGCTTTTTGGGTTTGCCGGTTTTTCTTCAAACTCGTAAATTGTGCCGTCTTCCCTAGTGTTCATAATTCCAAATCGGGATGCCTCCTCCATTGGAACCTCTAATACTGCTATGGTGCAATCGGCATTGGAGTCTTTATGTTTTTTGAGCATCTCGGAGTAATCCATTTTATAAATATGGTCACCCGAAAGCACCAATACATATTCAGGGTCATACCTTTCAATGAATGGTATATTCTGATAAATAGCATTGGCTGTACCCTTATACCACACCGCACCCTCAATTCTTTGATAGGGCGGAAGCACATGAACTCCACCGCTTAAACGGTCAAGATCCCAAGGCTTACCTGAACCTATATAATCATTTAGCTCAAGCGGTTGATACTGGGTTAAAACACCTACAGTTTCAATGCCTGAATTTATGCAGTTTGAAAGTGGAAAATCTATAATCCTATACTTTCCGCCATATGGCACTGCAGGTTTTGCTATTTTTTGGGTAAGCACACCTAAACGGCTACCCTGACCACCCGCTAATAGCATTGCAACGCATTCTGTTTTTTTCAAAACTTCATCCCCTTACTTTTTAGAACGCTTGTATTTTTTGTTTGTTAAAAGTTGCGCTATAATACTTTTATATTATAGCATCTTCTACAAAAACAATCAATAGATTTTTTGTATATTTTAAATCTCAAGTGGAAATTATTATGTTTGTTTTTTGTATATTTTATACAAAACCGCTTGTGTTTTTTCACTCAGTAAAGCCTATATTTTTATATCCTTAACATTATATCAACATACGCAAATAGAATTTTGGCGTTTTTTAGTTTTGCAAGATATATTTTTTTGTAAAACATATTACAATATTGGCGAAAAATATCTAATTATTATCTTTGACATTCGGCTTTAAATGTTTTATAATGTATTAGTATAAAATCTTAGTTTATTTGCTTTTTAAAGGGAGTTTTTTTAATGCAAAATATAACCCAAACAATAGCTACAGAAATGTCGCTTAAAGAAAGTTATGTACAAAATGTAATCAACCTTTTGGATGATGGAAATACTGTACCTTTTATTGCGCGTTACCGTAAAGAAATGCACGGCACTATGGATGACCAAACAATCCGCACTTTAGCAGATAGATTGCAATATCTACGCAATTTAGAACAACGCAAAAATGAAGTTATTTCTTCCATCACCGAACAGGATAAAATGACCGATGAGCTTAAAGAAAAAATCGAATTGGCATCAACCTTGGCAGAGGTTGAGGACCTTTACCGACCTTATAAGCAAAAACGTCGTACCCGCGCTACCGTTGCTAAGGAAAAAGGCTTAGAGCCTTTAGCCGAGGTGATTTTATCGGGTGGTGACGGTAAAGCTCTTTTTGAACTTGCTGGTGAATATATCAACCCCGAAAAGCAGGTTGAAACCGCCGAAGATGCTTTAGCAGGTGCCTCTGATATAATTGCCGAACAACTTTCTGATAATGCTGAAATCAGGCGCCTTTTAAAAGAGCTTATTTCTAAACGCGGTAGTCTGTCTTCAAAAGCGGCTACCGAGGAGGACAGCGTTTATAGGCTCTATTATGAATTTAACGAACCAGTTTATAAAATTCAAAGCCATAGAGTTCTTGCAATCAATCGTGGTGAAAAAGAGAAGTTTTTAAAGGTTTCGGTAGTTATAGATGATACTGAAGCTATGCGTATTTTATATGCCAGATTGCCCGACTTAAATGGCGAATATGGTGAGTTTTTAAGAGCATCTGCCGACGATTCGTATTCTCGACTCATTTTTCCATCAGTTGAGCGTGAAATTCGTTCAATGCTTACCGATGCCGCAAGCGAACAGGCTATAAAAATGTTTGGTTCTAACCTTAAACCATTGCTTATGCAACCTCCCGTTAAGGATAAAGTAACCCTCGGTTTTGACCCTGCATACAGAACAGGTTGCAAGATTGCCGTTGTTGACGGCACAGGCAAGGTGCTTGACACCACCGTTGTTTATCCCACTCCCCCACACAACAAAAAAGAGGAGGCAGCGGCAAAACTTACCGCGCTTATTAAAAAGCACGGCGTTACCGCTATTGCTATCGGCAACGGAACCGCATCTAAAGAATCAGAAATTTTTGTTTCCGAAATGATAAAAGAATTAGATGGTGTAGCATATATGATGGTAAACGAGGCGGGTGCTTCGGTATACTCTGCATCAAAGCTTGGTGCCGAGGAATTCCCCGATTTTGACGTTTCTCTTCGTAGTGCCGTTTCTATCGCACGCCGACTTCAAGACCCACTTGCAGAGCTGGTTAAAATTGACCCTAAATCAATAGGCGTTGGTCAATATCAACACGATATGCCCGAGGCAAGATTAAGCGAAACCCTAACAGGTGTTGTTGAGGACTGCGTTAATGCCGTTGGTGTCGACCTTAACACCGCATCCCCCAGTCTGCTTACAAGAGTTTCAGGTCTTAATGCCTCAATAGCAAAAAATATTGTGGCTCACAGAGAAGAAAATGGCGAATTTAAAGACAGAAAAACACTCTTAAAGGTTTCTAAACTTGGTGCAAAAACATATACACAGTGCGCCGGATTTTTAAGGGTTGTTGGCGGCAAAAACATTTTGGACAATACAGGAGTTCACCCCGAAAGTTATGATGCGGCAAACCAACTTTTAAAGGTGTTGGGTTTTACAACCGAGGATGTTGCAAAGGGTAATCTCTCCTCACTTGATGAAAAACTCGAGGCATATGGGGTAGATAAGCTTGCTGAACTTTGCGATGTTGGTGTTCCCACAATTATGGATATAGCTAAGGAACTTCAAAAACCCGGTCGCGACCCCAGAGATGAGCTTTTAAAACCAATGCTTAGAAGCGATGTTTTAGATATGAACGACCTGAAAGCAGGTATGATTTTAGATGGCACTGTTAGAAACGTTATAGATTTTGGTGTTTTTGTTGATATCGGTGTTCATCAAGACGGACTTGTGCATATTTCGGAAATATGCAATCGCTTTATCAAGCATCCTTCCGAGGTGCTTACGGTTGGCGATATTGTAAAGGTTATGGTTTTGGGCGTTGATGTAGACAAAAAACGAATATCGCTTAGTATTAAACAGGTGGCAAATCAAAAGGTCGCCAACTGATTTTGAGGTTAAAATTATGGCACAACTTATTATTACAGATTTTGACGGAACGCTATTTCCAAAAACAAATGGTGCTTTAAAAGAGGAATTTATACAAAAAATTAAAAACCTTACAGACAGAGGTTGCCTTTTTTCTGTAAATAGCGGACGTCCCTACTGCGTTTTAAAAGATATGCTAAAACTGCTTATAAACAGAACTGTTTTTGTTTGTAATGATGGCGCACAAATTATGTATAAAAACTGTTTGATTTTTAAAGATGCTATATGCGCTAAAAAAGCCAAAAGGCTTTTTGAACTTGCAAAGGAGTTAGGGCTTTCTTCATTCGCATCTTTAAGAGAACGGACTTTGCCAGTAAATGACGATATTTTAAGTAGAAAATTGCTTTTTGATGAAGCTATTTTCAAAATTGTTTTAGTAAAAAACAACTCAACTACCAACACAATATCAAAATTAAAATCTTTGGGTGAAACGTTGGGACTTCGTGTTTGCTTTGAGGATAATATGTATTTAGAGTTCTGCAACGTTACCGCAAACAAGGGTGTTGCAACGGCATTTTTAAAAAACAAATTTTCTATCACTAAGGATATTTACGCCTTTGGCGACACCGAGGCAGATTTAGAAATGTTTAAAGAGGCAGACAACTGCTTTATAATGGCAGAGGCTACCCACCTAATTTATCCAAACGCAAGGATAATTAATTCAATGCAAGATTTTGTTATTGAAAATTTTTAATAAAAGAAAGGTCGATTTATTATGAGAAAAAAATTATTTAAATCCGAATCTAAACGACTTTTAGATTTAATGATTAACTCAATTTATACAAATAAGGAGATTTTTTTAAGAGAAATTATCTCTAACGCAAGTGACGCGATTGATAAACTGCACTACATTTCCCTTACGGATGAAAATGCCCGCGCTAAAAGAAGTGAGGGCGAAATCAACATAACCTTTGATAAAGATAACCGCACCATAACCGTTTCGGATAACGGACTTGGTATGACCGCCGATGAGTTAGAAGAAAACCTTGGCACCATCGCAAAAAGCGGTTCACTTAAATTTAAAGAGGAAATGGATAAAAAGGATAAAGACGAGAGCGAAATTATCGGTCAGTTTGGTGTTGGCTTTTATTCTGCATTTATGGTGGCAGATGAGCTTACCGTTATAAGCCGCTCATATAAAGATGATACCGCACATATTTGGAAGTCGGAGGGTGCATCAGGCTACACCATTGAAGAATGCGAAAAAGCATCAATCGGTACCGATATTATTATGCACCTTAAACCCGATACCGACACTGAAAATTATAGCGAATATTTAAGCGAATACCGAATTAAAAACCTTATAAAAACATATTCGGATTATATTCGTCACCCAATTAAACTCCCCTGCGAAAAGCATCACGAAATTGGCGAGGGTGAAAACAAAACAACCGAAACCTATACCGAAATTGAAACAATAAACAGTATGGTTCCTATTTGGCAACGCGGCAAAAAAGATGTGTCAGATGAGGAATACTTTAAGTTTTATAAAGATAAGTTCTTTGATTTTAACGACCCTGTTTCTGTTATCCGCATAAATGCAGATGGACTTATCTCATACAAAGCGATGCTTTTTATTCCGTCTAAAGCCCCCTATGACTATTTTACCAAGGAATATAAAAAAGGTCTTTCACTTTATTGCAACGGCGTTATGATTATGGAATCTTGCGAGGACCTTTTGCCAGAGCATTTTAGATTTGTTAAGGGTGTTGTTGATACAAACGACCTTTCGCTCAACATATCTCGCGAGATGCTTCAACAAAGCCACGAGTTAAAAACCATTGCAACAAACATTGAAAAGAAAATCAAAGCTGAATTAAAACGCCTTTTAGAAAAAGATTTTGATAAATATTTAGGCTTCTTTAACGCTTTTGGACTTCAGCTTAAATATGGTGTTGTCAGTGATTATGGTCTGCATAAGGACGAGCTTTGCGACCTGCTTTTATTTTATTCAAGTAGCGAGGATAAGCCCGTTACCCTTAAAAGCTATGTTGAGCGTATGAAGGACGGTCAGGACACTATTTACTACTCTTGCGGTGACACAATCTCTGCCGCCAAGGGTATCCCCGCCGCCGAGCTTGCGCGTGACAAGGGCTATGAACTTTTATACCTAACCGACGAGGTTGATGAGTTTGTTATGAAAACTCTTATGACCTATAACGATAAAAAGATTATGTCGGTTATGGATGAAAATAATGGTCTTGTTTCTGAAGATGACCGCAAAAAAGCCGAGGAAAAGGCTAAGGATAGCGAGGAAGTTTTAACCTTTATCAAGGATGCACTTGAGGGTGCAGTAGCAGAAGTTACATTAGTTGGAGGCCTTAAAAACTTTGCCTCATCCCTTAACACAAAGGGCGGAATTACTTTGGAGATGGAAAAATATTTTGCTCAGATGCCAGGCGAAAACCACCCCAAAGCCGAGCGAGTTTTAGAGCTTAATCCCGACCACACCGCATTCAAAGCTATTGAGGGTTGCTATAAAGATGATGCTGAAAAGGCAAAGAAGTATGCCAAAATACTTCACGGAGAGGCTCTGCTCTCTGCAGGACTTGCTCTTGATAATCCGTTTGAATTCTGCAATCTTGTTAGCGAACTTTTAAAGTAATTTGCAAAATATAAAAAAATATGGTAAAATATTAAAAAAGACTCCACTCAGAAAAGAGGGAATACTATGATTTTAGCAATAGATATTGGCAACACAAACATCACCCTTGGTGGCTATGCAGAGGATAAAATTCAGTTTATTTCAAGGCTTGCAACCGATGCTAGACGTACGGCTGACCAGTACGCAGTTGAAATTTATGATTTAGTCCGCCTTGCAGGTTATTCTGTAAGTAATGTCGAGGGTTGTATTATAAGCTCGGTTGTGCCGTTAGTGGCAAGTGCCTTTGCAAAGGCGGTTGAAAAACTAACAGGCATTTCACCTGTTCAGGTGGGACCTGGTGTTAAAACAGGGGTAAACATCAAGATTGATAACCCTGCTCAGCTTGGTGCTGACTTGGTTGCGGGTGCTGCAGGTGCCCTTGGCAAATACCCCCTACCCTGCATTATTATCGATATGGGTACTGCAACTACTCTTAGCGTTTTGGATGAAAAGGGCGATTTTTTGGGCGGCGTTATTGCCGCAGGCGTTGGTCTGACCCTTAACGCATTAACCCAAAACACAGCCTTGCTTTCAGCCATTCCTATCGAGGCACCAAAAAAAGCAATTGGCAAAAATACTGTTGAAAGTATGCAATCGGGCCTAATTTACGGCACCGCCGCAATGATAGATGGTATGGTTGCTCGAATTGAAGCAGAGTTAGGCACTACCTGCCACGTTGTTGCAACGGGTGGCAGAGCGGGTCAAATTATCCCCTATTGCAACAAAAAAATGCAGTTAGATGATAATTTGCTTTTAGATGGACTTATCAAAATCTATCTTAAAAATCTTTAGTGTATTTCCGCTTTAGCTAGCCAAAGCATTTAAACTTAAACCAGCCTAAAAGGGCGATTTTTAGATGTCTTTCGGCTCATTCGCACACATAGGCGTTAGCCTTATGTGTTTGTCTTCACCAAAATTCATACAAAAAACCGCACCTTTTAGGTCGCAGAATTTTGTAAATAAAGAATTTT
>JAZNIK010000076.1:0-10202 GCA_045577495.1 Acutalibacteraceae bacterium
TCATATTTTTCGTTGTATTTTTCAAGCTCAATATTGTTAGCTCTTGTATCAACACGACGAATTTGTGCGGGTCCACGATTTGGTTGAGGGCCACCCGCTTTTTCTTTCTTGGGCTGAGGAGGAATATAAATCGGCTCGTTATTAACGGTTTTTTTATCCTCTGTTTTAGCCTTTTGAACAGGCTTTTTATCCGCAGTTTTTACTGCAGATTTTGCCTCGTTCCTTTTATCTTGATTTGCTTTAGGCTTATCCTTTGCCACTTCAACCTTTTTATCAAGTTTTTGAGGTGTTTGCTCCTTCTTCTCGACTTTTGGAGCCTGTTTCTTTTCTTCTTTTTCTGCCTTTGGAGTTTCCTTCTTAGGCTCATCCTTTTTCTCGACTGCTGCGCGTTTTTTACGTTCTTCTGCTGCCTCTTTTTTGATTTTCTCTAATTTATCATACTCGGCACGAGCCTCGCGCTTTGCTTTTTCTCTTGCCTCATTACCGATAGCAAAATATGCATCAAAACTCTTAACTGCATGCTTTGTTGTGAGGTGGTTGAACAGATAATCAAGTTCAAACTCCTCAAGCGCATTAGAACTTTTTTTAGGCTCCCCACCAAGAGATGCCAATATTGCCGCAATATCTTTAGAAGTTGATGCAAAATCCTTTGCCACTTCACTAACTTTATATTTAGTCGCCATATACTTCATTTCCTCCTTGCAAAATCGCCTTACAAAAGCCTTTATCCTCAGTAGCAAAAATACCTGCAGTAGTTGCAGTCGCGTGGGAAAGTGTTTTTAAATCATAAGGTGTTCTTATGACAACTGCTTTGCCTTTATTTGCGTAGTAGGACATTTCCTTTTCGGTTTTATCCGAAATATCGCTAGCCAAAATAACTAAGCATTCTTTGTTGCTTTTTATAAGCTCCAAAACTTTTTCGGTTCCTACAACCAGTTTACCCGCCTTACGACAAAAACCTAAAAGAGTTAGTATTTTATCTTGCTTCAAGCTTTTCCAACTCCTCTTTTAAGGATTCGGTTATATCATTTGGTATCATAACCGAAAAGGCACGCTCGAATTTTTTTGCTTTAACTGCCTTTTCAAAACAAGCAGTGTTTTTACAAATGTATGCCCCGCGACCGTTTTTCTTGCCTGTTGTGTCAAGCGATACGGTACCATCAGGTTCCTTTACAACCCTTATAAGCTCTGCCTTTGGTTTCATTTCGTTACATCCAAGGCACATTCTTAAGGGTATTTTTTTTGGCTTCATTCTGCCACTACCTTTCAGCTTTATAGACGCTAGTATTTGTTGTGATTATTCGTCCTCATCCTCGCCGTAGTATCCACTCTCGGGGCGGATATCAATTTTCCATCCTGTTAAACGAGCAGCAAGACGAACATTTTGCCCCTTATTACCGATTGCAAGGGAAAGTTGTGAATCGGGAACGGTTGCACGACAAGCCTTTGGTTCTTCGCTTAAAATTTCAACAGAAACAACCTTAGCAGGAGCGAGAGCCTCAGATATAAACAAAACAGGGTCATCTGAATATTTAACGATTTCAATCTTCTCGCCTGCAAGCTCTTCTACTATTTTGTTAACACGCGCGCCACGTTGACCGATACATGCACCAACAGCATCAATTTCTTCATTATCGCTATAAACGGCAAGTTTACTCTTAGCGCCTGCCTGACGTGACACTGCCTTAACCTCGATAGTGCCATCAAAAATTTCGGGAACCTCCATCTCAAAAAGGCGCTTAACCAAGCCGGGATGTGTTCTTGAAATAATAGCCTTAGGACCTTTTTCAGTATCCTTAACATCTACAACATAAACTTTTACAAGGTCGCCCTCGCGAAGCACCTCATCGGGTAACTGTTCGCTTTTAAGTAAAATTGCCTCACCGCGTCCGATATTAACGGTAGCGTTACCTGTCTTAGCATCTACGCGTTCAACAGTTGCTGTAACAAGCTCGCGATTGCGACTTTGGAATTCTGCAAGTGTTTGACCCTTTTCTGCCTCTTTGATGCCTTGGCGAATAACATGCTTACAGGTTTGAGCCATTATACGACCAAAGTTTTTAGTATCAAGTTGAATATCAACCGTACCGCCAACTACTGCAGACTTTCTATATGCCTTTGCCTGCTCAACAGTTAGCTCTGCATATGGATCTTCAATCTCCTCAACAACATTCTTTCTAACATAAACCTTCATAGATTGCTTTTCGAGATTTATATCACAAAAAACAATTTCTCGTCCTCCGTACTCTTTTTTAACTGCGGTAACAATCGCGTTTTCAATCTTTTCTGCAAGATATTCTACGCTTATGCCTTTTTCCTCTTCCATTTGCGCCAAAGCTGCAAAAAATTCCTTGTTTGCCTTACTCATTTTTTTAAACAACCTCCAAATATATTTAATACTAATTATAAACCAATATCATCACAAAGTGTTGCCTTTGCAATAGACGACAACGGATATTCTTTAGCAACATCGTCTACCTTAATCACAGGACCATCATTAAAATCAACTAGTGTTCCTTCAACGGTTTTTGAGCCATTCTCGGCTTTATAAAGAGTTAATTTGACTATACTGTTGATAAAAGACAAATAATGCTCTTTATCCTTTAACTCCCTATTAAGACCGGGTGAGCAAACCTCTAGATAATACGAAATGTCGATTGGGTCTGCCTCATCTAAAATGGGGTCAACCGCGTGGGAAACATTTGTGCAATCGTCGATAGAAACGCCGCCATCTTTATCTATAAAAATTCTAAGATACCAAGAGGCACCCTCTTTAACGAACCTAACATCCCACAGCCTTAAGCCAAGTTCTTCAATTGGTGCTTTTACCAAGTTTTGAACAAGCTTTACCGTTTGATTTCCTGCCACTAATTTACAACACCTTTCTTATCATTGTCAGATAAAAAGTAGAGAGCGGGTTGCCCCACTCTCCTTTCAACACATCTAACTACCGATAGTATACCACATATTTTTCCAAAAATCAATAGTTTTTTAACTTAAATTCTTTTTATCCTTATTATTACAGGTTAGCTTTGTTTTATTGCCTTTTTCATCAACAATATAAGTATTCTCAAGCTGAGAAATTAAACTCCTTTTATAAGAATCTATATATTCGCGCCTTAAAGCTGCTTGCTCAACCTTTTCCTCCTCGGTTAGCCCCACCGATTTTGATTTTCTTGCAAGTTCGTTAATGCGCTTGATTTTTTCTTCAGTCATTGTTTTTGCCCCTTTTAACTTCTTCTATCCTTTTTTGCTGGCGAATATCCGAGCCCTTAAACTGCTTTATTGTATAGCAACCAATAATTCTGGAGGTTACTCGTGGCGTGTAGCGGTCAGAAAGTTCCTCAATGGATAGATTTGTGCTTATAATGGTTGGTTTTGCGCTAAGCAAACGGGTGTTGATTATATTATAGATAAGCGCCTGTGAAAACGAGGTGATAAACTCTGCGCCCAAATCATCTAATATCAAAAGGTCACAATTTAAAACATCATCTAAAAAGGGTGTATCTGCGCTATACGAAAAATGCTCTTTTTCAAGTTTTTGAAGTAAATTTTGCGCAGGTGAATACACAACCCCCATACCCTTATCAATAGCCGCCGAAGCAATCGCTAATGAAAGGTGGGTTTTTCCAAGACCCGTGCCACCAAAAAACATAACGCTTTTGGAATTAACACTTATATCTTTTGCGTATTTTTTGCAAAAAGACACAACCTTTTGCATTGCCTCTTTATCATCATCTGCGTAATATTTTAAATTAAAATTATTAAAACTGCACTCGTTTATTGGCATCTCTGCAGAAAGGGCTGCAAAAGAAAGTTCCCTTGCACGTTTTATAACACATTCGCAAAGTTTAACTCCCTTAACATATCCGCTATCGTCACAAAGTTGACACTTAGGTTTATAAGCAGAAAGACCGAGCTTTTTATGTATATCCTCTCTTTCCTTTGAAAGGGCCGAGCATTTTTCCTTTATGGCGTTTACTCTATCGGTATATCCCGCCAAGGCAGAAACACCAAGCATTGGACCGAGTTGCATTAGTTCTTGCTCAATTTCTGCAAGTCTTGGAACCCTATCCACGTATTCACGTTTTTGCTTTTCATATATATGGCGAGACTTTTCGCCAGATTTTATTATTTCATTTAGGGCTTTGTTTAAAAGCTCTTTATTGTATCCCACGTTTGTCCCACCTTTAGTCTTCGTTTATAATCATATCCATAAGCGACATATCAACAGTATCGTATGTATAGCCTTTACCCGACCTTGCAGTCTTTGAGGCGGCTTTTTTATCATCGCTTAATTTTTCAAGGTCAGAAACCTTTTTAACACCTTTTTTATGCCAAGAGGTTAAAATTGTTTTTATGTAAGATGCTTTATATCTTCCAATAGAATCCACGCAACTGTCATACGCTTTTTTTAAAAGTGCGCGTTCCATCTTCCACTCTATCACACATTGCTTGGCAAGTTTTGCCTCGGCATCACTTGGTGCACGCATATCAAGACCAAATGCCACCCGCATAACATTCCAAGCCGAACGGGCATTGTTAAGTTCGACTATTCTTGCCTCGGCGTCGGATATGGTTTCCACCCCATTTTCCGACCAATCCTTAGCAACCTTTTCGATATAGCTTATATTACAACGACCTGCCTGCAAAGCGTACTCTATAACCATTAAAATAAGCGCCGCACTAAGACCCAAATCGTCATAAAGCCATACTAAAACCGAGCTTTCGCTCTGCTTTAACATTCTACCGAATTTCTTTTGCGATTCGTTAAGCAAAAAGGCAATTTCGGGGCATTCCATTCCCCTACGGGCAACCTCTGTTCTATCAGGCTTTGGTGCTTTTGGTGGCTGAACACTTTTGACTGTAGGTTCACTTTTTGTAGCCACAGGCTGTGTAGCATTATCACAAACCAAAACGCCAAGCTCAGACCAAAACATTAAAGCATCCTTAACATCCTCCTCAGAGGCGTTTAAAAAGTCTGAAACAGCCTTAACGTCAATAGGGGTTTTCATATTGCGGTAGCAGTATAAAATAACACGTAACTGCAATGCGCCGGCAAGTTTTAGGTGTGAGTCGGCAATTTCGGTTGGTAACATAAAGCCGCCTATTGCCTTTTCGAGATTAAGTTTAAATTCCATTGGCGCTATCCCCCTTTTTATTTTTAAATCGCGTAGATTTATAGTATAACAAATTTATTTAAATTTGTAAACCGACAAAACTTTCAAAAAAACCTAGTATTTTTTTATGTATCACTACCTATTGATATTTTTTGACCTTGAGAATAACTTATCCACAAAATAAGGGAACAAACAAAATTTTATTGATTTTTTTAAATCCTCATTATATAATATTTTCATAAAATAAATAGCAAAAAGGAACAAAAAATGAAGGGTATTATTTTTGATTTTAACGGCACACTGTTTTTAGATACGCCTAAGCACGAACAGGCTTGGCGAAAATGCGCAAAAGAGCTATATAATATTGAGATTTCAAAAGAGCAGTATTATAAAACAATTCACGGTAGTACAAACCCAATAATATACGAGGCTATATTTAAAAAACCAATTCCATCCGAGCTTATTGGTGTTTTTGGAGAGGAGAAAGAACAGTACTATCGCGACCTGTGCAGAAAAGAAAAAGATAGTTTGGAATTTGCTAAAGGTGCGGTAGAATTGCTTGACTTTTTAGAGGCAGAAAACATACCCCACGCAATAGCAACCTCATCAGAAATAAATAATGTTAACTTTTTTCGCGAGATTTTTCCGCTGGACAGATGGTTTGGTGGCGGTAGAATAATATATGATGATGGCACCGTAAGAGGAAAACCTCACCCCGATTTATACTTAAAAGCGGGAGAGCGTCTGGGCGTACCTATGAAGGACCTTATAATTGTTGAAGATGCCTGTGCGGGAGTTCAAGCGGCAAGGGCATCGGGCGCGGGGCTTGTTGTGGGAATTTGCCCCGACGGAAAGGATAAATTTGTTGGTAAGGAATACACCGACATTTTAATAAAAGATTTTACAGAGCTATCATTTTCATATTTTGAAAAATAATGCAAATACTGTTTATAAAAGACTTGTTAGGAGATGCTTTTATGAACGAACAAACACCATTTTTTGAAAACAACTTAAATAGTGAAGAGGTTAAAAATTATTTTAATACTTTACCTAAAAACATTCAAGAAACCATTATTCAGTCACACGGCACACCACAAACCTTAAGCGAACTTAAAAATCTTGCCGAGGGACTTATGAATAAAAACTAAGTAAAAACTGTGCAGAAGAAATCTTCCGCACAGTTTTTTGTTTTACATTACATTATTGAACAGCACTTGTATCAAGCGTAAAATCGAATTGGAATTTATCCATATAATACAAACCGTTGTTTGCAGAGAAGAATTCAAGCTGAACAGTATTGCCGTCCTCAGAGAAATAAAGCATTGCCAACATATTAAATGCATCAATGTATGTGTTGCCGTCTGCTTCCATTCCTTGATGGTTAATCATCATCTGAACAACCTTTGTGCCGTCTGCTCTTGTGGATTCAAACTTTATCGGGCCGTTATCTTTAGCGCAATTATGTCCACAAAGAACCATAACTATATTGCTATTAGGTTCAACTAGCTTATCATACATTTCTTGACCGCAGTTAACAATAGATGTGTCGCTTACCCAGCCCTTATCATTTTCTTGCTCAAGTGTTCCGTCATTTCTTAAATAAGCATGTGTAGAAAGAATTACGCGACAATCTTTATTAGCGCCAACAACCTCATTTGCCCAATCAAGAATATCATCGGTTGGGAAGAATGTTAGATTAAGCATCATATACTTGGTGCCGCCAATGGTGATAATTCTGTAGCAATTTTCCATTGAAGATTCGCCGTTTTCATCATATTGGTTGGTCCCCCTCCATTTAGGCAAGGGATGCTTTGCTTGTTAGTTATCTGTTATTCTTGTTCATCGGTTAACCTTTATACAACAAAACTGGCGTTGTTTCCTTACGGACACAACGCCAGTTCCCCCATTTTTACTGTTATTGAGCTGTTGGCCAATTTTCGGAGCCAAGGCCAAGATCAATATTTAAATCGTGAGCACTATCGCCTGACTCCATTACAGAGGGCATTTCAATGTTTTTTATATCTAGTTCTGGTGTGAAATATTTTTTCATTTAATACCCCTCCTTAATTAGCAGGATAAGCTGAATTGTAAACTTCAGCAATTGCCGAATTTTCAAGCAAGTTATTAACTATACCAACATCATATTCGCTAGAATCTTCTTTTAAGATTTTATTCATAACAGCTACCATAGATGCGCTAACAGCATCACCGTAATAAACAACCTCATCGCCGTTTGCATCCTCATAAACAATATAAGGACGAACCGTGTAAGAAGTTGCATACTCATAATATGCGGTGCCGTTTCTATCAATGTTGTAAAGTGCGGCGGTGAAATAGGTGTTTGAAGTGTCGCCCTCTTTATACTGATAGTTTTCTGCTAAAACTTCTTTCTCAACTGGCACATAGTTATTCTCGGTATATTTACCGCCCAAAATAAGTTCTTTATCGCCAATGAACTCGGTAGGAATAACTAACAAACCAATCTTTTTGGTTGTCATTCCATTATAGCTTGTAAGCA
The DNA here is from genome assembly GCA_045577495.1 of Acutalibacteraceae bacterium. Classification (GTDB taxonomy): domain Bacteria; phylum Bacillota; class Clostridia; order Oscillospirales; family Acutalibacteraceae; genus UMGS1279. Next base: position 7,639 of record JAZNIK010000076.1, read on the forward strand.
TTTCGTTAGATAATTTAAACTTAAAGCGAAGTGCTGAGTCAAATCCGCGAATTGCGTTACCTGCATTTGCATATTCAGCAATATCATTTGTTACAAACTTTGCAACAAGAGCGGTATTCTCGTTAATAGCAAGTGTGTACTCCAAAACTGTGCTAACCCGTGCTTCGCCATCATACCAGCCATCAAAGGTTACATCGTTGCTTTCGGCTGCGGCGGTAAAGGTTACTTCCTCACCTGCGTCACAAACAGTTTTAGAAACGCTTGCAGTACCTCTACCCTCAGCAGTTGCGCTTACGGTGTAGAATGCGTTACCTTTAACAAGGCTAAAATCATATACTTTAACTGAGCCTGAAGTTGCGCCTTCATTATATTTGTTGGGCGCAATAATAAATTCATAGGTTGCAGTTGCAGTGGGTCGGAGAGTAAAGCTATAAGCAGCGCCCTCTGCCACTGTGCCGCTAACCGCAACGGGAGGCATAGCATTAAAAATAGTGTTGCTGCCATCAGAAGTTACGCGCACATACCAAAGATCATCAACATTTTCACCAATAGCTTTAAATGAGTAGGTGTAAGCATAACCTGCCTCTAATTCCTTCTCAAAAGCAAAGGTTTGACCTGATGAATAAGTTGGTAAGCTAACAGCCGGATAAGTTACCTCTCCATCTGTTACGGTTGTATCTGTTATACTGTTAGTAAGCCAACCCGACTGTAAAACACCAGAGAAATCACTCTTTGAAATATCAACTAAAAGGTTTTTAGTAGTGAATTTTGCGATAAGAGTGGTATTAGCGTTAATAGCAGTTGTGTAGGTTGCATTCTCATCAACTAATGTTTCACCATCATACCAACCTAAGAACTCTTCAGCTGTTTTTGGTGTTGCGGTAAAGGTTACTTCCTCACCAACTGAGCAAGTATTTTTGGAAACACTTGCCGTACCGTTACCTACGGCACTTGCGCTTACATTTACTACCTCTTCAAGATGCATGTTTTTATATGTTGTTCCGGCACCAGCTTCTTCTTTTTGTCTTAAGAAAAGCTGATAAGAAATATCGGTTGCATTGGTGGTAAAGGTGATGGTAACGTCATGCCAGCCCTCATTAGCCACAAAATTATTAAGGAAAAGGTTTTGAGTTGCTATTCTTTTGGCAGTATCGTATCCGCTAGGATTCTGACAGTTATCCCTAACTTCTGATATGCCTACGCTAGTGGGCCAGATTGAATAATAATCATAGGTATTGCCTTCGTTAACGGCAAATTTCCATTTGTATGTTGTGTTAGGCTTTAAATTAACCGTTGCATAATGGTATGCAAACTCGTTTGTACCGCCAACTACTAACTGTTCACCGTTTACAGTAAAGGTTAAATTAGTTCTTTGAGGGTCCATTCCCCACAAATCAGCATCCATTAAATCATATGTTGTGAATTTTGCGATAAGAGTGGTATTAGCGTTAATAGCAGTTGTGTAGGTTGCATTCTCATCAACTAATGTTTCACCATCATACCAACCTAAGAATTCTTCACCCTCATTTGCGGTTGCGGTAAAGGTTGCATTTGCGCCATTTGCTACTACACTTGCAGTACCGTTGCCATCTGCATCACAGGCAACATTAAAGGTTTCGGTAAGGCTAAAGTCATAAAAATAAACCTTATCAGAACCAGCGCTATCTTTAGTAGCATTTAATCTAATAACAAAAACATAATTTACAGTTGTTGTAGGAGTTAAGGAATATGTATATGTTGCTTCTGTATTGTATATACTGTTGCCGGTAGGCTCCTTATTTAATAAATAATTACCGCCATCAGTAGTGCCGTTAACCTTTGAATTTGCATACTGCTCATCAAAAACACGGATATGAGTTATATTGTCCACATTTGTGGAATGAGCGGTAAAGGAAAAATTATATTCCTTACCGGCAGTCAATGACTTTTTAAAGTAATAGAATTGACCTGAAGTAGCTGCTGTAAGACCGATTGCATTATGGTTAGTGCCGCCAACCAAAATCTGCTCATCAACACGCGTACCCCATCCATCACAATGGGTGAAATCTTCTGCTGATAAGTCTGCTAAAAGGTTTTCGCCGGCAACTGTTGCGCTGCCATCTGCCAATGCTATTGATGAAAAGGCGCAAGAAATGCAGCCAAATACAATTAGCACCGACAAAACTAGGGAAACAAGTTTTTTCATTTTATAACCTCCAAAAAAATATTTTTAAGTATTTGCGCAATTCTATAGTAATACATATTTTTTAAAAAAACAATGACCTATTCTGTATAAAAAGGGCTCTATTCTCTCATTTTTTATAAAAATCTTTCCAAAATACATAAAAAATTGGTAAAAAAACAGTGTTTCCCCTCATTCGTCACCGTACCCTTACAATACATATATAACGGTTATGTTTCAGTTGTCGGGATTGTCATTCTGAGGGAGTGAAACGACCGAAGAATCTCCTAGCAGAGCATAATTCTTTGGAGATTCTTCGCCTACGGCTCAGAATGACAACCCCAACAATTAGCCTACACATATTAAACGACCAAGTGCTTTTAAAAAGCACTTGTTCGTTTAA
>JAZNIK010000077.1:0-2206 GCA_045577495.1 Acutalibacteraceae bacterium
GTCTTGAAGTTGACGGTTTAAGCATTAAAATCCCTCTTTTTATGCGGTTTTTCTATGCTTCTATTATACCATATTTACACTGCTTTTTCATCCTGTTTTTGCAAAAAAATGACCGCTGACTTACCTTTGTCAGCGGTCTGAGGAACCATACATTAGGTATGGTTCCTGAATTTTGGCGGAGACGGCGAGATTCGAACTCGCGGGGGATTGCTCCCTAACTGATTTCGAGTCAGCCCCGTTATGACCACTTCGATACGTCTCCATATATGTTAAACTCCGTTTGGAGTAAAACGACCTATTAAATTTTTAACGAACGGGGCGCCCCGTTATGTCCTGTTGCGGTGCCCGAAATTTTTTAACACTCTCGTGTAAAAATTTCGACCGCTGCCACTCCTTATGCCTCGTTCCATCTGCCACTGGCAGCGCTCGGCAACGTCCCCACTTCGATACGTCTTCATATATGTTAAGCTCAATTCAGAGCCCAACGCTAAAAGATTACTACGCTATTATATTAGTTTTTTGGGTGTTTGTCAAGAGATTTTGCCTCTTAAAAGTTGGATAAAAGCATTTTTGTTATACAATGCTTTTTAATTTTTTATAAAGAAGCTTTGCGGCGTTATTATGCTCATCTGCGGTTGGAAAATTTGTGTTGTTTGCTTTTGGTAAACACAGAGTATAAACAAAATTAGAACTATTGTCAATTATCTCAACAACAGTATTAATGAAGTTTATATAATCTTTGTTTGTGGAGGTCATACCATAGCACCAAACGATTTTAAGCTTGGGGTTGTTCATTTTAAGAGAGTTTAAAAAATCTGCCGTTAGATAGGCGGCTTTGTTTTGAGATATTCCAATTTGATTACCAAGATAAACTTTATTTACCAGTTGCAGATTAGAGTCGAGCTCGCCGGCATCTATAATGAGGATATCAGGTTTTCTTTGTGGCGTATATTCTTTTTGGTTGTGTATGTTTATCTGATTATATAATTGAGTAAAAGAGAAGGATGTGTCACAGATTCTTTCTGCTTTGTTGTTAATAGTCTGGGTTTGCAAAACACCGGTTGCAACAAAACCTGAGTTTCTTCGCGCGAAGAGGTAGCAATCGGCTTTTAAGAGTTTACTTGCTAAATATGGATACGTAAGGGTTGAATCTGCAAAACGCAAATTGTTTATTTCATCTTGGGAATAATTGTTTGTTGTATTGTTTAGTAGCAAGCCCTGTCCACAGAAATTATTAGAACCTATTGCCTCAATGTATATGGAACTGTTTTGCGGTGGTGTTTCGACAAAAGAACCATAGGTAGAAATAGAGTCTAAAACAAGCGGTGCTGCCTCACAGTCCGAAAGTCGTATGATTTTAATGTTATGATGTTCAATAGAAACCGTAGTATCAATGGTAATGCTTCTGCTATAAGAGACTTCAAGCCTTTGATATATGGGTTGGTTATCAAGCTCGATGCGGATATAAACCGGCGCACCCTTGTTTTCAAAAGAAAAGGATAGAGACACCTCGCCTTGACAGATAAGAGAAAATTCAATTGAGGAGCCACCCCAGGCTAAATTAAGACCTTTAGCGGAACCGGTATCGCACCTGCCTACCGTTTTAAAAGAACTTTTATTGGAGCTTGTGACTTTTATGGTAGAAGGCTTAACCGCCGAATTACAGGATATAGAACCACCTTGTTTAGATAATTTATTTGAACTATTTTTAAAGGAGCTGGTTTTGGTATTAACGGAAGAAGTGCTATCTACTAAGGAAGTGGCGCTTTGTTTTGAGGATTGATTGGTATATATAGAACTTGTTTTGCTTGAGTTATCAACAATCTGCGAAACCGATTTATCAAAAAAGGAATTTATGTTGTTTTGTGACTGAATATTGGAATTAAAATCTGTATAAACATCTCCGTTTATGGTATTGTTAGGTGTGCATCCACATACAAATAAGCAAATAGCAAAAAGAACAAAAGCAAGTATCTGTTTTTTCATAAAGGTCTCCGTTCAAAAGGCTAATTATTGTCGAATTTTGTCTAAAACAGTATAACACGCATTTGCTATTTTGGCAAGAAATATGATAATTTTTAAATGGGCTAAAAAATGATTGACATTTTATATAAAAATTTATATAATAAATTGGTCGAATAAATACTAAATTCAATAAATATCGAGGTGTGGCTCAGTTTGGTAGAGCGCTGCGTTCGGGACGCAG
>JAZNIK010000078.1:0-10259 GCA_045577495.1 Acutalibacteraceae bacterium
TACAGGCTCTTCAAAATCTCATAACCTTCAATCACTTGAAAGCTGCGGTGCAGAGGTTCAAAAGGGTAATGCACCCGAGGAACGCAAACTTCAACGCCTTTTCAGAAATGCTGAGGCATCACTTCTTATTAAGCGTTGTAATGACTTTGGTGCAGGCGGTGTTTCGGTTGCCATTGGTGAACTTGCGGATGGACTTGTAATAGATTTAGATAAGGTGCCTAAAAAGTATGATGGTCTTGATGGCACAGAACTTGCTATTAGTGAATCACAAGAGCGTATGGCAGTTGTTGTGGCTCCCGAGGATGTTCAGAGATTTATGGAGCTTGCCGCTACCGAAAATCTTGAATCCACAGTTGTTGCTACAGTTACCGCAGAGCCTCGTCTTGTAATGAATTGGAATGGCAAAACTATAGTTGATATTTCACGCGAGTTTTTAAACTCAAACGGCGCAGAAAAGCATATCGATATTGCGCCTGCCTCGGCGGACGGATATAAAAAGGATATCCCAAGCGATTTTGCTAATGGTATTAAAGAACTTGCAGGTGACCTTAATATCTGCTCCAAGCGTGGACTTAGTGAAAGATTTGACTCTACTATCGGTGCAGGCACGTTACTTATGCCTTTTGGTGGTAAAAATCAGTTGACTCCTATTCAGGCTATGGCACATAAAATTTCGCTTGAAAAGGGCGATACCGATACTTGTTCGCTTATGGCGTATGGTTATAACCCCTTCATCACCGAGCAAAGCCCATACCACGGCGCATATTTGGCGGTTGTTGAGTCTGCCGCAAAGCTTGTTGCAACTGGTGCTGCTTTTGAGGATGTTTATTTAACCTTCCAGGAGTATTTTGAAAAACCCGGTAGAGATGCAAAGCGTTGGGGTAAACCCTTGGCAGCACTTCTTGGCGCATTCAAGGCTCAAAAAGAGCTTGGTATTGCGGCTATCGGCGGTAAGGATTCTATGAGTGGTTCTTTTGAGGATTTAGACGTTCCGCCAACACTTGTTTCCTTTGCCGTAACAACCGAAAAATGTAAGAGTGTTATCTCTCCCGAATTTAAAGAGGCTAACCACCGCGTAGTGCTTATTAAACCCGAGTATGATAAAAATGGTTTACCAACCACCAAATCTTTGCTTTGGGTGTTTAATCAGGTTAATACTCTTATTTCCAGCGGTGCTTGTGTTGCATGCTACACTCTCGGAATGGGCGGTATAGCAGAGGCAATACTCAAAATGTCAATTGGTAACTCAATCGGCTTTAATTTTGAGGATAACCTAAATCTTGAAGACTTGTTTGGTTACTGCTATGGTAGTTTTGTTTTAGAACTCACCTATGAAAGCGGTATCGGTACTGTTTTGGGTTCAACCACTAGCGAGGAGAAAATCACCTATAAAAACCAGTCGGTTGACCTTAACGAACTTTTAAATATTTATGAGAATAAGCTCGAGCCTGTTTTCTCTTGCAACATTAAAAATGAGGGTAAGGAGATTAAGGCAGTTAGCTTTAATGGAGAAAAGACTGTAGCCCCCGCAATTAAGGTTGCAAAACCAAGAGTTTTAATTCCTGTTTTCCCCGGTACTAACTGTGAATATGATTCTGCAAAGGCGGTTGAGCGTGCAGGATTAGAGGCAGAAACAGTTATTATCCGCAACCTTACCGCAAACGCTATTGCAGAGTCTACCGAGTATTTTGCAAAGCGTTTAGAGGATTCACAAATAGTCTTTATTCCAGGCGGATTCTCGGGTGGTGACGAGCCTGATGGTTCAGGTAAGTTTATTACCGCTTTCTTCCGTAGCCCAGAGGTTAAAGACGGCGTTATGAAACTTTTAAAACAACGTGATGGCTTAATGTGCGGTATTTGTAACGGCTTCCAGGCACTTATCAAACTTGGCTTGGTGCCTTATGGTGAAATCATTGATACCGATGCTAATTGTCCAACCCTAACCTTTAATACCATCGGTCGACATCAGTCAAGACTTGTTCGTACAAGAGTTGCTTCCACTAAATCACCTTGGATGAGCAAGGCAAAGGTTGGCGAGATTTACACTGTTCCGATTTCTCACGGCGAGGGAAGATTTATAGCTAGTGAGGATTTGGTAACAAAACTTGCAGATAACGGCCAAATTCTAACACAGTATGTTGACTTAAATGGCAATCCTACCGATGATGTTCGCTTTAACCCCAACAACTCTGTTTGGGCTATCGAGGGTATAACCTCTCCTGATGGTCGCGTACTTGGTAAAATGGGCCATAGTGAGCGTATTGGCACAAATCTTTATCGCAATGTTGAGGGTAACTATGAAATGGGACTTTTTGACAGTGCGGCAGAATATTATAAATAATATTTAGGAGTGGCAGGTTATGTATAAAAGCGATATTGAAATAGCACAAGAATGTAAAATGAAACCTATCACCGAGATAGCAAAGGCAGCCCACGTTGATGAAGAATATATTGAGCAGTATGGTAAATATAAAGCAAAGATAGACCTAGCACTATTAAATAAAGACCGTAAAGATGGTAAGCTTGTTTTGGTAACGGCAATTACCCCCACCCCCGCGGGTGAGGGTAAAACCACCACCACAATTGGCTTGGCAGATGGCTTAAAGCTTATTGGCAAGGATGTTACTGTTGCTTTGCGTGAGCCCTCTTTGGGACCTGTTTTTGGTGTTAAGGGCGGTGCCGCAGGCGGCGGATATGCACAGGTTGTACCTATGGAGGATATAAACCTGCACTTTACGGGTGATTTTCACGCTATCGGTGCTGCAAACAATCTACTTGCTGCAATGCTTGATAACCACATTCAACAAGGCAACGCACTTGGTATAGATGTTAAAAAAATCACCTGGAAACGTTGTGTTGATATGAATGACCGCCAACTTAGATTTGTTGTTGACGGACTTGGCGGCAAGGTTAACGGCACACCTCGTGAGGACGGATTTGATATAACCGTTGCATCTGAAATTATGGCGGTTCTTTGCCTTTCTAACTCTATTACCGATTTAAAAGAAAGACTTTCAAGAATTATTGTTGGTTATACCTATGATGATAAACCTGTAACTTGTGGTGAGTTAAAGGCGGCAGGTGCTATGACTGCACTTTTAAAGGATGCTATTAAGCCTAACTTGGTTCAGACTTTAGAGGGCACACCCGCATTTGTTCACGGTGGACCTTTTGCTAACATTGCACACGGTTGTAACTCTGTAATGGCTACTAAACTTGCTCTTAAAATGGGCGATTATGCTATTACCGAGGCGGGCTTTGGCGCAGACCTTGGCGCAGAAAAATTTCTTGATATTAAGTGCCGTATGGCAGGGCTTACCCCCGATGCAGTTGTGGTTGTTGCAACGGTTCGCGCACTTAAAATGCACGGCGGTTTGGCTAAAACCGAGCTTGGCACAGAGGATGTTGCCGCTCTTGAAAAGGGTATTCCTAATCTTCTTCGCCACGTTTCTAACATTAAAAATGTTTATAAACTTCCTTGTGTTGTTGCGGTTAACCGCTTCCCGACCGATACCGATAATGAAATTAACTTTATTATTGATAAATGTCGTGAGCTTGGCGTTAACACAGTGCTTTCTACCGTATGGGCAGATGGCGGCAAGGGTGGTGTAGAACTTGCAAAAGAGGTTGTTCGTCTTTGCGAGGAGGAACAAGGCGACTTTACTTTCTCTTACGACCTTGATTGCACTATCGAGGAGAAAATCGAGGCGGTTGTTAAAAAGGTATATGGCGGAGATGGTGTTGCATTTACGCCTAATGCTAAAAAACAAATCGCACAGCTTTCAGCACTCGGTTTTGATAAATGCCCTGTTTGTATTGCTAAAACACAGTATAGCTTTTCAGATGACCCATTAAAGCTTGGTGCACCTGATGGCTTTACAGTAACAGTTAAAAATGTTAAAATCTCTGCCGGTGCTGGCTTTATAGTTGTATTGACCGGTGATATTATGACAATGCCGGGACTTCCTAAGGTTCCTGCCGCAGAGAGAATTGATGTTGATGAAAGTGGTAAAATAAGCGGACTATTTTAAAATACACAATATTAAAGCTGTGTGGAAATTCCACACAGCTTTTAATTATAGGTTTTGTTATTTTTCTTGATTTTCGGCTAAGGATTCTTCTTTATTTTCTGAGGAAGCCTCGGAAGAACTAGTTGGCTCTGGTTTATCCTTAGTATTTGTAAATGTCACTTCGTTTTTACTGTTGTTTTTAGGGGTTAGAGAAATTGTTTTACTAGTTTCTTTTGAGGTGTACCCATCGGGAATGGTTTGAATAACCTCATACTCATCATATTTAAGACCCTCTTTTAAAACAACACCTTTTTTATTAGTCTTACCTAAAACGGTGGTTTTGCCGGTTGCCTTGTGCTTGATTTTTACAGGCACGTTTGCAATAGGTTTGTCGTTATCATCATTTATCGTCACTTCAAGAGCGGCGCTCATTCTTACATTATTAGGGGTAGAAACAACAAGTAGTGGCCACTGTGCAACGGGACCAAAAAGCATACGCTCCATAATGCACATTTCGGGTCCGTTTGCGGTACCTACGTGATATACCCAATGCTGACCGTTTTTATATCCCGCATAAATGGCAACGTGTGAGCCTCTGTCGGTTCTGGTTTCTTCTTTTTGGAAGATTATAATCGAGCCAATAGGTATCTCTTGCTTTGGTTTAAAAATAATGTAGTTGTATGAAGTTTTAGAAGCGGTAAAAGGAATGGAATATGAGTAACCAAGCTTTAACCATTTTTTAACTGCTCTGTACCAATCATCTGCGGCATATGTTTTTTCGGGTCTTGGTAGGGCGGAGGTGTCAATACCTGCCACATTCGGTAGATAGTTAAAATAAACATAGGTTGCAAATGAGGCACAAACAAGACCGCCTCGCTCAAACTTTTCTATATTTGGTTTTCCGTTTTTGGTTTCAAGTCCTGTTGAGCCACCACCGTATGTAATATCCGAAAGATATCCCAAGCCTCGTTTGTGTCTGGAAAGTATATAGGTCCACATATTTCCGTCCGCGCGGTGTTTTTTCATATTATATCCAGTGTAAATAAGTGAATCCATAAAAATGTTATCTTCAATATCTAGATTGGTGTTGTAATTATATTTACCCTTTGAAGTTGTTTTATTGGTAGTGCTTTTTTTAGATGAGGTTGCCTTTTTAGAAGATGAAGATTGTTTTTTAGACGAGGACTCTTTTTTTGAGGAAACCTCTTTTTTTGACGATGCTTTCTCAGAAGAGTTTTGGGTATCACTTGATTCCTCTTTTAAAGAAGATGAACTTTCCTCGCTTGAGGTTTCTAAAGCGCTTGAAGATGAAATAATGCTTGAAGTCTCGTTTTTTGAAGAAGTCTTAATTTCCTTATCTTTTTTAGAGCAAGCTGAAAGCACAGCGCTTGTGCTTATAATTGATATTGATAATAATAAGGGGATTAGGTGTTTATTAAGTGACTTTATTATATTGTTTTTGTCAAAAAGTTTTAAAAACATACATTTTCCTCCATTTTTTATAGCCTATATATTTTACTTGGTTTTGTATATAATGTCAAGATTTGTTTTTGTGTATAGTATAAAACCTTTTAACAAGCATAAAAAAACTTCGCCGAAAGCTCGGCGAAGTTTTTTGTTTTATAATCTAAGATTATTCAGATTTGGGAGCATAAAGAGCAACCAATCTCTCAAGATGCTCTCTTTGAGCTTTTGCTTCATCAGCTGCTTTATCAAACAACTCATTAGCGCGCTCAGGGAAGGAGCGGGTGAGAGAGGAATAACGAGCCTCGTTAAGGATAAACTCTTTATAATCACCGGTAGCGGGTTTGCTATCAAGAACGAAAGGATTCTTACCTTCTGCCTTAAGAGCAGGATTGTAGCGGAACATATTCCAATAACCGCAAGCAACAGCCTTCTTCATTTCGCTCTGGCAGTTAACCATACCACCCTTAATAGAGTGCATTTCGCAAGGTGAGTAGCAGATAACGATAGAAGGACCGTTATAAGCCTCAGCTTCCTTAATTGCCTTTAAGGTTTGGTTCATATCAGCACCCATAGCAACCTGTGCTACATATACATAACCGTAAGACATTGCGATTTCAGCAAGGCTCTTTTTGTTGATTGCTTTACCTGCAGCAGCAAACTGAGCAACCTGACCAATGTTAGAAGCCTTAGAAGCTTGACCACCGGTATTGGAGTAAACCTCAGTATCAAATACCATGATGTTTACATTGTCGCCGGTAGCAAGAACGTGGTCAACACCACCGAAGCCGATATCATATGCCCAACCGTCACCACCGAAGATCCAAATAGACTTCTTGGCGAGGTATTCTTTCTTAGAAAGAACAGCAGGAGCAGTAGGACAACCTTCAGCAGCAGCCTTTTCAAGTTCAGCAACAAGAACAGCTGTAGCAGCGGCGTTCTTGTTAGTATCGTCTGCAGTTGCAAAGAATTCGTCAGCAGCAGCCTTGAACTCAGCAGAAGCCTTGTCAGACTCTGCCATTTCTTTAATTTGAGCCATAAGACCATCTCTGATAGCCTTTTGACCAAGATACATACCATAACCATGCTCAGCATTATCCTCAAACAAGGAGTTTGCCCAAGCAGGTCCGTGACCCTCAGCGTTTACAGTGTAAGGAGATGTAGCAGCAGGACCGCCCCAGATAGAAGAACAACCTGTTGCGTTAGAGATATACATCTTATCACCGAACAACTGAGTAACAAGACGAGCGTAAGCGGTTTCAGCACAACCTGCACAAGAGCCCGAGAACTCTAAGAGAGGCTTTTTGAACTGAGAAGCAATTAAGTTAGCATCGCTTGCAACATTATCTTTTTCGGTTACATTTGCTACGCAGTAATCAAATACTTCCTGCTCAGCAAGTTGAGTACCCTGAGGAACCATTTTAAGAGAGTTGGTAGGACATTCGCCAATACAAACTCCGCAACCCATACAATCAAGAGGAGATACTGCTAAGGTGTAAGAGTAACCCTTGTTGGTAACGCCCTTTTCTTTAACTGCAATCTTGATGTTTGCAGGAGCAGCTGCTTTTTCATCAGCACTTAAAGCAAATGGACGGATTGTAGCGTGAGGACATACGAATGCACACTTGTTACAACCAATACAGGTTTCGTTGTTCCACTCGGGAACCATAACAGCAACACCGCGTTTTTCAAATGCAGCAGCACCCTGCTCAAAGGTACCATCAGCGTGGTCAACAAATGCAGAAACAGGTAAGGAGTCACCGTTCATTAAAGCAACAGGCTTCATAATGCCGTCAACCATCTTAACAAGCTTAGAAGAATCTGTAGTGTTAGCAACAGCATCAGCATCAGTTGCATCTGCCCAAGAAGCAGGGATATCAATCTTAACAAATGCGGTAGCACCTGCGTCGATAGCCTTCTCGTTCATTTCAACGACTTCTTTACCCTTCTTCATAAACTTCTGTGCTTTCTCTTTCATATAGCCGATTGCATCCTCAGCGGGAAGAACGTTAGAAAGAGCAAAGAAAGCAGACTGTAAAACAGTGTTGGTACGTTTGCCAAGACCGATATCAGCAGCGATATCAATAGCGTTAACGGTATAAAGTTGAACATTGTTCTTAGCGATATAACGTTTTGCTTCTGCAGGCATATATTTGTCTAAATCTTCTGCAGACCACTGGCAGTTAATAAGGAATACACCGCCGGGCTTAACATCGTTAACCATTTTGTAACCCTTAATTACATAAGAGGGGTTGTGACAGGCAACAAAGTCTGCTTTATTGATGTAGTATGGGCTCTTGATAGGTTTATCACCAAATCTCAAGTGAGAAATTGTGATACCACCGGTTTTCTTAGAGTCATACTGGAAGTAAGCTTGTACATATTTATCGGTGTGGTCACCAATAATTTTGATAGAGTCTTTATTAGCACCAACGGTACCGTCACCGCCAAGACCCCAGAATTTGCACTCAATAGTACCTGCAGCAGCAGTATTGGGAGCTTCTTCTTCGGCAAGAGAAAGACCGGTAACGTCATCGTTAATACCAAGAGTGAATTGAGCTTTAGGCTCATCTTTGCTAAGTTCATTGTAAATAGCGAAGATGCTTGAAGGAGGAGTGTCCTTAGAACCAAGACCATAACGACCACCGGTAACAGTGTCGATTTTTCTGCCGGTCTTAGCAAGAGCAGCAACAACGTCTAAGTAAAGAGGTTCGCCTAAAGAACCAGGCTCTTTAGTTCTGTCAAGAACAGCAATCTTCTTAACAGTTTCAGGAATAGTTTCAACAAGTTTCACAGCAGAGAAAGGACGGTAAAGACGTACTTTAACAAGACCAACTTTTTCGCCTGCAGCTACCATATAATCGATAACTTCTTCTGCAACGTCGCAGATAGAACCCATAGCGATTATGATTTTTTCAGCATCGGGTGCACCGTAATAGTTGAAGAGTTTATAGTCGGTGCCAAGTTTAGCATTAACCTTATCCATATATTCCTCAACAATAGTGGGAACTGCATCATAATACTTGTTACAAGCCTCTCTATGCTGGAAGAATATATCTCCGTTTTCGTGAGAACCACGCATTACAGGATGCTCGGGGTTAAGTGCACGCTTGCGGAATGCCTCAACAGCATCCATATCGCACATTTCTTTAAGGTCGTCAAAATCCCAAACCTCAATTTTTTGAAGCTCGTGAGAGGTACGGAAACCATCAAAGAAGTTTAAGAAAGGAACGCGAGATTTAATAGTAGCAAGGTGAGCTACTGCACCAAGGTCCATAACTTCTTGGGTGTTGGTTTCAGCAAGCATTGCAAAACCTGTTTGACGACAAGCATAAACGTCAGAATGGTCACCAAAAATGTTAAGAGCGTGTGAAGCTACGCAACGAGCAGATACATGGAATACGCTAGGTAGTAATTCACCTGCGATTTTATACATGTTGGGTATCATAAGTAAAAGACCCTGAGAAGCGGTGTAGGTAGTGGTAAGAGCACCAGCATTAAGAGAGCCGTGAACTGTACCTGCAGCACCTGCTTCAGACTGCATTTCGGAAACCTTTACAGTTGTTCCAAAGATGTTTTTGAGTCCCTGTGCAGAACATTGGTCAACATAGTCGGCCATAGGGCTGGAAGGGGTGATGGGGTAAATACCTGCAACTTCAGTAAACGCATAGGATACGTGAGCAGCAGCGTTGTTACCGTCCATCGTTTTCATTTTTCTTGCCATGGACTTTATCCTCCTTAAAATATAGGCTTAATAGCCTTTAAATAAAACTTGGAAATACTATTTATGCCATAAAGACACGGTCATAATATTCTACGATATATACTACCACTTTTGAACAAAAAAGTAAAGGGGGAAATAACAAAAAAATAATAGAAAAATGCAGTAAAAAGCAGATTTTTTTGTGTGATTGATAAAATTTTATCATTCTTATCATTAAAATCATTTTTTATAACTGTTTGTTTGACAAAAATAAGAAGTAAGTATATAATTGAAATATACAAATTTTAACGATACGTTAAGTGGGGAATGTTTATATGATTAAAAAAGCAATAGACATTATTTGTGCCGGTGAGAGCATTGTTAAAAAAATAGTAGTTACGGCAAATAAACCCGCATTAGGTAGACATGTTTGTGTTAAGGGCGATAAACTAATGGACCGCTTTTTTTATATTTCTAAAGGAACCTTCAAAATTAAAGAAAAGGGTGCCGAAGAAATTATTGCTACCGAGGGAACGCTTCTTTACCTGCCACGTGATATAGAATACGTTTCCTACTGGGAAGAAGGCATAGCAGCCTATGTTGCTTTTAATTTCTGTTTTTATGATGAAAATGGGGATTATTTGCATCTTAGCAATCATATTCTAGTTGCACTGAAGGATAAAAATGGAGAAGCATATGAACTGTTAAAAAAGTGTGAAAAAGTATATATAAAAAACGAAAAATTTGCCTCTTTAGTATTGCAATCATATTTTTATAAAATATTACATTTGATTTTTAGGCAACACGAGAAAAGGATGATAAAGACAGATAAAAATTTATCCGAAATATATAAAGCAATCATATTTTTAGAGGATAACTATATGTCTCAGATATCTACCGAGGAACTTGCGCAAATGTGCAATCTAAGTGAATCAACATTTAGAAGAACCTTTAAAAAATTCAAAGGTCTTTCGCCTATGAAATATAAACAGATGCTTAGAATGAACCACGCAAAAGATATGCTTGAAAGCGGGGTTTATACAGTTACCGAGGTATCCGATATAATGAATTGTACTGACCTT
>JAZNIK010000079.1:0-3139 GCA_045577495.1 Acutalibacteraceae bacterium
ATACAAATAAACTTTTGAAACTTAAAGATACAATCCTATAAAAAAAAGGCTCTATTCTATCATTTTTTAGAATAGAGCCCTTTTTATTTGTTTTGGTTTGCAGAAAAAATCTGCTCACTACCAGTTGTTATTTCTCCCGAAAAAAGCAAATCGGTATTGCCGTCAGGCTTTATAATTTTCAGTCTGCATCTATCATCAACCCCTAAAACCTTAGCGGTTTTGGTTTCGCCGTTTTGGTTGTAGGTGATACTTTCTCCAATTAAAAGCATACGCTTCTCATATTCCTTTATGAAACTTATGCTCTCGGAGTTTAAAATATCATAAAAGTTTTTGATAATCTCTATAATAAATTGATTTTTGATGTTATTTTGTTGGCTATCTAAAACTGCACCCGCAATGTTTTTAATATCGCTAGGAAAATCATTTTTTGGGGGATATAGGTTTATGCCAATGCCAAGCACAATAAAGTCAAGGGAACTTTCTCCCGAGAAAGATGCCTCGCTTAAAATACCGCAAACCTTTTTGCTATCTATAAAAATATCATTAACCCATTTGATTTTAGGGGTTTTATCGGTAATGGTTTCTATAGCTTTGCAAACGGCAATAGCGGCTACGGTAGTTACAAGCTCACATTTTTCAAGAGATGATTTATCATTTAAAATCAAACTAAAATATATACCACTTTTATCGGGGGAATAAAACGAGCGACCAAGTCTGCCCTTACCACCGGTTTGTTGCTCGGCTATTATTAAAGTGCCATCTTTAGCACCCAATAAAGCTTGTTCTTTGGCTGTTTTGTTGGTGGATTCAAGCGATGGATAAGCCGTAGCCGATATATTGTATAAATTAAGCTGGGAGCTTATATATTCTATATTGATTTTATCATGCACTATCTTTCACCCCTTTTTAATGATTATAAAATAAAAAACCCAATTTATCAACTCTTATAATAAAATTAAAGTAGATTTTTTAAAACTAATATGGTATACTATTTTAAGTTTATTAAAGGAGTGTCGGTTGTGGCAAATTACGATGACTTTTCGGTCTGTTATGACCGATTTACCGAGGATGTTGATTATTCAGCAAGAACAATTCGGTTGTTAGAACTATTTGAAAAGTACGACCGAAAACCTACCCTAATGCTCGATTTGGCGTGTGGTACAGGCAACTTTTCCTTTGAACTTGCCAAAAAGGGTATTGAAGTTATTGGTGTTGATTGCTCTGAGGGTATGTTGGCGGCGGCCCTCTTAAAAGGGGAGCAGGGCTCACAAAATCCCTTGTTTTTAAACCAATCGGCAGAGGAGTTGGAACTGTTTGGCACAGTTGATGGCGCAATCTGCGCCCTTGATAGTTTAAATCATATCACTGATTATAATGATTTTTGCAAAGCAATCCAAAGGGTTTCGCTTTTTTTAGAAAAGGATAGACTTTTTATATTCGACCTTAATACCGAGTATAAGCATAAAGAGGTTTTGGGGGATAATACTTTTGTTCGCGAGGATGATGAGGCTTTTTGCATCTGGCAAAACGAGTATCAGGGCGATGGTGTTGTTGATATTTATTTAGATTTTTTTGTGTCGCTACCGAATGGACAGTATGAAAGACTGTGTGAAAGCTTTTCAGAAAAGGCATATTCAAAAAATGAGATAGAAAATGCACTTAAAAAAGCAGGTTTAGAACTGGTTGATATTTTTGATGATTTATCCAATGAAAAACCAAACGATTTTACCGAGCGTATCACATATATAGTAAGGAAGAAATAATTATGGGAAAACTTATAAGATGCATAACTTCGGATGGATTTGTTATGGCAACCGCCGTTGATACAACCGATATAGTGGCACGAGCAGAGCAAATTCACTCTACCTCTGCCGTTGTTACTGCCGCGCTTGGTAGGTTGCTTACGGCAGGCACAATGATGGGTAATATGCTTAAGGGCTCAGAAAATAGTATAACTTTGCGCCTTGCGGGTGGCGGTCCTGTTGGTAATGTTATTGTTGTGTCCGACCCGGAGGGTAATGTTAGGGGCTATGTTTCTAATAATGTGGTTGAACTGCCTTTGAATGAAAAGGGAAAGCTCGATGTTGCGGGTGCAGTCGGAAAGAACGGCAATCTTTATATTACAAAGGATTTGGGAATGAAAGAGCCGTATAATGGTTGTATTCCTATTGTGTCGGGCGAAATTGCCGAGGACATTACTGCCTATTATGCAGTTAGTGAGCAGATACCAACCGTTTGTGCGCTTGGTGTGTTGGTTAATCCTGATTTAACCGTTAAGGCGGCTGGGGGATATATTATTCAATTGCTACCCGCTGCTAACGAGAACGAGATTGCACTAATTGAAAAGGGAATGAAGGATATCCCGCCCGTTACAACCATGCTTGCAAGCGGAATGACACCTGAGGATATAGTTAAAAAAGCGCTCAGCGAGTTTGAGGTAGAGGTGCTTTATGAGCAGGATATTGAATATCGTTGTAACTGTTCAAAGGAAAGAATTGAAGCCGCTTTGATAACGCTAGGCAAGGAGGAATTAAATAATATGGCAGATGAGTTGCCCGAGGTGGAGGTTAATTGCCATTTTTGTGATAAAGTGTATAACTTTTTGCCCAAAGAGATAAGAAATTTGGCGAAAAAATAGTTTTAAAAAATTTTTTAAAAAAACTAAAAAAAAGTGTTGACAAAAGCACTTAATTATGTTAATATAGTTTTCGTCGCCGACAGAGAGTATTCTAAAAAGGCGAAGGCGTACGTGGGAGCATAGCTCAGCTGGGAGAGCATCTGCCTTACAAGCAGAGGGTCACAGGTTCGAGCCCTGTTGTTCCCACCATATGGCCTGGTAGTTCAGCTGGTTAGAACGCTAGCCTGTCACGCTAGAGGTCGTGGGTTCGAGCCCCATCCAGGTCGCCAATATTTGCCTCTGTAGCTCAGTCGGTAGAGCAGGGGACTGAAAATCCCCGTGTCATTGGTTCGATTCCGATCGGAGGCACCATAAATGCGGATTTAGCTCATCTGGTAGAGCGCCACCTTGCCAAGGTGGAGGTAGCGAGTTCGAGCCTCGTAATCCGCTCCAAAGGACGGTTAAACGGAATATGGTTTAACCGTCCAAATTTTTTCGGCGCCATAGCCAAGTGGTAAGGCA
>JAZNIK010000080.1:0-38891 GCA_045577495.1 Acutalibacteraceae bacterium
ATTTAGGTCCTAATGGCGGAGATCTTGGAGGACAAATTATAGCTACGGGTACTCCAGAAGATATCGCTAAATGTAACGATAGTTTTACGGGAGAATATTTAAGAAAGTATTTATAATATAAGAAAACATTGTTTGTTTTCTTTTTTTTGAATAAAATTGGTAAATGGGCATAGTATTTATTGAAAAGAGGTCGTTATGGAAAAAATTGATGTTATTAAGAATATTGCCAAGAGAACTGGTGGAGATATTTATTTAGGTGTAGTAGGAGCCGTTAGAACAGGAAAATCAACATTTATTAAAAAGTTTATGGATACTTTAGTTCTTCCTAATATAATGGGTGACTATCAAAGGGAACGCGCAAATGATGAAATGCCACAAGCATCTTCGGGAAGAACTATTATGACAACAGAGCCTAAATTCATACCCGAAACCGCCGCAAAAATACATATTGATGACGCACTCGAATGTAATGTGCGTTTGATAGATTGCGTTGGCTATGTTGTGCCAAGCGCTTTGGGATATATTGAGGGTGACCAACCCAGAATGGTTAAAACGCCTTGGTATGAAGAGGATATACCCTTTAATATGGCGGCAGAAATCGGCACAAAAAAGGTAATAACCGAGCATTCTACCATTGGCCTTGTTGTTACCACAGATGGTAGTATAAGCGATATTCCAAGGGAGGAATATGCCGAGGCAGAGGAGAGGGTAATAAACGAGCTTAAGAGCATCAATAAGCCCTTTGTTGTACTTCTTAACTGTATTTATCCAATGTCAGATAGCGCTACCGCTTTGGCAGAACAGTTAAGTGAAAAATATTCCGTTCCCGTTATGCCTGTTAACTGTATGGAGTTGGATGAACAAGATATTCATAATATATTGGCGGGTATTTTGTTTGAATTCCCTGTAAAGCAAATTACAATAAATATGCCCGCGTGGGTTTGTTCGCTTGATAAAAAGCATCCACTTAAAACAACCGTTTATTCTTTGATAGAAAATGTCGCTAATAATATTACACATATCAGAGATATTAAAAAGTTAGAATCTGCATTTAATCAGTGCGATAAAATAGAGCGTTGCGAAATGAAAAATGTTAATTTGGGCAACGGTAAGGCTCTAATGAAAGCATCGGTCAAAAAAGAACTATTTTATGAGGTTGTATCCGATACTGCGGGTGTATCAATCAAGGATGACCGCGAGCTTATAAAATCATTAGCAGAGCTATATCAAATCAAAAAACAGTATATGCGTATTAAAGATGCTTTAGATGAGGTTGAAGCAACAGGATATGGTATTGTTATGCCGTCAATAGAAGAACTGTCATTAGAAGAACCAGAAATAATGCGTCAGGGCGGTAGATATGGAGTAAGGCTAAAAGCATCTGCGCCATCGCTGCATATTATGAAAGCCGATATAACAACCGAGGTAAGCCCAATAGTTGGTAGCGAAAAACAGTCAGAAGACCTTGTAATGTATCTACTAAAAGAGTTTGAGGAAAATCCGCTACAAATATGGGATTCAAATATTTTTGGCAAGAGTTTGCATGAACTTGTTAATGAGGGGCTTCATACAAAACTTGCGCGTATGCCACAGGATGCAAGACTAAGAATGCAAGAAACCATTGAACGTGTTATTAACGAAGGTTGTAGCGGACTCATATGCATAATACTATAAAAACACCTTCGTTTAAGTTCAAAGGTCAATATGTTGTGTTTTTTTGTGTAAAAAAAACGGAAATTTTATAAAAAAAGCTCTTGATTTTTTATGTTTTGCTATTGAAAAAGGAATTCATTATATGATATAATATTTTTTGTTAAAACAAGCAGTAGTTTGTTGAAATTTAAAGTAAAGGATGTTCTTTTTATGAAAAAGCTTTACGAAGGTAAAACAAAAAATGTTATGTTAGATGAAGCAACCGGTATTGTTCATCTCTTTTTTAAGGATGATGCAACAGGCGAAAACGGTGTGTTCGATCCAGGTTCAAACTCTGTTGGCGGTAGCGTTGAGGGCAAAGGTAAAGTAGGCTTAGAGGTTTCTAGCTACTTCTTTGAACTTATGGAGAAAAACGGTATCCCCACACAGTATCTTGGCTCTGATATTGAGCAAGGATTAATGAAGGTTCGTAATCTTACTGTTCCAAGACTTGAGTTTGTTCTTCGTTATTTTACAGCAGGTAGTATGTGCCGCCGCTTTACTTTAGAAGAGGGCATTCCTTTTGACCCACCATACGCAGAGGTTACCCTTAAGGATGATATTCAGGGTGACCCACTTATCAGTGAGCGCCTTTGCATTATGAAAGGTATGCTTCGTCCCGGTCAATATGATGAGGCTCAGCAAATCGTTGTTAAGGTTGGCGAGGTTCTTAAAAAGGAACTTGCAGGTATGGGACTTACCCTTATCGACTTCAAGGTTGAGGTTGGTTACGACGAGGATGGTAAGGTTTATATTGCTGACGAAATTACTCCTGATATTTGGCGTGTTCGTGATGAAAACGGCAACATTCCTAACCAAATTGATTGTGCTAAAATCATTCTCGAAAAGATTAAAAAATAATTGCAAATTAAAAGAGCTTGGTGCTAAGCACCAAGCTCTCTTTCTTTTTATACCAATTTATTAAACAGAAATTTTTGCTTAGAATATAAACTACATTTTCCCGAAAGCACAAAGCTTATGGCAACTGTAATAGCGTAATAAATAATGCCGTTAGCCCCAAACAGTTCAAATGCTAAAAATAGAGTAGCTAGGGGGCAGTTGGTAACACCGCAGAACAGGGCAGAAACTCCAACAGCGGCGGATAGGTCGGTCGAAAGACCAATTAAATTGCCAAAAGCACCGCCAAAGGTTGCGCCGATAAATATGGTGGGGATGATTTCGCCACCTTTAAAGCCCGAACCTATTGTTATTGCGGTAAAAATTATTTTAAAGGCAAAGGCTGGGGGACGGACTTCGCCGCTTTCAAAAACTCGGTTAATAATATTCATTCCGCCACCGTTGTAATCAAAATTGCCAACTAGCAGCGTCAGAATGATAATTATTCCGCCGCCTATCAAAATTCTAATGTATGGGTTTTTAAAATGTTTTTTAAAAGCAAACTTGCTTAAGTACATAACGTTACAAAAAACAATGCTTATAACTGCTCCTAAAATTGCTATAGATAAAACCTTTAATATAACAAGTAGATTAAATTTTGGAATATTTAACACTAAAAATCTTTCGGGATGAACTCCAAGCAAGGTGGAAATCTTGTGTGCTGTAATGCTCGATATTAAGGCGGGGAATATAGCAGAAGAACAAAAACTACCAATTTGAACAATCTCAATAGCAAAAATAAATGCGGTAAGAGGAGTGCCAAAAAGGGCAGAGAAAAGCGCACCCATTCCACATGTTGTAATAATACGGCGATTATCCTCTTTTAACTTTAATCCTCTTGCAATAAAGCTCGAAATGCTACCACCTAACTGAAGCGCAGCACCCTCTCTGCCTGCAGAACCACCTAATAAATGGGTAATAGCAGAAGAAATAAAAATAGCGGGTGCAAGTAAAATCGGCACCTTTTTATCTGTTTGAGTGCTTTCAAAAACATCGTTTGTGCCAAGGTATTCTACCTTAAGCAGTTTATATAAGCCAACAATAACAATACCGCCTAATGGAAGTAAAAAATATAGCCAGTTATGATTTTCTCTAAAATCTGTAACCAGGTCAATGGATTTTGCAAACCCTGTTCCAACAACACCGCAAACGCCACCAACAACAATCGCAAGTGAAGACCATTTTAAAAAAATTAAAAGATTACTTTTGATTTTTTTGAGTTGTATTTTAAAATGTTTTAAAAGTTGCAAAACAAAACCTCTAATCATTATTTATTATTTGTTCAAACCTTTTTACCACAGATAAATCGGGCTCGGGAATATCTTTAAATAAAAACGGAATATTTAAATTATCATATTTTGTTTGACAGATTTTTTTAAATGGCAAAAGCTCTGTTCTTACAATATTTTTATATTCATTTTTAATGTGTTTTAACTTTGAAATGTTTTCTTCATTATCGTTAAGGGTTGGTATTATTACTTGCCTTAAAACAGTTGGTATATTAACACCTTCAAGATATTTTAAAAACTCAAGCGGTTTATTTAAACTACAACCAACATATTTTTCATAATCCTCGTTAGAAGTGTATTTAATATCAAGCAAAACTAAATCGGTGTAATCTAAAACGCCCTTAACTTTATCGTTTAAAATACTGCCCGAAGTATCCAGACAGGTGTTAATTCTGTTTTTTTTGCAAAGTTTAAAAAGTTCCTTAACAAAGTCGGGTTGAAGTAAAGGTTCACCACCCGAAACAGTTATACCGCCTGTATTTTTAAAATACTCTTTGTAACGAATCGCTTTGTTTAAAATTTCATCTGCAGAATATTCTTTGCCTTGGCTGATATCCCAAGTATCAGGGTTGTGACAACAACCGCAACGCAGATTGCAACCCTGTAAAAAAACAACAAAGCGCACGCCGGGACCATCCAGCGTGCCTAAGCTTTGTATGGAATTGATTTTACCTAAAACCTTTTTCATAGCGCAGAGTGGAAAGTGCGGCTAATAACCTCGCGTTGTTGTTCACGCGAAAGTTTATTAAAGTTAACCGCATAGCCCGAAACACGAATTGTAAGGTTGGGATATGCTTCGGGGTCCTCATAAGCCTTTAAGAGTGTTTCGCGATTAAGAACATTTACATTTATATGATGCGCTTTTTTTGTAAAATAGCCGTCCAGAATATTAACAAGATTATCAATCTGCTCATCATCTGTTCTGCCCAACGCTTCAGGAGTGATGGAAAATGTATTTGAAACACCATCGCGACAATCATCATAACTAATTTTAGCAACCGAGTTAAGTGAAGCAAGTGCTCCATTTTCTTCGCGGTTGTGCATTGGGTTTGCGCCTGGCGCAAATGGGGCAGAGGCTTTTCTGCCATCGGGTGTTGCGCCTGTATTTTTGCCATACATAACATTTGATGTTATTGTAAGAATAGATAAAGTGTGTATTGCATGGCGATAGGTGGGAGTTTTTCTAAGCTCAGTAATCATAAGGTGGGTTAAATCCTTTGCGATAAGGTCAACCCTGTCATCATCGTTACCGAATTTTGGAAACTCACCAACTGTATCAAACTCTGTTATAAATCCGTTTTGGTCTTTAATAGGCTTTACAT
This sequence comes from Acutalibacteraceae bacterium, assembly GCA_045577495.1. Classification (GTDB taxonomy): domain Bacteria; phylum Bacillota; class Clostridia; order Oscillospirales; family Acutalibacteraceae; genus UMGS1279. The sequence continues at coordinate 5,201 of JAZNIK010000080.1, forward strand.
TTGCAAACTTAATAGCGCTAAATGAATCGGCAACAACAGATAAACCTGCAATACCAAAAGCCATAAGTCTTTCAACCTCGGTGTTATGCAACGCCATTTGCAGCTTTTCATAAGCGTATTTATCGTGCATATAGTGTATGATATTCATAGTGTTTACATACAGATTTGCAAGCCAACTTAAATAAATTTTAAAACGCTCCATAACCTCGTCAAAATCGAGCTTATCGGTATTCATAACAGGCATTTGAGGTCCAATATGCATTTGGCTTGTGGTATCATAACCGCCATTGATAGCAATAAGTAATAGCTTTGCCAAATTACAACGAGCACCAAAAAACTGCATCTGTTCGCCCAATTTCATTGCAGAAACGCAACAAGCAATAGCGTAATCATCGCTGTAAATAGGACGCATAATATCATCGTTTTCATATTGTATGGAGTCTGTATCCTTAGATACCTTTGCACAGAATTTTTTAAAGCCCTCGGGCAGAGAGGTGGACCACAAAATTGTAAGGTTGGGTTCGGGTGAAGAGCCTAAAGTATAAAGGGTGTTAAGCATACGGAAACTGCTTTTGGTAACAAGAGACCTACCGTCTTCGCCCATACCGCCAACTGCTTCAGTAATCCACATTGGGTCACCGCCAAAAAGCTCGTTATATTCGGGGGTTCTGAGGTGACGCGCGATTCTAAGCTTCATAACAAAATCATCCATAAGTTCTTGTGCGCCTTCTTCTGTTAATGTGCCGTTTTTAAAATCACGCTCAATATATATATCAAAAAATGTGCTAACTCTACCAAGTGACATAGCGGCTCCGTTTTGCTCCTTGATTGCTCCAAGATAAGCAAAATAGGTCCACTGAATAGCCTCTTTTGTATTTGTGGCGGGCTCGCTTATGTCATAGCCGTACATAGCCGCCATTTCTTTCAAATAGCCTAAAAATGCAATTTGCCTATAAAGTTCTTCATCCAAACGGGTTTGCTCGGTATTAAAAACTCCGTTAGCTAGGTTGGCTTTATCTTTTTTCTTTTCTTCAATAAGTCTATCTACACCGTAAAGTGCAACACGGCGGTAGTCACCAATTATTCTGCCTCTGCCATATGCATCGGGCAGACCTGTAATAACGTGGCATTTTCTAGCAGCTCGCATCTCATCGGTATAGGCTCTAAAAACGCCATCGTTATGGGTGGTTCTAAAACGGAATTCTTCCTCAACCTTTTTGCTTAGTTTATATCCATAGGCCTCACAAGCTTGGCGAACCATACGCATACCGCCAAATGGGTTAACGCTACGCTTTAGTGGGCGATTGGTTTGCATACCAACAATAAGCTCGTTATCTTTATCAATATATCCGGGCGAAAAGCTTGTAAGAGAAGAAACGGTAGCGGTATCAATATCTAAAACTCCACCAAACTGACTCTCTAATTTAAAAAGAGCGTTAAGCTTGTCCATCATATTTTGGGTGCGCTTTGTTGCACCGACAAGAAAACTGTCATCACCGGTGTATTCATTATAGTTAGACTGAATAAAATCACGAACGTTAATTTCATCTTGCCAAGTGTTTTTGTTAAAACCATTCCAATTTTTATGCTCCATAAATATTAACTCCCTTCTACCTGTTTGCCCAAGTAAATAAAAAAGGGCAAATCAGCAAAAACTGAATTGCCCAGACGGTCGGCATTATAACCTTTGCGTTTCCTCGCGGTAAGCCGCTTAAATCCGTCAGTAAGGCAAAGGTGTTATTTGTTTGTATTTTTATTATACAAAATAAGGGGAAATTTGTCAATGAAAAAGAAGTAAAAAATAACTATTAAAAGAATGATATTTTTGGATAAAATTTCAAATGTGTTTGCGAGAAAAAGAAAATGCCGAAATCGGCATTTTGCGAAATCTTATAAATTGGTCTGCGAAGCAGCTTCACTATTCACTATTACTTATTACTTCCAAAAATCCTCTTTATAAAAGCGTAGAGAATAGTGAAAAGTGAAGAGTGAAGAGTGAAAAAGTAAAAATCTCCATTCTTACGAATGAGGATTTTGGCTGGGATGGCAGGATACTCTGCGCTCTCAAATATGTTGGCCGCTCCGAGTGGTTGCAACATATTTTTTGTGCTCGAGACTTCACAGTCCCAAAAGCCTATCGCGGCTTTTGGGATGCTTCGACGAACCTCGGTTCTCATCCTACCCAACAACAAAAAATAACAGTACTAAACTAAAGGTCAGTACTGTTATTTGGCTGGGATGGCAGGATTCGAACCTACGAATGCAGCAGTCAAAGTGCTGTGTCTTACCGCTTGACGACATCCCAATATTAAATTAGTGGGGAGGAACGAAATTTAGGTTCAACTCACACCCGATAATCAATGTGGGGTGGATAATCGGGTTCGAACCGACGACCTCCAGGGCCACAACCTGGCACTCTAACCAACTGAGCTATATCCACCATACATAAGCGTTTATCTCTAAATAGCTCACAAACGCAATATCAATTATAACATTAAAAGCCGATTTGTCAAGAGATTTTTTTGATATTTTTAAATTTTTTAATTAGCAATTTTTAAGGCACTCGTAAGAGGTTAGGGCGGCATTATCCTCCATATTGCAACGCAAACGGAAAATAGGGGTGTTTGAAAGCATATCATCTGCCGTTTTTAACATAGAATCCATAAACTCGAAATTTTTAGGTCTTACTGTTTGCTCTAAGAATTTAACTGTAACGTGGTCATTCACAAGGTCCATTGGCTCGATGGAATTTTGCTCTGCTCTTTCAATAAACACAATAGCGCAAAGGGGGGCAGAGATATTATTGTTTAAATCGGTTTTACCACTCCAAGGGGTACCAAAGGCGTAATATTTTCCGTCTATTTTACGAACGACAGGCTTATCATCGTTAACGTATGTTACCTTATCACCAAAAACCTTTTTCCATATGCTTGTATGTGTAGATTTGCCAGTACCACTATCGGCAGAAAAACAGTATGCTCTGCCATCCATTTCAATACAGGAGGAGTGAAGCATCAAACCGTCAAACATTGTTAGTCTGCGGTGAAAAAGGGAGCCGGTTACAAGATATGCAACATCATCTTTTGAAAGATATGGGTATTTTTTGTTTATTTCTGTAAGGCGCTCGTCGGTTAAAATAACGGTAATATCAGCCTCGCCAACTGCGTCACTTTCATACTGTTTACCCTGCTTTTCAAGACGCTCACATTCGGCATCAATATCTACTATTAAATTGGCAATACAATATCTTTTCATTTGTTTTGCCCACCTTTTTATATATTTACATTTTATTTTAACTTATTACAACTCTTTTTTCAAGACTTTATTGTAATATTTTACTTATAACTGTAAATAATAGGTAAAAATACATCGGGAGAGTGTAAAATGAAAAAGATTACAGGTGTCAAAGGTTTAGAGGTTTTAGATTCAAGGGGCAACCCAACCGTATTAGCACAGGTGGTGTTATCAGATGGCAGTAGTGGTGTTGCAATAGCTCCATCGGGCGCTTCAACAGGGGCTTATGAAGCTTGTGAGCTTCGCGACGGTGATGAAAACCGATATGGTGGTAAGGGTGTTTTAAGTGCAGTAAAAAATATCAATGAAATTATTGCAGAGCCCCTTTGTGAACTTGAAAGTATTGAACAATCTGTAGTTGATAATTTTTTAATAGAACTTGATTCTACAGAGAATAAAACAAATCTTGGTGCCAACGCAATGCTTGCAGTTTCAATGGCGGTTGCAAGAGCGGCGGCTGAATCTTATGGATTAGCGCTTTATAAATATTTGGGTGGAATCGGTGCCAAAACAATGCCGTATCCAATGATGAATATTTTAAACGGCGGTGCACACGCATCAAACAATGTTGATATTCAGGAGTTTATGATTGTTCCAAAGGCGGAAACTTTTAGCGAGTCACTTAGAATAGGTAGCGAAATATACCACAGATTAGGCAAAATTTTAGGCGAAAAGGGTTTGCGCTCGGGAGTAGGAGATGAGGGCGGTTTTGCGCCTGATATCGAGTCGGATAAACAGGCATTAGAACTTATTTGTGAGGCGATTAGCTCGGCGGGATACAACTTTAAAGAGGTAGGCTTAGCTCTTGACGTTGCCTCAAGCGAATGGTATCGTGATGGAAAATATTTTATGCCAAAGCGTGAGAACCTGGTAACCTCGGATGAGCTTATCAATTTGGTAGAAGAACTTTGCAGGGACTTTCCGATAATTTCGGTTGAGGACCCTCTATCCGAGGATGACTGGGATGGTTGGACCAACCTAACCAAAAGGCTTGGCAAAAGGGTGCAGTTGGTGGGTGATGACCTGTTTGTTACCAACGTTAAAAGATTAAAACACGGAATAGATTTGGGCGCGGGTAATGCGATACTCATAAAACCAAATCAGATTGGAACGGTTAGCGAAACGCTATCGGTAATTAAACTGGCAAACGCTAATGGATATAATGCTGTTATTTCACATCGCTCGGGAGAGAGCGAGGACACCTTTATTGCAGACTTATCGGTTGCGGTAAACGCAAAAATGATAAAAAGTGGTGCTCCATGCCGAACGGATAGAGTAGCAAAATACAATCGACTTTTGGCCATTGAAGCAAGTAATTAGTTAAAATTCAGTGCTGATGAACGGGTTTTTCCTGTTTGTTGGCACTTTTTGTTAGAATAATCAAAAAAATATCTATTTATTTTCACCTAATTTCGTTAAAACTATTGCAAATTCGAGCAAAATCTAATATAATACTAGAATAGTGTAGTTTGCACTTTTGTAGATTTATTTATTATCGTAATTTAAAAGCAAGAGGTTTAATGTATTATGGCAAAAAACGAAAAGCTAGTTAAAGATATTACTTCAATGGATGAAGACTTTGCTAAATGGTATACCGATATCGTTAAAAAGGCAGAGCTTATTGAGTATACAAGCGTAAAGGGTTGTATGGTTATTCGCCCATATGGTTACGCAATATGGGAAAATATGCAACGCATTTTAGACGGTATGTTTAAAGCAACAGGCCACGAGAATGTTTGTATGCCTATGTTTATCCCCGAGAGTCTTTTGCAAAAAGAAAAGGACCATGTTGAAGGCTTTGCTCCCGAGGTTGCTTGGGTAACACACGGCGGTAACGAGAAACTTGAGGAGCGTTTATGTGTTCGCCCCACATCAGAAACTCTTTTTTGTGAGCATTATGCAAATATAATTCATTCTCACCGCGATTTGCCAAAGCTTTATAATCAGTGGGTAAGCGTAGTTCGTTGGGAGAAAACAACACGCCCCTTCCTTCGTTCAAGGGAGTTTTTGTGGCAAGAGGGTCACACAATTCACGCAACTGCTAGTGAAGCTATTGAAGAAACCGAGCGTATGCTTAACGTATATGCCGAGTTTTGTGAAAAATATCTTGCAATGCCCGTTGTTAAGGGTAAAAAGACCGAGAGCGATAAATTTGCAGGTGCAGAGGCCACCTATGCTATCGAGGCCTTAATGCACGATGGTAAGGCTTTGCAGGCAGGAACCTCTCACTATTTTGGTGATGGTTTTGCAAGGGCATTCGGTATTCAGTATACAAATAAAGAGAATAAGCAAGAGTATCCCCATCAGACCTCTTGGGGTGTTACCACCCGTTTAATCGGCGCAATTATTATGACTCATGGTGATGATAATGGCTTGGTTTTACCGCCTGAGGTTGCACCTATTCAGCTTGTTGTTATTCCTATTGCTTCGCATAAGCCGGGCGTTGTTGAAAAAGCTGAGGAGATTGAAGCAAGACTTCGCTCTGTTTGTCGCGTTAAAACCGATAAGAGCGACCAATCACCTGGTTGGAAGTTTGCCGAGTATGAAATGAAGGGTGTTCCGCTCCGTTTGGAGATTGGACCTAAGGATATTCAAAATAATCAGTGTGTTATTGTTCGTCGCGACAATAGAGAAAAGTATTTTGTAAGTCTGGATGAGCTTGAAACAAAGATACCCGAACTATTAAAGGCTGTAAACGATGGTCTTTATGAAAAGGCGCTAAACAACCGAGAAAATCGTACCTTTGCTTGTACCTCTATTGATGAGATTACCAAAACTCTGTCAGATAATGGCGATGGATTTATCAAGGCTATGTGGTGTGGTGATGAGACCTGCGAGGACGAGGTTAAAGCAAAAACAGGTGCCGGTTCGCGTTGTATTCCTTTCGAGCAAGAAGAGCTTTCTGATAAATGTGTATGCTGTGGTAAACCTGCAAAGCATATGGTTTATTGGGGTAAAGCATATTAATTTTTGTTGAGGTTATTTTTATGAAAAAAACATTAAGCTTGGTTTTAACTATATTTTTGTTTCTTGCTTGTTTTACCCTTTCGGGTTGCGGTAGCAAAAAAGGATACGATTATAATTTAGAGGATTATATAACCTTACCCGAATATAAAAATATCAAGTTAGATACCGATTCGTTAGATTATAAAATGGGTATTTCGTATCAGAATTACTCAAATTTTTTGAATCTAAACGATGATACGCTTATTACCGAAACTGAACTCACCGAAGGTAAAGTAGAGACTTTGGATAAAGCCGTTATTGATTATGTTGGTAAAAAAGATGGAGTTGCGTTTGAGGGCGGTACCGCTAGCGATTATGAACTTCAAATCGGTTCATCAAGCTTTATAGCAGGTTTTGAGAGCGGCTTGGTTGGTGTTAAAATAGGGGATACAGTTGACCTTGATTTAACCTTCCCTGAAAATTATAGCTCTGAGGAACTTGCGGGTGCAGACGTTGTTTTTACAGTAACCGTTAAAAAGGTTGTTCGCCCAAAACTTGCAGAGCTTACACCCGACGTGCTAAAAAAACTTGGTTTTTCAACTAAAGAAGAGTATGAAAAAGACCTTAAAAACTCATATTTAGATGGCTTTGTTTGGAGTGACCTTGTTAATAATACAAAGGTTAAAAAGTATCCCGAAGCAGAGGTAAGCGCCTTTATTGATGATAATATTGAGCAGACCAGACTTCAGGCAGAGGCAAATGGCACAACCTTAGAAGGACTTTTGACGCAATACTCTATGACTGAGGAGTTGTATCGTGAGCAGTTAAAACCATATGCTCAGTCTAATGTAACACAAATGATGCTTGCATATGCAATCGCTCGTAAGGAGAATATTGAGGTAGAGGATACCGAGGTTGACGAATATATTAAAGAGCAAAATTTGAGCGAAAGTGATTGGCAAAACGCAAAAGATAATTTGGTTTTAAACGAAGTTAAAGAGTTTGTTATTTCAAACGTTAAATAAAATCTAATGGTGGTTTAATGAGAGTAATTACAGGCACAGCAAAGGGCAAAAGACTTATAACTGCCGAGGGGAAGGATGTAAGACCTACCCCAGAGCGTGTAAAAGAGGCTTTATTTAGCGCCATACAGTTTGACATTGAGGGCAGAACGGTTTTAGACCTTTTTGCAGGTTCTGGTCAGCTTGGCATCGAGGCGCTCAGTCGTGGTGCTGAATATGCGGTTTTTGTTGATAAAAGTCCCATATCAATAGACCATATTATGAGGAATGTTAAAAACACAGGCTTTGAGGCAAAATCAAAGATAATAAGGGGCGATTTCACCGCAGTTTTGATGGGTATGACCACTCAGTTTGATTATGTGTTTTTAGACCCGCCCTATGCATCTGACCTTTTGTTAACGGCTTTAAAGGCGGTTCAAAAGTGTGTTAAAGAGCATGGAATCATAATTTGTGAGCATCCAAAAGAACAACAAATGCCCGAAGAAATAAATGCATTTATTCTTAAAAGAGAGTATCGATACGGCAAAATAGTCCTTTCGGTTTATCATAGAAAGGGTGAGGAAAATGAATAATATTATCGCAGTTTGTCCCGGTAGCTTTGACCCCGTAACTGTTGGCCATATTGACATTATTCGCAGAGCAGCGCAAATGTTTAATAAGGTAGTTGTGGTTGTTATGCAAAACAAGGCAAAATTACCCAGCTTTACGGTGGATGAGCGAATTGAAATGCTAAAACTAGCAACTCAGGATATTGATAATGTTACGGTAGATGCATATGACGGATTGTTGGCGCAGTATACCAAAGATATCGGGGCAGGCGCCATTGTTAAGGGTCTTCGTGCTATGTCTGATTTTGAATACGAATTTCAGATGGCACTAACCAATAAAAAACTCAACCCCGCTACTGAAACAGTTTTTTTAACCACTAAGGCTGAGAATATGTATTTAAGCTCTAGTATGGTTAAGCAAATTGGCAGTATGGGTGGAGTTATTTCGGACTTTGTTCCGAAAATGATTCATGATAAAATAGTAGACCGATTAAAAGAAAGGAAGTAAGAAATATGAACATGGAAGAAATGCTTGAACAAATTGACGAAGCGTTAGAAACAGGTGTAAAATTACCCGGCAAAAGAACAGTTGTTGACGTTGAGAAAATCCGCGCAATGATTGATGACCTCCGCCTTAATATGCCTAGCGAGATTAAGCAGGCAAGAGGCATCGTTGCAGACCGCGCAGATATTATCACAACTGCAAAGAAAGAGGCAGACTCCATCATCAGAAACGCTGAGGAGCGCGCAAAGGCTTTGGTAGCCCAAGAGGAAATTACCCGCCTTGCTCAAGAAAAAGCAGGTGAGATTATTTCTGCAGCTCAAACAAAGAGTCGTGAGATGCGTAAGGCTGCACAGGATTTTGTTGATGATTTAATGCGTAGAGCAGATGATGGTCTCACTGCAAATCTTGCAGAGATTCGTAAAACTCGTGCTTCTTTAAAGCAACAAATCCCTCAGGCACAAAGCGCACAGGGTAAATAAGTTATTAGTTTTTGAGGTGTTTTAAATGGAATGGATGTCATTGAATGAACTGCGTGAGAAATACCTTGCTTTTTATGAAAGCAAAGGTCATTTAAGACTTGGCAGTTTTTCATTGGTACCTAACAATGATAAGTCATTGCTTTTAATAAATTCGGGAATGGCGCCTATGAAAAAGTATTTCACAGGTGAGGTTACTCCACCACGTAAGCGTGTAACCACCTGCCAAAAATGTATCCGTACTCCCGATATTGAAAGGGTTGGTAAAACTGCCCGTCACGGTACATTTTTTGAAATGCTTGGCAACTTCTCGTTTGGTGATTATTTTAAGCATGAAGCAACTGCATGGGCTTGGGAGTTTTGCACCAAGGTGCTTGAAATGCCTGTGGACAAGTTGTGGGTGACAATATATGAGGACGATGATGAAGCCTTCGATATTTGGACAAAAGAGGTTGGCGTAGCCCCCGAGCGCATTGTTCGTATGGGCAAGGAGGATAACTTTTGGGAGCACGGTACTGGTCCTTGTGGTCCTTGTTCTGAGCTTTATTTCGACCGCGGTGAGCAGTATGGCTGCGATAATGAAAACTGCGGCGTAGGTTGCGAATGTGACCGTTATGTAGAGTTCTGGAACCTTGTTTTCACACAGTTTGACTCAGATGGTAAGGGTAACTATACACCCCTCGACCATCCCAATATTGATACCGGTATGGGACTTGAGCGTCTTGCTTGTATTTCCCAGGGTGTAGATAATCTCTTTGAGGTTGATACAATCCAAAATATTATGAAACACCTCTCAAAAATTTGTGGTGTAACATATAAAACAGATGAAAAGACCGATGTGTCAATGCGTGTTATAACCGACCATATCCGTTCAACAAGCTTTATGATTGCTGATGGTGTTATGCCGTCTAACGAGGGTCGCGGTTATGTTCTCCGTCGACTTCTTAGAAGGGCTGCGCGTCATGGTCGTTTGCTCGGTATTAACCGTCCTTTCCTTTCCGAATTGGTTGAAACAGCCATCAACGAAAGTAAAGGAGCATATCCCGAACTTGAAAGCAAGTCTGCTTTGATTAAAAAGGTTATCGGCTTTGAGGAAGAAAGCTTTTTAAAAACCATCGACCAAGGCTTGAATCTGCTTAATGATTTTATTGCTTCGGGCGAAAAGGTTCTTTCGGGCGAGGCCGCATTTAAACTTAATGATACTTATGGTTTCCCAATTGACCTTACAAGAGATATTTTGGAGGAGAAGGGAATCACAGTTGATGAAGAGGGCTTTGCTCGTCTTATGGAGGAGCAAAAAACTCGCGCCAGAAACGCTAGAAAAGCATCAGATACAAACGCTTGGAAGGGCGACGATTCACTCTTTGATGGAATCGAGGCTACAAAGTTTGTAGGTTATGAAAAACTTAGCACATCGGCAGAAATTCTTTCTATTGTGTGCGAGGGCGAGAGCGTTTCTACCGCTATAAAAGACCAATCTGCAATTATAGTTTTGAATGAAACCTCTTTCTATGGTGAAAGTGGCGGTCAGGTTGGCGACCACGGATATATTCGTTCGGGCGATTTTGCTTTTGAAGTTAAAAATGTTGAGCGCAACGCAAATGGATTGTTCTTGCATAGCGGTGTTATTACTGCGGGTGAGGCAAGTGTTGGCGATAAGGTTTTAGCCGAAGTTACTCCCGAATTCCGTATGAATGTTTGCCGTAATCATACCTCTGCTCATTTACTTCAAGCCGCACTGAGAAAGGTGCTTGGCGACCATGTTGAGCAGGCAGGTCAGCTTGTAAATCAAAATGAGGTTCGTTTTGATTTTACTCATTTTTCGGCATTAACTTCTGAGGAACTTGCTTTGGTTGAAGCAGAGGTTAATAAGGTTATTTTAGCGGCTACCGTTGTTAAGTCTCGCGAGATGCCTATTGAAGACGCTAAAAAGCTTGGCGCAATGGCACTTTTTGGTGAAAAATACGGTGATACCGTTAGAGTTGTATCGGCAGAAGATTTTTCTATCGAGCTTTGCGGCGGTACACACGTTGATAATACGGCAAAAATAGGACTATTTAAAATTGTTTCCGAAAGTTCTGTTGCGGCTGGTGTTCGTAGAATTACTGCCGTTACAGGCGAGGGAGTTTTAAAACTCTTAGATGATTTTAAAAAGCTTGCATATGATACTGCGGCAGAACTCAAAACTGCAAACATTAATGATATTCCTAACAGAGTTGCTCTGTTATCAGCAGAAATTAAGGATAAAGAACGTCATATTTCTACCCTCGAGGCAAAGCTTGCCGCAGGTAAGGTTAGTGAAATGATGGCAACAGCCGTAAATGTTGGCGATGTTCGTGTTATCGCAAGTGTTATGCGTGATATGGAAGTTCAGGTTGCTCGTTCACTTTGTGATACAATAAAATCTAAATTTGAGGATGTTGTTTTAGTTTTTGCCGTTGTTAATGGCGAAAAATTAACCTTTGTATCTGCTTGTGGTAAACAGGCGGTTGCTGCGGGGCTTCACGCAGGTAACATTGTGCGTGAGGTTGCAAAACTTGCAGGTGGTAATGGCGGCGGTAAGCCGGATAGCGCTATGGCAGGTGGTAAAGAGGTTCAAAAGTCCGAATATGCAATATCTAAGGTTGTAGAAATCGTATCGGGCAACAACTAATAAAAAAAGGGTGCATTAAAATGGACTGTCTTTTTTGTAAAATTTTAAATGGCGAGATTCCAAGTAACTCTGTTTATGAGGATGATAAGGTTTATGCCTTTTATGACATAGCGCCTCAAGCACCGTTTCACGCCGTTATAATACCCAAAATTCATATTACTTCTGCGGCGGATATAAGCCCTAAAAATAGTGAGTATATTTCTGCTATTTTTGAGGCTATCGCAAAGATTGCTAAAGAGTATAACCTTGAAAAAGGCTTTAGGGTCGTTAATAACTGTGGCGAAGATGGTGGTCAAACGGTTGGTCATATACATTTTCATATGCTTGCAAAAAGAAATCTTGCATGGCCTCCGGGTTAATTAAAAATACTTAAGCAAACGCGAAAATACTACCTTTAAAATCGGGTTGGTTTTATTCGCATTTGCTTTAACAGGTTGGTTGATAAAATGGCTAGAGTTTTGTTTTATACAGGCATTTCCTTGCTTGTTATATCGGCAATTCTGCTTTATCTTCCAGCCTGTTTTTCGTTTTTTCTGGTTGCTTTTTTGCTTTTAGCACTAGTTCTTTGTGTTGTGTTTAGAAAGCGTATTTTAAAAACAGGAATAATTGTTTTAATATCTATTTCATTGTTGTTTTCGGTTTTTGGTGCCTTTTTAATCAAAACAAGGGTTTCTCCTGCAGAAAATCTTTCGGATTATAAAGCTGAAATTGTCGGCACCGTAAAAGATTGGCCCTTGCGGTATAGTGATTATTCGGTTTATGAGATTAAAACCGAAAGCATTAAAATTATCTACAAAAAGGGTCAAGCAAGATTTAAAAATGTTCCGCAAAATATTAAACTCAGAATGAGTGATGTTAATAATATTGATGCAGATATTTTTGAAAAAGTAAAACTTGAGGTTTTATTTAATCCGCTAGAAGATTATAAAAACTCCTCCTTTGCTAATGGAGTTTATGCGGGCGGTTATGTTATTAAACTCATTGAGCGAAAGGGAGAAAACAGACCTTTTTACGCCTGCTTTTATGATTTAAGAGAATATGTTAATCGCCTTATATATGATAATATAAATTATGATGAAGCAACGGTTGTTTCCGCAATTTTATTAGGGGATAGAAGCAATCTTTCTGATGAGTTCTATTATAATTCAAAAGTAGCGGGTGTAACCCACGTTTTGGTGGTTTCGGGTATGCACCTTGGTATAATCTTTCAGTTTTTAATGATTCTTTTTAGCCTTTTAAGGTTTTCTAAGCGGCTAACTTCAATCTTTTTAATCGGTTTTATTTTCGCTATTTCTGCGGTTTGCGGTTTCACTCCATCAATTTTACGCGCGGGTTTAACATATTTAATAATGGCGTTGGGTTATATCATTTATAGACGCCCCGACCCGCTTAATTCTTTGGGTGCCGCAACCATTATTATTCTTTTTACAAATCCTTTTGGATTTGGTAATATTTCTTTACTTTTGTCGTTACTTTCCACCTTTGGAATTTTATATATTTGCCCTATACTGTATTTAAAATCGCAAATTATTATAGAGGGTCTAGGACTTTCATATAAACCTGTTAAGGCGCTGGTGTTTTCAATATGTCAAACCATCTCGGCAACTATAACAACCGCACCGATAAGTATTTTGTGTTTTGGATATATTTCGGTTGTTGCACCGATTACTAATGTTTTAATTGGATACGCGGTTAGTGTTTTGCTTGTTTTGTCGCTTGTGGCAGTGATAGCACTTTGCTTTACGGGTGTTTTTAAATCTGTTGCCGCATTACCTGTGGTTGCAATTTGTCTGAGTGTTCGTTATATCGTTTGGGCAATCAATTACTGTGCATCTATTCCTTGGTCGGTGTTTATCACTAAGCCAATTTTTCTAATTCCTTGGCTTCTTCTTTTTATAACTATTTGCTTTTTGGCGGGTAAAGGGATTATAAAGCATCAAAAAATTAAAAAGATTTTTAATATTGTTCTTGTTGTTATTTTATCGGTTTCAATAATTTTATTTAGCGTTTGTTATGGCGGTTTTAAAGAAAACGCGGTGTCTGTTTTAAATGTTGGAAATGGCAGTTGTATAGTATTTAATATAGATGGCGTATCGGTGGCGGTTGGTGCGGGTGATACCAAAGATGATGCCCTTAAAATAAAAAACAAAATGCTATCTATAGGTGTTACTAAATTAGATTATCTGATATTACCATCCCTTCAAAAATCAGTTTCGGGCGGGGCAGTAAATCTTATTGCATATTTACGACCTACAAAGGTTATTTTATCATCAAGCGGAGAGTATAAGGATAAGCTAGAACATATTAATAATGATAGTTTTAATTGGTTTGATAAAAAGGCATATTTAGAGCCAACAAAGACCTCAGAAGTTTTTGTTGTATCCAATGTGGGTGTTGTTGTGAATTCTACTGAATTTTCTTATGTGATTGCGTTGGGTGATTTGGTAAAAGATTTGTATCCACTTGCAACCAATAAAAACCCAATACTTATTTTGGTAGATAAGATAAGTGGGGATGTATCAAAATTTGATTTTTCTAAAATAATTTTAAGCAATAAAAAAATTAGTTTTAAAAATACAGATGTTCCTGTTTTAGAAATGAATAATAAAGATTTAAGGGAGGTGTATTAAATGATTAGTGAGGTTGATTTAAGAGGTACTATTGCCCCAGGCAGATTAAAACCTGTTTATCTTTTGGTTGGTAACGACCCATATTTAACAAAAAAATATGCAAATATGATAGCAAAAAAATCGGTTCCCGAAAATGAGGATTTAAACCTGTTTGTATTGCCGGAAAATGCCGGAGTATCAGAGATAAACGATAGTTTGTTTCAGCTATCTTTTACGGGTGAGCGTATATGTGTTTTGTCCTCAAATTTTGATTTTGAGGGTTGCCCGATAGCAACCTTTAAGGAACTTCAGTCAATCGTTGAAAATGCGCCCGATAGAAACATTTTGGTTATGTATTATGATGTTTTGCAAATAAATACCAAAAAATCCGACCGCTTTAAAAAACTTGCAAAATCGGTTGAAGCAGGCGGAGGGGTGGTTTGTGAGCTTAACCATAAAAATGAGAACGAACTAACAAAAATGCTTTGCGACGGTGCCGCAAGGCGTAGGGCTTTTCTTGATGCCCCAACCGCAAGATATATGATTTCGGTCTGCTCTAATGACCTCAATATTCTAATAAACGAACTTGATAAATTATCCGATTTTGTTGGTAAGGATGGAAAAATTACTAACGAAATTATTGATAAGGTATGCATTAGAACGGTTGAAGCCTCGGTTTATGATATGTCTAGGCACATATTAGCGGGTAAGGCGGAACAGGCTTTTTATCTGCTTTCGCAACTGCTATCTCAAGGGGTTAGTGCGGCAGAAATTCATTCTTTGATTTCATCTGCCTATGTTGATATTTTTAGGGTAAAGGCAGCAATAGATATCGGAAGACGCCCCGAAAGTATCGCTGCAGAGTTTGGTTATTCGCCTAATAGAGCCTTTGTTTTAACAAATGCAGCACGCGATAGTAAAAGGCTTTCCACAAGGCAGATTGATATGATTTTAAAGGTCTTGCTTGATAGCGATTCATCTGTCAAATCGGATGTTAAGATTAGTGGTAATGGTGCTAAAATAGCATTAGAAACCTTAATAACTAAAATTATGCGTATAACAAGCGGAGGCAAAAGATGATACCACTTTCTATGCCTATAATAGTTGAGGGAAAGTATGATAAAATCAAATTATCCTCAATTTTTGATGCAGTTATTATAACCACAGATGGCTTTAGAGTTTTTAAAGATAAGGATAAGGTTCGGTTAATTCGACGCTTGGCAGAACAAAGCGGAATTATTGTTCTAACCGATAGTGATAGTGCGGGTGGGATTATTCGTTCATATCTTAAAAATATTGTCAGTGATGATAAAATTTATCACGTTTTTTTGCCTAGAATTGCGGGCAAAGAGCGCCGAAAACAAAAACCGTCAAGCGAGGGACTATTAGGTGTTGAGGGAGTAGAAAAAGATATAATCTTAAAGGCTTTTGGGCGGTTTATTCCTCAAAATAATGAAGATTTTGCTTTGCCAAAAGAGGAAATTACTACCACATTTTTAATGGAGATGGGGCTTTCGGGCAGAGCAAACTCAAAGCAAAGGCGACTTTTTTTATCAGATAAGTTGGATTTGCCTTATGCTATGTCTACAACTACCTTTAAAAAGGTTTTAGAAACCATAACAACAAAAGAGCAAATAGTCAAAATAATGCTAGATTTTAAGGATTGAGGATATATGTCAGGTAAGCGAAATCAAAGATTAAGGGTTTTAAAACTTTTGCACATTTTGTCGCAAAAAACCGATGAAGAGCATCCATTAAACGCCAATGAGCTTATTGAGGAATTAGAGTGTTATGGTATCACCTGTGATAGAAAAACCATCTATGAGGATATTGATGCGCTTTGCCTTAGTGATTATGATATAATAAGTACTCGCTCACCTAAATCGGGATATTTTCTCTCAAATAGGGATTTTGAACTGCCCGAAGTGGCACTGCTTACCGATGCGGTTTTGTCGGCAGATTTTATAACAGGCAAAAAAACCACCCAACTTGTTAAAAAACTATCACGACTTTTAAATGTGTATCAAGCCGAAAAATATGCCCACAGAAGTTTTATTGATAATAGAAACAAGGGTGACAATGAGGAGATTTATTATAGCATTGATGCCATAGAAAAGGCTATTGATAAATATAAAAAAATATCCTTTTCATACATAAAGCATACCCTTAAAGATGGGCATCATCCAATCGCCACCGCAAAGCAAATGATAGTTAGCCCATATGCACTAATTTGGGCGGAAGACCATTATTATTTAATTTGCAATTATGAAAAATATGATAATCTTATGCATTTAAGGCTAGATAGAATGAAATCCACTAGCGTTTTAGATGAGGATTTTAGGCATTTTTCAGAGGTTAGTGAGTATAAAAACGAGTTTAATGTTGCGGATTATGCTGGTAAGGTTTTTAATATGTTTAGCGGTGAACAGGAAGAAATAACTCTGCAGTGTAGTAATGATATTTTAGAGCAGGTTATTGATAGGTTTTCGGATAAAATATTTATTCGTTCAAGCGAGGATAAAAGCTTTGTTTTTACCACCAAGGCTTTTATAAGTGATGGACTTGTATCTTGGATAATGCAGTTTGGCGAAAAAATGAGGGTTAAAAGTCCTGATTCCTTGGTAAAGAAAATCCTCGATAAAACAAGGGATATTAACTCTAATTATTAGTATAAAAACCATAATCATTTCATATTATTTTATATCAAATAAAAGGGATATGATTATGATTAAAATTATTTTGATTGTTTTATCGGTTGTTTATGGACTGATATATTTTATAATTGCCGCAAAAACAAAAAAGCCTTTTAAAACCATTTTAAGTTTTGCGGCATTAGGTCTTTTGGCTATGACGGTAATAAATTTAACTTCAAAATACAGTGGGGTGTATATACCTGTTAACGCATACACGGTAACTTTAAATGCGGCATTGGGGATACCCGCAACAATAACTTTGTTATTTTTGCGTATGATTTTTTTGTAGAATAAAAAGATATTGACAAATATATTTTTAAAGCGTATAATATAAAAAACTAGTTAAACCTTTGATTAAGAGTAGTAAATTACAATAACACTTCTTTAGAGAGTCGCGGTTGGTGTAATGCGATGTTGTGTTTGTTTTTGAATGGACTTATGAGGGCAAACCGAACGATTTTGTTTAGTAGGGGCGACGGTTTATTCCACCCGTTAGCAATGGAACATATATGTTAGTATATGGTTAAGGTGCATTCTTTATAGTTTATAGAATGAATTTGGGTGGTACCGCAGGATTTTACTCTTGTCCCATAAGGGATAGGGGTTTATTTTTTTGCTAGAGGATTTTTTGAAAATGGTGCTACTTACAAAACGATGGCGTGATAACTAATATTTAAAAGATATTTTAATTATTATGGAGGTTAAAAATAATGATTTTTAACGATGTAAATTTTGATACTTATTTTAATGATTATCCCGATAAAAACGGTTATTTCGGTAAATATGGCGGCGTTTATATTGATGATAAACTCAAAAACGCAATGGCAGAAATTACTGAAGCATATTATTCTATCTGTCAGTCAAGAAAATTTATTGCCGAGCTTCGCCGAATCAGAAAAGAGTTTCAAGGCAGACCTACTCCCGTATCACATCTTGAAAGACTTTCGGACGCATTGGGCGGTAAGGTTCAACTTTACGCAAAGCGTGAGGATTTAAACCATTCGGGCGCACATAAACTAAATCACTGTATGGGTGAAGCACTACTTGCAAAATATATGGGCAAGAAAAAAGTAATTGCCGAAACAGGTGCAGGTCAACACGGTGTTGCTCTTGCAACTGCGGCGGCATACTTCGGCCTTGAATGTGATATTTATATGGGTACTGTTGATATTAAAAAACAGGCTCCCAACGTTGCAAGAATGAAGATTCTTGGTGCAAATGTTGTTGAGGTAACACATGGACTTCAAACGCTCAAAGAGGCGGTTGATGCCGCTTTTGATGCATATAGCAAGGAATATAAAGACTCTATTTATTGTATTGGTTCTGTTTTGGGTCCGCATCCATTTCCTATGATGGTTCGCGATTTTCAAAGCGTCGTTGGTATCGAGGCAAGAGAGCAGTTTATTGATATGACAGGCCATTTACCAAGTGCTATCGTTGCTTGTGTTGGTGGCGGCTCTAATGCGGCAGGTCTTTTTGCGGGATTTTTAAACGATCCTGTTGACATTTATGGTGTTGAGCCATTGGGCAGAGGTCCAAAGCTTGGCGACCATGCCGCAAGTCTAAAATACGGAACTGAGGGCATAATGCACGGTTTTAACAGTATTATGCTTAAAGATGATAATGGAGAACCCGCACCCGTTTATTCTGTTGCAAGTGGTTTGGATTATCCGTCTTCGGGTCCCGAGCACGCATTCTTACAGGATATCGGCAGAGTTAAATATGATGTTATCGACGACGAAGAAACAATAGACGCTTTTTATAAGCTTTCTCGTATGGAGGGTATTATACCCGCTATTGAAAGTTCTCACGCTGTAGCCTATGGTATGAAACTCGCAAAGCAGATGGACCACGGCTCTGTTTTAATTAACCTTTCGGGTAGAGGCGATAAGGATATGGATTATATCATTGAAAAATACGGCATAAGATAATACTTGGCATTGTAGACAAAATGTAAATTTTGCTCTGCAATGCCTTTTTTTGCTTGATGGAAGTACAAAAGTGTAGTATAATACTCTTAACATAAAAAAGGAGATTTAAAATGGATAGTATTTGCGAACAACTTATTAAAATTAAAAAGACTGTTAAAGAACACGCACTTTTAGCACTTATTTGGATTGTGGCTTTTTTGGTCGTTTATATTTTTGTATTGCTTAGCTTAAAGTATGTTTCTTTTATGGGGCTAATTATCATTGCATCATTCGGTGTATTCTATGGCGCGGCTCAGCTTACGAAACGCCTGTCTATTGAGTATGAATATATTTTTGTAAATCACGATATGGATATCGATAAAATAATAGGCAAAAGTTCAAGAAAGCGTATGGTTTCTATAAAGCTTAACGAGGTTGAGCGGTTTGGTGCTTATGATGATGAGGCAAAAGCAAAACTTGCATCAATGAATTTTGATGCAAAATTCATTTGTTGTAATGCGGATGATGAGGCAGATTATATCATTGTAAGACATGTTAAAAAAGGTTTATTGTTAATTGTTGTTGCTTTTAATGAGCGCTCAAAAGAAGCGGCTTTAAAATTTATTCCAAGAACGGCAAAATAGTTTTGAGGTGTTTTTTATGAAAATACTTACCGCCGAACAAACCAGATTAGCGGAAAATATTGCCTTTAAAAGTGGTATGAGCGGTGAACGCCTTATGGAGAATGCGGGTGCCGCCGCCGCAAAGGTTATTAAGGATAAATTTGATGTTTACAATAAAAGAGTAGTAGTTGTTGCAGGTCAGGGTAATAATGGTGGCGATGGTTTTGTTGTTGCTCGCAAACTTAAAGAGTATGGCGCCAAGGTTACTGTAATTTTGGCGATGGGAATTTCTCTTACACCCGATAGCAGCCTTATGTTTAACCGCGCAAAACAAGCAGGTGTTTCGGTTGTAAACTATTATGACGATATTGATTTATCCTCAAATACAATCGGTTTAGCGGATATTATCGTTGATGCGGTATTCGGTATTGGTTTTCACGGTGCCGCCGATAAAGAAGTTAGCAAGATTTTTTCTTTAGTAAATATTAGTAGTGCAACAAAAATCTCTTTAGATTTACCAAGTGGTGTTTGTTGTGATGATGGCGCGGTAAAGGGAACCGCCATAAAAGCGGATTTAACGGTCTCTTTTATAGGTTATAAGCCTTGCCACTTTTTATTCCCTGCGGCAGATTATTGCGGTGAGGCATTGGCAGTTTCAATCGGTATTGAAAGTGATAAAATAACAAGCTTTTATGCCGAGGTGGTTGATACTGATACCGCCCTTAAAACCTTAAAACCCATATCCAAAAATGCACATAAGGGCGAAAAGGGTAGAGTGTTGGTAGTTGGTGGCTCATACGGTATGGCAGGTGCGCCTTCATTTTCGGCTCGTGCCGCCTTGCGTTCGGGAGCGGGACTTGTTACGGTTTGTACTCCTAAATCTGCATATCCAATTGCGGCGGCATATATTCCCGAGGCGGTTTTTATCCCTACCGATGAGTATGACGGAAAATTTGCACCAAACTCAATAAAAATCTCGGCGGTTAAATCGGCAGATGCAATAGTTTTGGGCGTTGGTATGGGTGTTAGTGATGCGACAATATCGGTGATTTATGATGTTGTATCTTCGGCTAGTGCACCAATTATTATAGATGCAGATGGACTTAACGCCGTGGCATTAGAATCTGAAATTTTAAACAATAAAAAATCAGAGGTTATTGTAACACCTCACCCTGCCGAAATGGCACGGCTTTTAAATAAAACAACCCAAGAGATACAAGAAAATAGGGTTAAAAGTGCACAAGAGTTTTCAAAAAAATACGGTGTTATAACCGTTTTAAAGGGAGCATATACTGTTATATCAGACCCAGATGGTAAACTTTTTATAAACACCACAGGTAGCCCCGCTTTAGCAACTGCGGGTAGCGGTGATATGCTTTCCGGTATGATAGCGGCATTTTTGGCAAACGGAACCGAGCCTTTAAAGGCGGTAACTGCGGCGGTATGTTTGCACGGAGCAGTAGGCGAAATTGCCGAAAAAGAGCTAGGTGTTAGAGGAGCATTAACAAGCGATTTGATAGAGCGTTTACCATCAATATTCTAGTTTGGAGTTTTTGGTATGCGTAAAACGGCTTTGGTGCTTATTTTAAGTGTTTTGGTTTTATTAACTTCTTGTAAAACACAGTCAAAAAAACAAATAACGGTTGCAGAGGCGGGGTATTCCTGTTTAGCAACCGTTATTTATAATGATTTAAAGCTTAAAACAAAGCTTAATGTGTCGGGCGGAGGAGTTTTTTCGGCAGAGATTATTGAGCCTGATGCTTTATCTGGGTTAAGATTTGATTTTAATAATGATAATATGTCGGTATCATACAATGATATTAAGCAAACCGAACCACTCACGGTAAAAACTCTTGGCTTTGCGGAACTTTTAAAGGATGTTTTTGCAGTTCTTACTGCGGGTGCTACTGCAAGTGAAAAACAGGGAGAAGAATATATTTTAAGCGGTTTTGCTAGTGGTATAAAATATGTGCTGTCCCTTAACAAACAAGGTTTTCCGCTTAGTCTTAAAATGCCAAAAGTAGAACTTACCGCAAATTTTTCTGATTGGAAATATGATAAATGATTTATAAAGATTTGGAATTTGAAGTTATATATTCAAGGCGAAAAACTATCGCTATAGAGGTTAATAAAAACTCGTTTGTTAGGGTGAAAGCACCAAATTTTACGCCTAAACATATAATTTTAAATTTTGTTGAGTCAAAATACGCTTGGATTTTAAAGGCAAAAGAAAAACAACTTAAAAAGCATCAGTTTTATAATCTGGATGATCAAAAATTAGCGGAGTTAAAAGATAGGGCAAAAGAATATATACCCCAAAGGGTAAAATATTTTAGTGAACTAATGGGACTTTATCCATCGATGGTTAAAATAAATTTTGCTAAAACAAGGTTCGGTAGTTGTAGTGCAAAAAATAGTTTGAATTTTTCTGCCTTTTTAATGTTGTTTCCTTTAGATGCGGTTGATTATGTTATTGTTCATGAACTTGCACATATAAAGCACCGCAATCACCAAAAGGAATTTTATAGTTTAATTGAAAAATATATGCCTGATTATAAAAAGAGGGCTAGCCTTTTAAAAATTAAATAAATTCACATAAACGGCCTTGGTTTTCCAAGGTCGTTTTCACTTATAACCTAAAAAAGCATATTATGGGTTGAGGTGATTCAATGAAAAATAAACTTTGTAATTTAACGGTGGGTAAGAGTGCCACCGTTATTAAAAATATTTCCCAAGGTTCTATAAGACGCAGACTTTTAGATATAGGCTTTGCAGAGGGAGTAAAAGTTAAATGCCTTTTTAAAAGCCCTTTTGGTGACCCGATTGCTTATAAGATTAAGGGTGCGGTTATTGCCCTTAGAAAAGAAGATAGCAAAAAAATTATAATTTCGGATAGCGGCGGTGACGCTTGTGGGATTAACTAATCAATCGGTAGCACAAAATGCGGCACTTGATATTGGAACAGTGGTGCCAAAAGAGTTTAGAGAAAACTCAAAAATAATTGCACTTGCAGGTAATCCCAATGTTGGCAAAAGCAGTATTTTTAACATATTAACAGGTATGAAACAGCATACTGGTAATTGGCCGGGAAAAACCGTAACAAATGCGGTTGGAAGATATAAGGATAGCAGTAAAAATTTTGTTTTTGTTGATATTCCGGGCACATATTCTTTGATGGCACACTCGGCAGAGGAGGAAGTAGCAAGAGATTTTATTCTTTTTGGGGGTGCCGATGCGGTTATTGTTGTGTGCGATGCAACCTGCCTTGAAAGAAACCTTAATTTATGCTTACAGGCTATTGAAATAAACCCAAATGTGATAGTTTGCGTTAATCTTATGGATGAAGCAGAAAAAAAGGGGATATATATCAACCTAAAAGCACTTAGTCAAAAATTAGGCGTTAGGGTTGTTGGAACAAGTGCAAGAAACGGTAGAGGTATTAAAAAGTTAATATCAGAGCTTGACTTAAGTTTTAATGTTGATAAAAAAAGCAAGGTCGTTTCGGTTACATATCATTCGCTAATCGAAAAATCAATAAAAGAGGTTGAAAATACATTAAAACCTTTAAACATTTATAATAGGGTTAGTTATAGATGGCTTGCAATAAAGCTTTTAGAACAAGATGAGAATCTAATTAGGTCAATAGAAAAGCATTTTAAGGTACAAATTTTAGATAATGAAAAGATTAAAAATTGCGTGGTGGCAGAGCAAA
Organism: Acutalibacteraceae bacterium; assembly: GCA_045577495.1. GTDB lineage: Bacteria > Bacillota > Clostridia > Oscillospirales > Acutalibacteraceae > UMGS1279. The sequence continues at coordinate 28,192 of JAZNIK010000080.1, forward strand.
AAATATTAAATAGTAATGGGATTTCGATAGAAAAATTTAAGGATTATATAGTATCGGGACTTATACTAACTGCAGAGGATATATGTGATGATAATGTTATAACTTTAAAAGAAAAAAAGTCCCATAAAAACGAACTTAGGCTTGATAAATTTTTAACTGGCAAAATAACGGGACCATTGGTTATGATTTTGCTATTGGCGGTAATATTTTGGATAACTATTTGGGGTGCAAATATACCGTCTGATTATATATGGCGTGGGCTTTCCTTTATTGAGTCAAAACTATTGTTTTTGGTTGATAAAATAGGTGTTCCGCAAGTAATTTCAGATATGCTGATACTTGGTGTCTATAGAGTTTTGGCGTGGGTAATATCTGTTATGCTTCCACCAATGGCAATATTTTTTCCGCTTTTTACTCTACTTGAAGATTTGGGTTATCTTCCAAGAGTTGCTTTTAATTTGGATAAGGCTTTTCAAAAATGCTCTGCTTGTGGCAAACAGGCACTTACAATGTGTATGGGCTTTGGTTGCAACGCGGCGGGTATAACGGGTGCTAGAATTATAGACTCTAAAAGGGAGCGACTTGTTGCAATTATCACAAATAACTTTGTTCCCTGTAATGGTAGATTTCCAACTCTTATTGCTATAATTACCATGTTTTTTATAGCGGGTATAAATTCTAATTTTAAAACTCCTATCGCAGCACTTATTTTAACGGCTGTAATAGTTTTTGGCATAATATTTACTTTTTTGGTATCACGACTACTAACATCAACTCTTTTAAAGGGTGAACCTTCATCTTTTACTCTGGAGTTACCACCCTTTAGAAAACCAAAAATAATGAGTATATTAGTGCGCTCAATTTTTGATAGAACAATCTTTGTTTTGGGGAGAGCGGTGGCAGTTGCCGCACCCGCAGGGCTTGTTATTTGGCTTATGGCAAATATTAGTGTCAGTGGGCAAACACTACTTTGGCATTGCAGTTCATTCTTAGACCCCTTTGGCAGATTAATGGGCTTAGATGGAGTAATACTAATCGGATTTATTTTAGGCTTTCCCGCAAACGAGATAGTTGTTCCAATAATAATTATGGCTTATCTGTCTAAGGGCACCTTGACCGATTATTCAAACCTTTTTGAACTTAAAGCCTTGCTTGTTAATAATGGTTGGACAACAACCACAGCAATTTGCACTATGGTGTTTTGTTTGATGCATTGGCCTTGCTCAACCGCTTTAATAACCATAAAAAAGGAAACGAATAGCCTTTTTTGGACCTTTATATCTGCCATAGTTCCAACCATAATTGGAATAATTCTTTGTATATTTATAAACTTAGTATCCACTTATTTTTAAACCAAAAATCAAAAAATGGCATAGAATGTAATGTGCAGTAAAAAAGTACTGCAAAAGATGATTTAAGAAAAAGAAAGGCGGGTTATTTATGAAACGGTATAAAGTAATAACCGGAACCATTACCTATGCCATTAAAGGCCGAGATGTATTGCGTAAAAACGGTTTTAAGGGAGAACTCATACGTACTGTAAACGCGGCTGGTAACGTTGGTTGCGGTTACGGTATTTCAACAAATTGCGATAAAGAAACTGTAATTGATTTATTTAACCAATACGGAATAAAATTTTTAAAAATTATTGAAGCATAGTTTAAGTGAGGGAGGGAGATAGGGTGATATATCTTGATAACGCCGCAACAACGGGTAAAAAGCCACCCAATGTTATAGGCGCTGTTAATACAGCACTGAGAGAGCTATCATCAAACCCTGGAAGAGGCGGACATGACCTTTCTGTAAAAGCGGCAGAGGCAGTATATAAAACCAGAAGGCAAATAGCCGAAATGTTTGGTGCGAGCGAGGAGGATAGGGTGGTTTTTACCCCCTCTTGCACTGCGGCTTTAAATTTTGCCTTAAAGGGTGTTTTAAAAAAGGGTGACGGACTTATAATCTCATCGCTAGAGCATAATGCCGTTTTGCGTCCTGCCGAGGCTATTCGAAAAATGGGGGTTGAGGTTTCGGTTGCAGAGGTGATTTTTTCAGATAAAGAGGCAACAGTTCGCTCTTTTGAAAGGGCGATAAAACCAAACACAAAGGCTATTGCTTGCTTGCACGCGTCAAATGTTACGGGTGAAATAATGCCTATAAAAGAGTTAGGTGAGCTTTGCAAGAAAAAAGGCTTGATTTTTATAGTTGATGCCGCACAAACTGCGGGAGTTTTGCCCATAAATGTAAGGGATATGAATATAGATTTTTTATCCATTGCGGCGCATAAAGGCTTATATGCTCCAATGGGTGTGGGGGTTTTGATTGCCGAGAAAAATGTGCCCTTTACGCTTATTGAGGGTGGAACAGGTGTTAAATCGGCATCAGCAGTTCAACCCGAGGAACTACCCGAAAGGCTAGAAAGCGGAACCCTTAATCTACCTGGTATAGTTGGGCTTTCGGCGGGTATTGATTTTGTTAAACAAAAGGGTATAAATAAATTATACACCCACGAACTAGAACTAATTAAAATGTTATACAAAGGGCTTTCTAATATACCAGGAATAATTGTTTATACACCCTTTCCAAAGGAGGAGTTTTGTGTGCCTGTGCTCTCCTTTAATGTTCGGGGTTTGGATTCCTCAAGGGTAGCAGAGCAACTAAATAAATACAAAATTGCGGTAAGGGCGGGGCTTCATTGCGCACCCTTGGCGCATAAACGAATAGGCACAATAGATAGCGGCACGGTTAGGATTAGTACGGCGTTTTTTAACACAAGGCAAGAGATAATATTTTTGTTAGAGCGGCTTAAAATGATTTCGGCAAGTAGATATAAATAATTATTTAACCTCTTTTTGTAATAAGATATGTGATAATTTAATAAAATAGATTATCAGGGTAAACTAACAATGTCTTAATACGAAAAGGGGTTTTATTTATGGGAGTACGACCAATAAGATTAAAAGGAATTTTGACTTATGTTTTAATAACCATCGGAATAGGGGTTTTAGGCACAATACTTGCGGGGGATATTAGCGGAGTATATGCCTCGCTTAATCGACCGCCACTTTCACCACCGGGGATAGTTTTTCCGTTTGTATGGAATATTTTGTACGCCCTGATGGGAACAAGTGCATATATATTAAGTACAGAAAATTCGCCAGGCACAAGTGGACTTTTAAAACTGTATTGGCTTCAAATAATTTTAAATGTTGTTTGGTCGGTACTGTTTTGGCGATTTGATATGTATACTGCGGCGGCGGTTTTAATAGGTGTTTTGATTTTATTGGCGGTTATTTATTTTATCGGAGCATATAGGGTTAATAAAATCACCGCGTGGTTGTTTTTACCCTATATAATCTGGCTAATGTTTGCACTATATCTTAATATTGGAATTGCAGTTTTGAACTAAAAAAAGGAAGCTATATCACGTGGTATAGCTTCCTTTAACCTTATGTATTACACCTCAAAATCTAGGCATAAACGTTCACTTGTAAATGGTCTTACAAAATTATTAGCCGCTGCTTGATGATAAGGGTTTACCTGATATGCTTTTAAAGCATCTTCACTTTCAAGGGTGGAATCAAGCATCATATCCGCATTGGAGGAGGCAAGACCGGTAATCTGAAGTTTCAAATCTATAAGTCCATCTACCTTGCCAACCAAAGCCTCAAGCTCACGCTTTGCATCGGTTAAAACCTTTTGTTTTTCATCGGCGGTAAGCTTTTGGTCAAGCTTCCACAAAATCATATGTTTTACCACTTTAAGCACCTCAAACTGTAATTATTTTTTACTTGTTTTTAATGATACACTTTATACTAAAAAATGTCAATAAAAAAACCTCTTTTGTTAATAATTTTTACTTGAATATATTGCGGTTTTGAGGTATAATACAAAGTGATTATTTGTATTATGGGAGCAGTATTGTGGAAAATAAAAACACACCCGATATTCGCCTGTCACAGATGAGCGAATATTTGGGGCTGGTTAAGGAAATTTTAAGCAAAAAATTTAATAAAAAGCCACTTGCAATGGTGGTTACATACGGCTGCCAACAAAATGTTAGTGATAGCGAACATTTTAAGGGAATGCTTAGTGAAATGGGCTTTGATTTTACTGAAGATGCCGATGCCGCAGACTTTATGCTTTTTAATACCTGTGCAGTCCGTGAACACGCAGAGGATAGAGTTTTTGGTAATATCGGTGCACTCAAACATTATAAACGCCGTAAGCCCGAACTTATAATTGGTATTTGCGGCTGTATGGTTCAGCAGGATTCAGTAGCCCAGCGTTTTAAAAAAAGTTACCCCTATGTTGATTTGCTTTTTGGAACTCACGTTAAGCACAGACTACCCGAGTTTTTATATAGATTGTTATTGGGTAAGGGCAGAGTTTTTGAAATATCCGATACCGACCATGAGGTTTTAGAGGGTATCCCCGTAAAGCGTGATGGCACCTTTAAAGGTTGGCTACCCATTATGCACGGCTGCAATAATTTTTGCACCTACTGTATAGTGCCTTATGTTAGGGGTAGGGAACATTCAAGGGATTTTAAAGAAATTCTAAAAGAAGCCAAACAAATGATTGCATCGGGCACAAAGGATATTACCCTTTTGGGTCAAAATGTTAATTCTTATCATAGTCCCGTTTTGGCGGATGATGGTTCAAAGGTCGATTTCCCTGAGTTACTTCGCCTTATAAACGATATTGATGGTGATTTTAGAATAAGGTTTATGACCTCGCACCCTAAGGATTGTTCGGACGAGCTGTTAAAGGCAATGAGCGAATGCGATAAGGTTTGTCACCACTTGCATTTACCATTTCAAAGCGGAAATAACCGAGTGCTTGAGGCTATGAATAGGCGCTATACTAGGGAGAAGTACTTAAACCGAATTGAAACGGCCAAAAAACTCATACCTGATTTGTCGGTTACAAGTGATATCATCGTGGGCTTCCCCGGTGAAACCTATGAGGAGTTTTGCGACACACTCTCACTTGTTAAAGAGGTTAAATTTTCTGCACTATTCACCTTTATCTTTTCAAAAAGAGGGGGAACTCCCGCGGCAGAGATGGACGACCCTGTTTCAAGGGAAGAAAAGGGCAAATGGTTTAGGGAACTCTTAAAGGTTCAAGAGAGCGTTGCAAAAGAGAATGAAGCAAGGCTAATTGGCAAAAAGTTCCGTCTGCTCTGTGATGACTTTGGTAGAACAGAGGGTTATATGGCTGGGCACAGCGATAGCAATATTTGTTTTGAGTTTTTAGGTGATGAAACAATGCTTGGCAGTTTTGTTAATATTGAAACCTATTTAGAAAACGGCGAACTAAAAACAAAAGTTATAGATTAAGGGGAAATAATAATGGATATTATAGAAATGACACGAAATCTCGGTGTTGAAATTCAAAAGCAAGAGGTTTTTAAAAAATTCATAAAGGCAAAAGCGGCAAACGATGCAAACGTTGAGCTTCAAGATGATATCGGCAAGTTTAACATTATTCGTATGTCACTTGACCAGGCTCTTTCCTCAGAGGAACAGGATGAGGAAAAGGTTAAAGAACTTAACAAACAGATTAGGGATATTTACACCAAAATTATGGGTAGTGAATCTATGATGAACTACAATATTGCAAAGGGCGAACTTGATACACTTATAAATCAAATCAATGCAATAATTACCCTTTCGGCAAATGGTGAGGACCCACTAACCTGCGATATTTCTTCGGGTTGCAGTGGTTCTTGCTCTACCTGTTCGGGTTGTCATTAAAAATTTTAAAAATAGGAGTGTTATTGGTTGACTAAATTATCACCGATGATGCAGCAATATATGAACATTAAGGCAGAAAATAAGGATTCTATTTTAATGTTCCGTCTGGGCGATTTTTATGAAATGTTTTTTGAGGATGCAAAAATCTGCTCGGAAGAATTAGAACTTGTTTTAACCGGAAAGGATTGCGGTATGGAGGAACGCGCCCCAATGTGCGGTGTTCCTTACCACAGTTGTGAAACATATATTGCAAAACTGATTGATAAAGGCTATAAGGTTGCTATTTGTGAGCAAACAGAGGACCCTGCTACTGCAAAGGGTATTGTAAAGCGCGAGGTTGTTCGCGTTATTACCCCGGGTACAGTTATTGAGGATAATATGCTTGATGAGGGTCGCAATAATTATCTTGCTTCTGCGTTTTTTAGAGGTAACGAGTGCGGTCTTTGCTTTGCAGATGCCTCAACAGGCACCTTATCGCTCACACTTATAAGCGGCGAGAGTATTGATACTCGTCTTGTTAGTGAACTCAGTAGATTTTCTCCAACAGAGCTTTTAATAAACGAGGCGTACCGTACATATCCCAATCTTGTTTCGTTTTTAAGCGAAGGGTTGCAGTGTCGTATTGCCGAATGCTCGGATAAGGATATGCAAGACTCGGCTTTGGGTAATAACATAATCAAAAATTTTGGTGTTTTAAGTGTTAGTGAGCTTGGCTTAAAGGCGGGGGACACTGATACCGCCGCTATGGACTTTGCCCTTAACTACCTTATCGAAAATGGTATGGGCAAGGAAAAATCCTTTGATAAATATAATTATTACACAAGTTCTCGTTTTATGGGGCTTGATATTTCTTCGGTTAGAAATTTAGAGCTTGTTGAAACAATGCGTGGTAAAAGTAAGCGTGGTTCACTTCTTTGGGTTTTAGATAAAACAAAAACCGCAATGGGTAAGCGACTTCTTAGGAGTTGGCTTATTCAACCACTACTTAACCCAAGCGAGATTATTTTGCGTCATAACGCCGTTGATGAAATTCTTTCGGATGCAATTTTGCGTGGCGAAATGACCGAATATATGACCGGTATTTTTGATATTGAGCGTTTAATGACTCGCGTTATTTATGAGGTTGCAAACCCAAAAGAGCTTCAATGCCTCTCGCAAACAATCAGTCGGTTTGCACCCATTAAGCAACTATTAAAAACGGCAAATTGCAAAACCTTAAAGGAAATTGAAAAAAATATCGATACTTTAGAGGATGTTGCAATTCGTATCGACCAAACCCTTGATGATAATCCACCCATCAGTATGAAGGATGGTAACATTATCAGAAGTGGCTTTAATAGTGATGTTGATACTCTGCGTAAGGACCTTAATGGCGGTAAGGATTATATCGCCGAAATTGAGGCAACCGAAAAGGAAAAAACAGGTATTAAGGCGCTTAAAGTCCGTTATAATAAGGTTTTTGGATATTATATTGAGGTTCCCGCGCAGTATAAGGATGTAGTGCCCGAGGAATATATCCGTAAGCAAACTCTAACAAATGCAGAGCGTTATATCACCGATGAGCTTAAGGAACTTGAGGCAAGGGTGCTAGGCGCTAGTGAAAGGGTTGTTAAGCTTGAATATGAACTCTTTTGTGAGCTTAGAAACTTCGTTGCAGATAATTTAGAAAGGCTTAGAAAAACCGCCTCTGCAATTGCAAAGTTGGATGTTCTTTGCTCCTTTGCAACCGTTTCCTCAAATAATCGTTATTGCAGACCGCAAATCACAAACGATGGCAGAATCAACATTGTCGGAGGTAGGCACCCTGTTGTTGAGCTTGTTAGCAAAACTCCGTTCGTTTCTAACGATACCTTGTTAGATATCGATGATAACAGATGTGCTATTATTACCGGTCCTAATATGGCGGGTAAATCTACATATATGCGTCAGGTTGCACTTATTTCCATTATGGCACAAATTGGTTGCTTTGTTCCGGCTGAATCGGCAATCATTGGTGTTGTCGATGCAGTATTTACGCGTGTTGGCGCGTCTGACGATTTGGCAACAGGTCAGTCAACCTTTATGGTTGAGATGAGCGAGGTTGCTCATATCTTAAAAAATGCAACAAAAAACAGTCTACTTATTTTAGACGAAATCGGCAGAGGCACATCTACCTTTGACGGTATGTCGATTGCAAGAGCCGTTTTGGAATATGTTGCAGACCGCAAAAAACTCGGTGCCAAGTCGCTTTTTGCCACCCATTATCACGAACTCACCGCTTTAGAGGAACAACTCTCAGGTGTTAAAAACTATAATATTGCCGTTAAAAAGCATGGCGATGATATAACATTTTTACGCCGAATCGTGCGTGGCGGCGCCGATGACAGCTATGGTATTGAGGTTGCAAAACTCGCAGGACTTCCTAGTGGGGTTATAAATCGTGCTAAAGCTGTGCTTAAACAAATAGAGTCGGAGGGTGTTGTGCGTGAGGTTGTTAAAACCGATGATAATGCATTACAATTACCTCTTGGCACGGGTGAATATAGCGGCGTAATTGACGAACTTAAAAATATTGATGTTAACATTTTAACTCCTATTGAGGCGTTAAGCATTTTGCACGATATAGTTAATAGAATTAAAAATATATAAATTTTGGAGGTGTGACGAATGCCAAAAATTTCTGTACTGCCAAAGGAAATTTCTGAACTAATTGCAGCAGGTGAGGTTGTTGAAAGACCCGCCTCGGTCATCAAAGAACTTGTAGAAAACTCAATAGATGCAGGTGCAACGGTTGTTACTGTTGAAATCGAGCGTGGCGGAATTACCTATATGCGTGTTACAGATAATGGCTGTGGTATTGCAAAAGACCAAATTAAAACTGCTTTTCTTCGTCACGCCACAAGCAAAATCAAAACTGCACACGACCTTGATGAAATATTAACCCTTGGCTTTAGGGGTGAGGCATTGGCTTCTATTTCGGCAGTATCTAAGGTCGAGATTATGAGTGCGGTTAAGGGCGAAGTTGGTGTTTCATATTCCTTGGAGGGTGGGGAAGAAATCTCCTTTGAAGAGATAGGTTGCCCAACAGGAACCACCATTATTGTCAGAGATTTGTTTTATAATGTCCCCGCAAGAATGAAGTTTCTTAAAAAGGATGTTTCGGAGGGTAATACTATTGCCGCAATTATGGATAGAATTGCACTTTCTCATCCCGAGGTGGCGATAAAACTAATTCGCGATTCAAAAACTGTTTTAAATACTGGTGGAGATGGCAAACTAAAATCGGCAATTTATTCGGTTTTGGGCAGAGATTATTCAACCGCTATGGTGCCTTTGGATTATTCAGAGGGTGTTTTATCTGCTAATGGTTTTACCTGTATCCCATCGCGATGCAGACCTAACAGAAACGGTCAATTTTTCTTTCTTAATGGTAGATATATAAAATCGGGCACAATGGCAGCTGCGCTCGACCAAGCGTATAAAAATTCCTCTATGGTCGGCAAGTTTCCTGCCTGTGTTATCAATTTAACACTTCCGCCCGAAACAGTCGATGTTAATGTTCATCCTACCAAAACTGAGGTTAGATTTTCTGATGAGCGTAGGGTTTTTGAACTTGTTTACCGCGCGGTAAAACAGGCAATAACCTTGGGCGACCGCAGACCCGAGCTTAATATCGGCACTAAAAATCCGCTTAATCCTTTTGCGAACTCAGAAAAGTTTAATCAAGCTAAGGTTGATGTTTTTTCGGCGGTTGAGAGTGATACCGTAAAAACAGTTGTAGAACCTAAAAAAGAGGCAACTAATATACAAAAACCTGTCATAAAGGCAACCGAGAATAAAGCAACAGAGCTTCCAACGGGGTTTTATTCATACGGTTTTGATAATAAATCAAAAGAAAGTGATACCCCAAGATATTTTGAGGTTTCTCCCGAAATCGAGCAAAGTTCTAGACTTAAAAAAAACATTGATATTGAGACTGACGAGAAGCCAAACGAAGAGGCAGTAAAACACGAAAAGCATAGTTCAGCTGATATCAAACAGGCAAAGCCTTTAGATGATGTTAATCACGATATCGACCCATCTCTTATTACCTATATCGGCGAGGCTTTTGCAACATATATAATTATTTCTCATAAAGAAACACTTTATTTAATAGATAAGCATGCCGCACACGAGCGTATTAACTTTGAAAAACTAAAAAAAGAAACCGAAATTAACTCCCAGGTATTATTAGCACCCATTAGTTTAACAATGGTTAGGGAAGAATATTCGGCAATAATTTCAAATTTAGAACTTTTAGAGAAGTGTGGCTTTATTGTAGAGGATTTTGGCGGTAGTACCGTTTTAGTTCGCAGCGTACCCGCTATGCTTAGTGGTGAGGATATTTCACTTCTTATGAGCGAAATAGCAGAAAACCTAATTTCAAAGGGCTCTGCGGTTAGCGATAGGATTGACGATATATTCCATAGTATTGCGTGTAAATCAGCTATAAAAGCAGGTAATATAACCTCTAAGGAGGAACAATTAAGCCTTGCAATAAAGGTGCTTACAAGCAAGTCACTTATGTATTGTCCGCATGGCAGACCGATTGCTTTTTGCCTTACCAAAGCGCAGATTGAAAAACAATTTGGAAGGTTGGGTTCATAATATGGGTGAGTTAAAGCCTGTAATTTATATTATTGGTCCAACCGCATCGGGCAAAACGGGTTTATCAATCAGTTTAGCCAAAGAATTCGGCGGCGAAATAGTTTCGGCGGATTCTATGCAGATTTATAGTAGTATGCATATTGCATCTGCTGCGCCGGAGGATAATGAAAAATGCGGGGTACAGCATCACCTTTTTGAGTTTTTAAGCCCACAAACAAATTTTTCGGTATCGCAGTATGTTGAAAAGGCAGATAGTGTAATCGCTGATATACATTCAAGGGGCGCCTTACCCTTTGTGGTCGGCGGAACGGGACTTTATGT
>JAZNIK010000081.1:0-11804 GCA_045577495.1 Acutalibacteraceae bacterium
AAAAGAGCATCAAGGTTTATGTAGGCAAAAAGACAAGTCAGGTAACAGGATATCAAATCCAATATTCTACCTCTAAGTCTTTTACCTCACCCAAGACCAAAACAATCACAAAATACTCAACCACAAGCACAACCCTTACAAAACTCACTTCTAAAAAGACTTATTATGTAAGAGTACGCACCTATAAAACAGTAAGTGGAGTTAAGTATTACTCAGGTTGGTCAACCTATAAATACACAAAAGCAAAATAATAAAAAAGCGGCGGTGAGAAATCACCGCCGCGTATTTTATGCAATAAACCCGTAGAGGGTGACGCCCACAACATCCCGAAAATAGCCACAACCAAAAAAATTTTATAAAAGATAATACAAATCATCTATCCATACACCATCAAAAAGGGCGATTTCATACAGGTTGGCGCAACTCTTAATAATATCTTTGTTATTATAATAATCCGCATAGCTTAACTCTATGTTGGATATTTTTTTTAGTAAAAAATAGTTTTGGTCATTTATATCCGCCAAAAACTTATTAACCACAAGCGCCATTAAATAGGCTTGATATTCAAGAAACTCTGTATCGGGGTTGGTTTTCATAGATAATAAATTTATCACAGAGCCAGAAAAAAGCTTTGCGCTTTTATTTTCATCATTTATAAGTTGTTTACCCACGGGTGATGGTATTCCGTAGGGCGTTTTTGCAACAATTCCGCCCACATAATTTATTATTTGCGATAAAGCATCATTTGAAAGCTCGAGAATATAATCAATTTTTATTTCTAAAAAATCAGAAAAATCATTTATATTTTTACAGTTAGTAAAAAGAATACTGCTGTTTTTTACGGAATTTAATGGTATAACAGAAATATTAAAACTTCTTGTTTTAGGTAAAAGTTTTAATAAAAAACAAACAGGAAGTTCCGAAGTTTTTATAATAAAAATCGTTTGATTTGTTGTGTAGTAAGGAATATTTGAATAATTTTGTTTTGCCACAGAATTATCATTTGTCTTGCTTGGAAACATAGCAAAGCAGAGCACAACTGAAAAAATAATTAAGCAAATAAGAAGACTTGCAAAAAAAGATTTAATGTTTTTAAAGTTTATCATAACAAACAGTTCTCCTTACTATAGTTTTAAATAAAAGCAAAAATTTTATACTAAAAACAGCAAGAATAATAAAAAACATCTTGAAAGACGGGTGATAATATAGTATAATATCTTGTGTATTGTTTAATATTCTGTAATGGAGGAGTTTTATAATGACAGAGTTTACAATAGCCTCGCTTATCGCTATTTTTCGCAAATGTGTGCTTTATATGGTTATAGTGGCAATCATCCTTGGAGTTGGTGCGTATGCCTTTTGCACCTATGTTGCAACCCCAACATATCAAACCACCGTTTCGTTTGTTGCAACCAACAAAGGTTTTGGTGATACACAGTTTGACACAACCTCTAAAATCAGCAGCGCAGATATTGCCGCATCCTTGGCTATGCTTAATACATATGCCGCTGTGCTTAAAACAGGCGGACTTTACGAGCAGGTTGCAAATAATTGCGGACTTTCTTATACCGCTAGAGAAATCGCTTCAATGGTTGGCATTCAAGCCCGTACAGATGACTCACTTTTTATCGATGTTAGGGTTGTTTCCCCAAGTCCTGCACATTCGGTAAAAATAGCAAACACCATACTTGATATTGGTGGAGATTATGTTGTTGATATGATTCCTAACGCTTATTTAAAAGGCGTTGAGTATAGCAAATCGGCATCAAAAAACTATCCTAACACTCCATTTACAATTTTAATGTGTTCATTTTTTGGCGCTGTTTTTGTTTATGTTGCCGCTATGATTATTAACGCTATGGACAAAACCATCAAGGGTGAAAAGGATTTCAACAACAATTATGATATCCCAATTCTTGGTAATATTCCTAACTTTAAGGTTGCAGCAAGGGAGGAGAAAAAATAATGAAATACAGTTATAGTGATTATGGCTATGGATATAAAACCTCCTATGAAGATAGAGTTGCAGACCCATCGGCAAAAACCGTTCCTTTTGCGGTTGTAGAGGCATATAAAGCAATTCGTACAAATATTATGTTTTTGCTTTCTAACAGTCGTAGCCGAACCTTTGAAATTTCAAGCTCACTTCCGGGCGAGGGTAAATCTTCTTGTGCGGTTAACCTTGCAATTGCATTTTCACAGTTAGGTCATAAGATTTTGCTTATCGATGCTGACCTTCGTAAACCTTCTGTTTACCGTAAATTAAGATTACAAAACACAAAGGGTTTAAGCTCGGTGTTGGTTGGATTTTGTGAGCTTTCAGAAGCGGTTGCTCACGTTAACCCAAATTTTGATGTTTTGGTATCGGGTCCAACTCCACCAAACCCATCAGAGCTTTTAGGCTCTGATGCTATGACCCAGTTGCTTGAGTCGGTTAAAGACCAATATGATTATGTTATTATCGATACTCCCCCCGTTAATGTTGTTTCAGACGCTATCGTTTTAGCACCTAAAACCGAGGGCATTGTTATGGTTGTTCAAGACCGCTCCACAACCCACGACCAGTTTAGCAAGGCGGTTTCATCTCTTAGCTTTGCAAACGCACGTTTGTTAGGAGTTGTAATGAATAGCAGTGCCGATAATAGCGCAAAATATTATCCTTCTAAATCACATAGGTATCAGTATTAAATATGTTTGCTGATTTACACGCACATATTTTATTTGATATTGATGATGGTCCCGAAACAATAGAAGCGTCAATAGCTTTGCTTGAAAAAGCTGTTGAAGATGGTATCGATAGTATTATAGCGACCCCGCATTTTTACGCATCTATGCATAGTTTAGATGAGCGAGTAACTCTAGCCAACAAGCGTTTTGAGGCACTTAAAAAAGAAATAGCAAAAAGAAACATTCCGATAAAAGAATTTTTGTTGGGATATGAGGTTAGATATTTCAAAGGAATATCTAATACCGAAGAAATAAATAAGCTTTGCATAAATGGTTCAAGATATCTATTGCTTGAGCTTGGGCAAATCGCAATTACCGAAGATGTTATTGATGACATAATGGGTCTTATTTATTCGGGATATACAGTTATTTTTGCGCATCTTGAAAGATATACTAAAAGCCCCGGATTCAAAGAGCTTAAAAAAGTTATATCAGAGAATCATATTCCCGTTCAGGTAACGGCAGTTTCGTTTATAGAAAAACCTTTTCAAAGGGCATCTTACCGCCTGCTCAAAGAAGGGCTTGTAACGTTTTTATCAAGTGATATGCATGATGCTCTTGTTCGCGCTCCAATGATGACAGAGGCGGTGCGTGAAATCTCAAAACAAATAGAGCCGAGTGTTGCACAAGCACTTGTTAAAAACGGCAATGAATTTTTTAATAAAATAAAAGCATAGTTGTTAGTCAATCAAACCCCCGTGTTATATCATGGGGGTTTGATTGTTGAAAGTTAAATAATTATGCAAAATATATGCATATAATCGAATATTTATGCATATCATTCAAACTCATAGTCAAAATACACAAAAACTTGCTTTATTCGGTTTGAAAGGCTATATAAAGTGGAATTTTATCAAAAAATGATATAGTTTTTTAAAAAAACGCTTGACAAATAATGAATAATAATGCATAATTATACACGTGATTTAAATCTATTATTCGGAGGAAACAAAAAATGAATAAAAAAGATATAAAAAAGGTTGTTTTAGCATATTCGGGAGGACTTGATACATCTATTATCATCCCTTGGCTTAAAGAGAACTACAATAACTGCGAAGTTGTTGCAGTTTCGGGCGATGTTGGTCAGGGTACTGAACTTGATGGTCTTGAAGAAAAGGCTATCGCCACAGGCGCATCAAAGCTTTATGTTTTAGACCTTAAAAAAGAGTATGTTGAGGAGTATATCTGGCCTTGCCTTAAAGCAGGCGCAGAGTATGAGCAGTATTTGCTTGGTACCTCACACGCTCGTCCTTGTATTGCAAAGGGTCTTGCAGAAATTGCAATCAAAGAGGGAGCAGACGCTATTTGTCATGGTTGCACAGGCAAGGGTAACGACCAGGTTCGTTTTGAGCTTACCTTAAAGGCATTCGCTCCAGAGATGGAAATTATTGCTCCTTGGAGAGAGTGGGATATCAAATCAAGAGAGGAAGAGATTGAGTACGCTGAGGCACACAATATTCCTCTTAAAATAAATAGAGAAACCAACTATTCAAAGGATAAGAACGTTTGGCACCTTTCTCACGAGGGTCTTGATTTGGAGGACCCCGCAAACGAGCCACTTTACAATAAAGAAGGCTTTTTAGAGATGGGCGTTTCTCCCGAACAGGCTCCCGACGCACCTACATATCTTAATATTCATTTTGAAAAGGGTGTTCCTACTGCTATTGATGGCGTAGAGATGGATGGTCTTGCAATCGTAGAAAAACTTAACGAGCTTGGCGGGGCAAACGGCGTAGGTCTTTTGGATATCGTTGAGAATAGACTTGTAGGTATGAAATCAAGAGGCGTTTATGAAACTCCCGGTGGTGCAATTCTTTACAAGGCACACGAGATTTTAGAGATGATTACTCTTGATAGAGAGACCTCGCACTATAAAAAGCTAGTTGCTCAAAAGTTTGGCGAGCTTGTTTATAACGGACTTTGGTTCACACCGCTTAGAGAGGCTCTTTCCGCCTTTGTTGATGAAACACAAAAAACCGTTACAGGTGATGTTAAAATCAAGCTTTACAAGGGCAATATCATCAATGCGGGTGTAACTTCACCTTATACTTTATATGATGAAAACGTTGCTTCCTTTGGTGATGATGGCGGCGCATACGACCAAAAGGATTCAGCAGGCTTTATCAATTTGTTTGGTCTTTCAATAAAGGTTAAGGCTTTGCTTGATAAACAAAGAGAAGAAAATAAATAATATTACACTAAAGGTGCGCAGATAATTTCATTTGATTTTGTCTGCGTGCCGTAAAATTGTTTTTTGAGGTTTTAATTATGGAAAAGATGTGGGCTGGCAGATTTCAAAAGGCTTTGGATAAAACGGCAGATGATTTTAATTCATCTATTCATTTTGATTTAAGAATGTTCAGGCAGGATATTAAGGGCTCAATGGCACATGCTTCAATGCTTGGCGCCAAAAATATCATTTCAAAAGAGGATAGCGAGCTTATCATCGATGAGCTTGGCAAAATTCTAAACGATTTAGAAAATGGTAGTTTAGATTTTGATTTAAACTGCGAAGATATACATATGTTTATTGAGGCAGAACTAACCAAGCGTATTGGCGATGTGGGTAAGCGACTTCATACTGCTCGTAGCCGTAATGACCAGGTAGCATTAGATATAAGAATGTATCTGCGTGACGAAACGAACGAGATTATATCACTTATTAAAAATCTGCTCAGCGTGCTAAAGGATAAGGCGGCAGAAAATGTTAAAACAATTATGCCGGGATACACCCACTTGCAAAGGGCGCAACCCATTTCTTTTGGGCATCATCTAATGGCATATGCTATGATGCTTGCTCGTGATATAGATAGACTTCGCGATGCGGTTGACAGAATGAATGTTTTGCCGCTTGGAAGCTGTGCTTTGGCGGGCACCACATACGATACCGACAGAAAGATGGTAGCAAACAAACTTGGTTTTAAGGATGTTTGCAAAAATAGTTTGGATGGCGTATCAGATAGAGATTTTTGCATAGAACTTTTATCGGCATATGCAACCATTATGATGCATCTTTCAAGATTTTCTGAGGAGATTATCCTTTGGGCATCGCACGAGTTTAAGTTTATAGAATTGGATGATTCTTTCACAACCGGTTCAAGCATAATGCCTCAAAAGAAAAACCCTGATATTGCCGAGCTTGTAAGGGGTAAAACGGGTAGAGTATATGGTGACCTTATGGCTCTGCTTACCACCTTGAAGGGTTTGCCACTTGCCTATAATAAAGATATGCAGGAGGATAAAGAGGCAATTTTTGATGGTGTTGATACCGTTAAAAAGTGTCTTGAGGTTTTTACCCCAATGCTTGATTTGATTGTGGTAAAGAAGGAAAATATGTATGCGGCGGCAGAGGGTGGCTTTATCAACGCAACCGACCTTGCAGACTATTTAGTTAAAAAGGGTATGCCATTTAGAGCGGCGTATAAAATTGTCGGTCAAATAGTAGCGTATTGTATTGATAACTCAAAGGTTTTACAAAGTATGGAGTTAAAAGAGTACAAGCAGTTTAGCGAACTTTTTGATGATGAACTTTATAACGAAATATCGCTTGAAACCTGTGTAGAAAAAAGAATTTCCGAGGGCGGAACAGCTTTTGTGCAGGTTGAAAAACAGATTGATTATATAACGGAGTTTTTAAGTAATGATTAAGGTTTTTATAGATGGTAGAGAGGGCACAACAGGGCTTAGAATTGATGAGCGGCTAGCGGGCAGAAAAGATATAGAGATAATCCGTTTGGATGAGGCTCACCGCAAGGATGATGCTTCAAGAAAACAGGCGCTTAATTCTTGTGATATTGCTTTTTTGTGTCTGCCTGATGAGGCGGCAATTTCGGCAGTTAATATGATTGATAACCCAAACGTTAGGGTTATCGATGCTTCTACCGCCCATAGAACAAATCCCGACTGGGTTTATGGGTTACCCGAATTGTCGGCAGAGCAGTTTCAAAAAATAAAAAATTCAAAAAAGGTAGCCGTTCCGGGTTGTCACGCAAGTGGTTTTGTTGCGCTTGTAAAACCACTTGTTGATAATGGTTTGTTAAGTAGCGATGCAAAACTTTGTTGTAACTGTATTACAGGATATAGCGGCGGCGGCAAAAAAATGATTGCCGAGTACGAAAGCCAAGATAGAAGCTTTTTACTTGATGCACCAAGGCAGTATGGCATAACCCAAATGCATAAGCATTTAAGGGAAATGAAGGGCATAACAGGTCTTAAAAACGAGCCTGTTTTCTCTCCTATAGTTGCCGATTTTTATAGCGGTATGCTAATGACTGTTCAGCTTTTTGCAGACCAAATAAAAGGTACAAAAGACCAAATTATAGATGTCTATAAAAATCTTTATAATTCACCTATTTTAAAGTTTAATGAAAATATCGACCAAAACGGCTTCCTTTCTGCAACCGCCTTAAAGCAAAAGGACAGTATGCAGGTTGGAGTTTTGGGCAACGATGAAAGAATTTTACTTGTGGCAGTTTATGATAACCTTGGCAAAGGCGCATCGGGTGCCGCAGTTGAGTGCATGAATATTATGACCGGAAACGATTCGGTTTTAGGACTGGAGTTATAATAAAAAATGATTAAGGAAATATCGGGCGGTGTTACTGCCGCAAAGGGCTTTACTGCATCTGGAATACATTGTGGTATCAGAAAAAACAAAGCCAAAAGAGATTTAGCTTTAATAGTTAGCGATAGAAAAGCATCTGCCGCGGCGGTTTATACCACAAACTTGGTTAAGGGTGCACCGCTTACAGTAACAAAAGAAAATATAAAGGATGGCTTTGCAAGGGCTATTATCTGCAATAGCGGAAATGCAAATACCTGTAACGCAAATGGTATACAAATCGCAAACGATATGTGTGGCCTTGTTGCCGAAAATTTAAATATAAATTCTACTGATGTTGTTGTTGCATCTACCGGTGTTATAGGTCAACCTCTTGATATCACACCAATTAAAAATGGTATGCTTGAACTTTGTAGTAAACTTTCATCAGACCATCTCCCCGCCGCAGAAGCAATTATGACAACCGATACCATATCAAAATCGGTCGCAGTAAGTTTTGAAATAGGCGGTAAGGAGTGCAAATTGGGCGGTATTGCAAAAGGCTCGGGTATGATACATCCAAATATGGCAACAATGCTTGTTTTTGTTACAACCGATGTCAATATATCACCAACTTTACTTCAAAAGGCGCTAAGCGAGGATGTCAAAACCTCTTTTAATATGGTTAGCGTAGATGGTGATACCTCTACGAACGATATGGTTGTTGTGTTGGCAAACGGTGCCGCCGAAAACCCCGAAATCAAGGATAATACCCCAGAATTCAATGAGTTTAAAGCGGCTTTAAATGCAGTTACTGTTAAACTCTGCAGAATGATAGCAGGTGATGGAGAGGGTGCTACCCGTCTTTTAGAATGCAAGGTTTCGGGTGCAAAAAGCGATGATACCGCAAAAACTGTTGCAAAATCGGTAATATACTCCTCCCTTTTAAAAGCGGCTATGTTTGGCGCCGATGCTAACTGGGGTCGTGTACTTTGCGCTATAGGCTATAGCGGTGCCAATGTAGATGTTCAAAAAATTGATGTTGATTTTAAATCTAAAGCAGGAGAAATCTCTGTTTGCAAAAACGGTGCGGGGGTAGACTTCTCGGAGGAAAAAGCAAAACAAATCCTCTTGGAAAAAGAGATTGAAATTTTAGTAAATCTTAATAATGGCGAATTTTCGGCTACCGCATGGGGTTGCGACTTAACATATGATTATGTAAAAATCAACGGCGATTATAGAACCTAAGGAGATTAAGTATGGAATTATCTAACGCTAAAAGAGCAGAAGTTTTAACTGAGGCTCTTCCTTATATCAAACGCTATAATGGTGAGATTATAGTTGTAAAATACGGTGGCAACGCTATGATAAACGAACAACTTAAGCAACAGGTTATGGAGGATATAGTTCTTTTGTGGCTTATTGGCGTTAAGGTTGTTTTGGTGCATGGCGGTGGTCCCGAAATCAGTGAGCTTATGGATAAATTGGGCAAAAAACCCGAATTCGTTGATGGACTTCGCGTTACCGATAAAGAAACTGTTGATATCGTTCAAATGGTACTTGCGGGTAAGGTTAACAAGACCCTTGTTAATCTGCTTGAAATGAAGGGCGGCAAAGCTATGGGTATTTCGGGTATGGATGGATGCCTTATCGAAGCCGAGGTAAAGGA
This sequence comes from Acutalibacteraceae bacterium, assembly GCA_045577495.1. Taxonomy (GTDB): domain Bacteria; phylum Bacillota; class Clostridia; order Oscillospirales; family Acutalibacteraceae; genus UMGS1279. The sequence goes on from JAZNIK010000081.1 coordinate 8,937, forward strand.
TGAGCGGTTGGGTTATGTTGGCAGAGTTACTAATGTAAATATCGAACCGATCAATGACTTGCTTGAAAAAGGCTATATTCCAGTTGTTTCAACCATCGGTTGCGATAAAGAGGGCAATGCCTATAATATTAATGGCGATACGGCGGCGGCATATATTGCGGGTGCATTAAAGGCCGAGCGTCTTATTATGATGACCGATATCGACGGAATTTTAAAGGACAAAAATGACCCTACCACACTCATTCCCGAGGTTACCCTTTCGGATATAAAAAATCTGTGTGATGAGGGTGTTGTTTCGGGCGGTATGATTCCTAAGGTGGATTGCTGTGTTGAGGCAATTCATAAGGGCGTTAAAAATGTTATCATTATGGATGGCAGAGTTCCCCATTCAATACTGATGGAAATCCTTACTGATGAGGGTGCGGGAACAATGGTTATGAATGATAAGTGATTTGTAGGTGACAGAAATGTTAAGCTTTGCAAATAAGGATAAAGAGTTTGTTGCAGGTACATATAACCGCTTTCCCGTTGAAATTGTTTCGGGTAAAGGTAGTGTTTTGTATGATGTTAGTGGCAAAGAATATATAGATATGGGTTCGGGTATCGGCGTAACCGCTTTTGGTATTGCCGATGATGAGTGGAAAAATGCAGTAATTTCGCAAATCAATAAGGTTCAGCATACCTCAAACCTCTATTATACCGAACCTTGCGTAAAACTTGCCGAGCTTTTGTGCAAAAAAACAGGCTTTAAAAAGGTCTTTTTCGGCAATTCGGGCGCCGAGGCAAATGAGTGCGCTATAAAGGTCGCAAGAAAATGGGCGGCTGATAATAAAGGTGATGACTGTTATAAAATTGTCACCCTTGAAAATAGTTTCCATGGTAGAACGGTTACTACTCTTGCTGCAACAGGTCAAGAGCATTATCACAAAATGTTTAATCCTCTTACTGATGGATTTGTCCATACACCCGCAAACGACATTAAGGCTCTTGAGAAAACTGTAGCCACAAATAAAATTGCGGCGGTTATGATAGAGTGCATTCAGGGTGAGGGCGGTGTGGTTCCGCTCGAAAAGGATTTTGTTAATGCTATTCAAAAACTCGCCAAAGAAAATAATTTTCTAATTATAGTTGACGAGGTTCAAACCGGTAACGGCAGAACGGGTAAATTTTACGGTTATATGAATTTTGATATAATTCCCGATATTGTTTCTACTGCAAAAGGTCTTGGTGGCGGACTTCCGATAGGCGCCACTCTGCTTGGCGATAGAGTTCAAAACACTTTGGGATTTGGCGATCATGGTTCCACATATGGCGGCAATCCCGTTTGTGCGGCGGCGGCAGTGAGCGTGGTCAAAAGGCTTACTGATGAGTTTTTAAATGAAGTTGCACAAAAAAGTAATTATATTTTCAATGAGTTTTCAAAGGCTGAGGGTGTTTTGTCGGTTAGCGGAATGGGACTAATGATTGGCATAAAAACCGAGAAACCCGCCGCAGAGGTTGTAAAAGCGGCGATGGAAAAAGGTGTGCTCTGCCTTACCGCTAAGGATAAGGTTAGACTACTTCCACCCCTTAATATTAAAGAGACCGAACTTCAAAAAGCGGTAGAAGTTATCAAAGAGTGCTGTAAATAGGAGATAGATTATGAATTTAAAAAACAAAAGCTTTTTAAAACTTTTAGATTTCTCACCTAGGGAGATTTCCTCTCTTTTAGATTTGTCGGCAGAGTTAAAAGCAAAGAAAAAATCAGGTATTCCGCACCGTCTTTGTGAGGGTAAAAATATCGCGTTAGTTTTTGAAAAAACAAGCACAAGAACTCGCTGTGCTTTTGAGGTTGCGGCGGCAGACCTTGGTATGCATCCCGTTTATCTTGACCCATCGGGCTCGCAGATAGGCAAAAAAGAAAGCATAGCCGATACCGCAAGAGTGCTAGGTAGAATGTTTGATGGCATCGAGTATCGAGGCTTTGGGCAAGAAATTGTTGAAGAACTTGCAAAGTATGCAGGCGTTCCCGTTTGGAATGGGCTTACAAACGAATTTCACCCAACTCAAATATTGGCAGACTTTTTAACAATTAAAGAGCATTTTGGCACCCTTGAGGGCATCAAACTTGTTTATATGGGTGATGCGAGATATAATATGGGCAATTCCTTAATGGTTGGCTGTGCAAAAATGGGTATGCATTTTGTCGCATGTGCGCCTAAAAAATATTTCCCAAATAGTGAGCTCGTTAATACTTGCCTTGAAATAGCAAAACAAACGGGGGCAAAACTCGAATTTATTGAGGAACCCGAAGTAGCAGTTAAGGATGCTAACGTAATTTATACTGATGTTTGGGTTTCAATGGGTGAACCTGCAGAGGTGTGGGCAGAAAGAATAAAAGAACTTTCACCATATCAGGTTAATTCAAAACTCATGAGCCTCGCAGGAGATAATTGTCGCTTTATGCATTGTCTGCCCGCGTTTCATGATTTAAAAACCACAACAGGTAAAGAAATATTTGAAAAATTCGGCATTACATCTATGGAGGTTACCGATGAGGTCTTTGAAAGTGAGCAGTCAATAGTCTTTGATGAGGCAGAAAATCGTATGCACACAATAAAGGCTGTTATGATGGCAACTTTAACTGATATTTAACAAGGATTAAAGGGCGGAATTATTTTCGCCTTTTTTGTTTTATATAAGTGCAAGGGAAATAGCTTTTTTTGTAAAATAAAAGCTATTTCAAAGATTTTTTTGTGCATTTTGAGAAAAAACTAATTTTTTTCAAAAAAGTTAAAAAAAGGAGTTGACAAAGCGGAATGAATTTGGTATTATAATTGGGCGCCCTTACGAGAGGGGAGCGAAGATGGACCTTGAAAATTAAACAAC
>JAZNIK010000082.1:0-14334 GCA_045577495.1 Acutalibacteraceae bacterium
TACTTACTGCAGCGGTGCAGAATATGAAAAAGATCGCAACAATCCTTTCAGGAAAGGATTTATTGCAATCTTTTTTGAATTTCCTATTAAAAAACTCAAACCTGCCGAATTTTCAGCAGGTTTGTCAGTAGTCTGAAAGCAAGTCGAAAGACTTGCTTTTATTTTTTGTGTTTGTGTCCGCCAGGACACAACATCATTTTGCAACTTTAGTTGCAAACATCATTTGACCTTTAGGTCAACCTCGTTCCGTTTACGGACACAAAACGAGGTTGTGCTTCGCACAAATGATGTGATGCTCCGCATCAATGATGTGGGATTACGCCCAACGATGTTGCACTTCGTGCAAACGGACTTGCCTCTCTGCCGCTTTTATGCTATACTAAATCCAAGAGGTGATTTTATGAAAAAATTGCTAACCTTGTGTTTGTGTATAATATTATGTTTTCAATTTTCTGCCTGTTCAACTAAAACGCAATCTAATTCGGAAAGCATTAAAAAATCTATTTCAAAACATATTGGTATTGACATTAGTGCAGGTGTTCAAAAGCAATATAACGATGACCATGGTGGATTTCTTGGCGATGGCACTACATATGCCGAATATAGTTTTGAAAACAACGATTTATTAGAGCAAATAAAGAATAATGATAAATGGGAATCTTTTCCCCTAACAAGCAATCTTCATACTGTTGTTTATGGAGGGGAATATTTTGACACTGAATTAAACACATTGGTAAATATGGCTCCTCATATAAGCGATGAGGAAGGGGAGACAATTTTACCTGAAATAAAAAACGGATATTATTATTTTTATGATAGGCACAGTGAAAATTTAGATGATAGATATGATGATAGTGAACTTTTATCACGATATTCTGTAAATTATACATTAGCAATCTATGATTGTGATACTAATATCCTTTATTTTTTCGCGATGGATACGTAATAATGTTATTATTTAAGTAAAAATAAAGAAAATCCTCGGTTTTTACCCAGTTCTTTTTCGGACACGAATGACAAAAAAACTCTTTGAGATTTTCTCAAAGAGTTTTTTTGATATATTCGCCTTCGGCGAGTTATATTGCTTCGCAGTGATTTTAGGCAACGCCTAAGTGATATCGCCCTGCGGGCAGTTAATAGGCGAATATAATATCACTTTTGCGATAGCAAAAATATCACTATGCCGCAAGGCATAATATCACTCTGTGCGAAGCACAGAATATCACTAAAACATTCTTGCTATGATGCATAGAATATGTTATAATCATAAAAATAATATTGAAATTTAGGAGGTAAAATATAATGGCAAAAGAAAGATTAACTTAAGAAATGAATTGCGCTCGTATAAATTTGAATTTGATTTATTACAAAAAATTCCCTGTTCTAAACAAGAAAACAAAGAATATCAAAAACTTTTGAAGGATGGCGGCGTTCTTCCTGAAGGCGTTTTTGCTTATGTTTATGATAGTGGCGAAACATCAACAACAGAATTCTATACTGTTTATGAAACCGATTTATCTGAATCGGAAGTAAAGGAATATCTTACATACAAAAAGTTAAGTTTAATTAAGACAATTAAAAATTGCATAATGTTCTTTACTGTTTTAACCATAATCGGTATGGTTGCTTATTTCTTTATATTGATGAACGCTATGTAATGTGTATAAAAATCCTCGGTTCTCACCCAGTTCTTTTTCGGACACGAATGACAAACGAAAATCCGTTCTCGTAAGAGGACGGATTTTTGTTTGTATTATTCACTATTCGATATTATATTTAGGTGCCTACTTTATTGTTGATATTTGGAATTATTTTTTATAGCCCCGATTTTATAAAATAAGATATTTAAAGAATGTATCGTTGTATACAAAGAATGTATCGTTGTATACCAAGAAACACTTGATTTTTTTAGATGAAAGTGTTATCATATTTAGTACCACTAAAAACGATATTTTAGTGTGCGCTAAGCGCAAAAATGTAATTTGGGGATATTTAGATGGATAAAATACTTGTTTTGTTAACATTTGCAGGTGCACTTTTAGCTCTCATTTTCTCGGTTATCACTGCTAAAAGGGTTTTAAAGTTTTCTCAGGGAAATGAACTTATGAAAAAGATATCGGGAGCTATAAAGATGGGTGCAAATGCTTATCTTAAGCGTCAGTACCGAGTAGTTCTGATATTTTTTGGAATAATGTTTTTACTTCTCAGTGTTATGGCAATTTTTAAGCTTTTAACGCCCTATGTGCCTTTCGCTTTTATTACAGGTGGATTTTTCTCGGCACTTTCAGGATTTATCGGAATGAAAATCGCTACCGCTTCGAACTCAAGAACGGCTAACGCATGTCAGGTGGGTCTCAACCGAGGGCTCAGAGTTGCTTTTTCGGCAGGTTGTGTTATGGGCTTTACGGTTGTTGGACTTGGACTTTTAGATATATCAGTCTGGTTTATGCTTTTGAAATTTGTATTTAAGTTATCTAACGAAGCAATTTCAAGTGCAATGCTTACCTTCGGTATGGGTGCTTCTTCAATGGCTTTATTTGCAAGAGTTGGCGGTGGTGTATTCACAAAGGCTGCTGACGTTGGCGCCGACCTTGTTGGCAAAGTAGAGGCAGGTATACCCGAAGACGACCCAAGAAACCCTGCTGTAATTGCTGATAATGTGGGAGATAATGTTGGCGACGTTGCCGGAATGGGCGCTGACCTTTATGAATCCTATGTTGGTTCTATCATTTCGGCGTCTGCACTTGGTGTTGCTGCATATCATTCTCTTGAAGCCATGGCGTTGCCAATGTTGATTGCGGCTATTGGTGTTATTTGCTCAATAGTTGGTACATTTTTTGTAAGAACCAAGGAGGGCGCATCACAGAAACAACTTTTAACTGCTCTTTCAAGAGGTACAAATTTATCCGCTATTCTTATAGCAGTACTTTCTTTTCCACTTGTATATTTTGTGCTCGGCAAGGATAACTGGTCTTTGTATTTTGCAATTCTCGCCGGTCTTATCGCGGGTGTTCTTATCGGTCAAGCTACAGAATATTTCACCTCAGACAGCTATAAGCCCACAAAAAATCTTGCCGCAACCTCTAAAACAGGTACTGCAACTATTGTAATAAGTGGTCTTTCTGTTGGAATGCTCTCGACCTTAATTCCAATAATTATTGTAGCAGTTTGTGTTCTTGTTGCTTATTACGTTTCAGGTGGTTTGGCAAGTGCTTCTATGGGACTTTACGGTATAGCTCTTGCGGCAGTGGGTATGCTTTCAACCCTCGGAATTACCCTTGCAACCGACGCTTACGGACCTGTTGCAGATAATGCAGGCGGTATAGCTCAGATGGCAAACCTTGATAAGTCTGTCCGCGAAAGAACCGATGCCCTTGATTCACTTGGCAACACAACAGCCGCTACAGGAAAGGGCTTTGCTATAGGTTCTGCTGCTCTCACAGCGCTTGCTTTGATGGCTTCGTATATTGATAAGGTTAATACTATTGAAGGCGGTTCTGTAAAAATCGCTAATCTTAATATAACTAATCCAACCGTTCTTGTTGGTCTTTTTATTGGTGCTTGCTTACCGTTTGTATTTGCGGCACTCACAATGAATTCTGTCAGCAAAGCAGCCCAGAGCGTTGTGCTTGAGGTACGCCGTCAGTTTAAAGAGATTAAGGGCCTTATGGAAGGTAAAGCTGAAGCAGATTATGCAAGATGTGTTGACCTTTGCACAAAGGCAAGTCTCAAAGAAATGGTACTTCCAACGATAGTTGCTGTTATTGTTCCTGTTATTGTTGGTATTGTGCTTGGTTGCACCGGCGTTGTCGGACTTCTTGCGGGAGCCACGACTTCGGGCTTCTTAATGGCTGTGTTTATGTCAAATTCAGGCGGCGCATGGGATAACGCTAAGAAATATATTGAAAGCGGAGTTTATGGTGGTAAAGGTTCTGAAAACCATAAGGCTGCAGTTGTGGGAGACACAGTAGGAGATCCTTTTAAGGATACTGCAGGTCCTGCAATCAATATTCTAATAAAGCTGTTATCAATGGTTTCAATTGTTTTTGCTGCAGTAGTTGTACAGTTCTCACTTCTTTAAAAAAATTAATAATATAAGTTTTCAGCTATATTTTATTGTGTAATTAGATCCAAAACATACAAAAAAGCCCGGTCACGTAGGTGAACGGGCTTTTTTGATAAATAGTTATTGCGGCTTTATGTTTTTTATGCTATATTTAACATGGTGGTGATGGTATGAATAATAAGGTTATTTTAATTTCAATTGACGGAATGAGACCGGATGGTTTGAAGTCCTGCGGCAATACCTATCTTAGTGAACTTGAAAATATTTGCAGTTATACGTATAATGCGCATTCTATGAATCCATCTGTAACATTTCCTTGTCATTTTTCAATGACACACTCTGTAACTCCACAGCGACATGGGATTCTCACCAATAGCTATGTTCCCCAGGTTAGACCCGTAACAGGTATTTTTGAAAAAATCAATGCTGTTGGTGGAGTTTGTGCAATGTTTTATGGATGGGAACCTTTGAGGGATATTGCTTTACCCGGTTCTTTAAAATTTTCTACATATATTAACGCGTATACGCATGAAAGCTGTGATACGGTTCTTACTAATGAGGCTGAAAAACTGATTATTCAGCACAAGCCTGATTTTGTTTTTCTGTATATGGTGGAGACAGATGAAAAAGGCGGTCACGATAACGGTTGGATGAGCAAAGAATATTTACGAAGAATATCAATTGCTATAGACAATGTGAAACGTATAATTGAAAAATTCGGTGATGAATATTCTATTGTTATTATGTCAGACCATGGTGGTCATGACCGTTCACATGGAACGGGACTCCCCGAAGATATGACCATCCCCTTGTTTTTCTATGGCCCGAATTTTACATCGGGTGAAAATATAGAAAATGCTTCTCTATTGGATATCGCTCCTACGATTGCTGATATTATGAACATTGGAAGAGAAACGGATTGGGAAGGAAGAAGCTTAGTAAATAATTAAAGTTAGCCAATAGGTTGAAAGGTTTGGTTTTGGACGGGTTTTTGCGTTTTGGGGCAACAGTAATGAAAAAAATCGACTTTTCAGAGAATAGTGAAAAAGGAAGAGCTAATAGTGAAAAAGTAAAATAGCGAAACCTCGACAGAGGTTTGGCAATTTTGGTGGAGATAAGGGGAGTCGAACCCCTGACCTTCTGCATGCGAAGCAGACGCGCTACCAACTGCGCTATATCCCCATAATTAAATTTGCTAAGCGCAGCGGTTTTACCCGCTACGCTTTAGATTTTATTTGTGATAAAGCTTTTTGGTTTGGTATTTTGGCTCATAAGTTATATTAACACCAAGTTTACGGAAAACATTTTGGTCAACACTTGAAAGAATAACCGAAGAATGAGCCTCGCAACCTTTAAGCTTTGAAAGCTGTTCAACCGCAAGGGCTGCAACGGGGCTTGTAGCACCGCAAATCGAAAGCGCAATCAAAACCTCATCGGTATGGAGTCGGGGATTGTGGTTGCCCATATACTCTGTTTTGAGTTTTTGAATAGGCTCAATAACAACGTGGGAAATCAAATCCATATCGTCCGAAATACCGCCAAGACCTTTAAGGGCATTAAGCAAAACTGCGGCGGAAGCACCGAGTAGGGATGAAGTTTTGCCGGTTACAATGGTACCATCTTCAAATTGAAGAGCCACTGCGGGAGCACCTGTTTTTTCCGCCTTTTCTAAAGCGGCTTTAACAACGGGGCGGTTGGCGGCGGATATATTCATCTGGCTCATAAGAAGCTCAAGCTTGGTAACCTCGGTTGCTTCAGACATACCTTGACGCACAGAGCATAAAGCGTTGTAGTAGCGGCGTAAAACCTCTTGCTCACAGGCTTCTTTAACGGCGTCATCATCAAAAATGCAATACCCCGCCATATTAACGCCCATATCGGTGGGGCTTTTATATGGCGACTTGCCCATAATACGCTCCATCATAGCGTTTAAAACAGGGAAAATCTCAATGTCGCGGTTGTAGTTGACGGTTGTTTCGCCGTATGCCTCCAGATGATATGAGTCTATCATATTAACATCGTTAAGGTCGGCGGTTGCAGCCTCATAAGCAAGGTTAACAGGATGCTTAAGCGGAATATTCCATATAGGGAATGTTTCAAACTTGGCATAACCCGCTGTAATACCGCGTTTATGCTCGTGGTATAACTGAGATAGGCAGGTTGCCATCTTGCCGCTACCGGGACCGGGCGCAGTCATAACAACCAAGGAACGAGAGGTCTCTATATAATCATTTTTGCCGAAGCCCTCATCACTAACGATTAAAGGGATGTTTGAAGGATAATCCTCAATAGGATAGTGCTTGTATACCTTTACTCCAAGCGCACTAAGGCGTTTTTCAAACATATCTGCCGCATGCTGAGAGTTATAGCATGTAATAACCACACTACCAACAAATAGTCCAATACCGCGAAAAGCATCTATAAGGCGGAGGGTATCTAAATCGTAGGTTATACCAAGGTCGCCACGGCGTTTATTTTTTTCGATAGCATCAGCGTTAATAACAATAACAATTTCGGCTTGGTCTTTGAGCTGCATAAGCATTTTGACCTTACTGTCAGGCTCAAAACCGGGCAATACTCTTGAGGCGTGGAAGTCGTCAAAAAGTTTGCCGCCAAACTCCATATAGAGTTTGCCGCCAAACTGCTTAATGCGCTCACGAATCTTTTCAGACTGTAAACGAATATATTTATCATTATCAAAGCCGATTTTCATACAAAAAGCCTCCGAAAAAAAGTTTACCCAACTATAAATTAGTATACAACATTAAATTATAGGTTGCAAGAGCATTTTTTGATTTTATCGGCATTTTATTGCTTTAATCCTTAAGTTTTGATAAAAGTTCTTCTTTTCCGTCAAAGTCCATCAGTTTTATGGCAAGTCTTGCCTCAGCTTTCCTGTTTGGGTCAAGCATTCCGAGACTAAAAAGTTCTTTTGCAAGTTCGTTTTGTTGAGCCTTTTGATATGGGTTTTGCTTTTGGGGAACAATTTTTATATCAAAAACGGCTTGTTTTGATGTTTCGTCAAGCGATTTAATTAAACTGTTTTGGTATACCAAATAATTCTCAGCACCGTTTTCGCCAACGATACGGAATGTTCTGGGCTCGGTGTAAAACTGCTTTATGAGCGAGATTATTAAATAGCAAATATTAGAATACGCTCTAAAGGCTGATTTAATCATATCTCTTGAAAGCTTACTACCCGCCTCCTGCAGAGCAAGTATAGCCGATGCGGCTGTTACTCCATAGTTTGTTGAGCCTTGAGCAAAATCTCGGTTTCCCGAGGTTTCTTTTATCTCATCAATCTTAAACTGCAAAAGCTGTAAAGCGTTTGAGGAAATATTTTCTACCGAAACCTGCTTAACGGTTTGGTCATCAATTCGACCTGTGGTGTGTATAAACGGGCGCGACCAATCGGCATATTCCTCCTCGTTTATTCCTGCCGAATCGCTTATAAACCATCTTGGAGTTTCGCCCATAATTGCGTTTTTTTCAATAGCCGAATTAAGTCTGTCAATCGAGCCTTGGGTACCTTTCATAATATCTATGTAGCCAAATCCAATAGGTGAGCTTTCGGTAATGAACATAGAATCTAAAATTATTGGGTATTTTCCATGCTCATAAAAGCCCTTTTCTCTATAAATCTCCTCGTTTTCAGAGGCGAATAAAAGGTATTCACCTGCAAATTTAGCGTAATGAAGAAGAGTTTTGCCATTAACCTTGCGTTTGTAGTACCAATCTACAACAAGTACTTTGCTGTCATCGGGTTGCCAATTATCCAGATTATATACATCTAAAATGTTGTAGCCTTTAGAAATTGCAGATTTGGCGTTTGGATGTTCTGAAAGTAAAGCGCTTTTAGAAACGGCAGAAACATAAAAAACATTTTCCGACTGTTCAAGATTTTTAATTCCCGGCTCCCAAAACAAATTTAGAATGTCTAACTGCTTAATGTCGATATCACCCAAGCCGTTTTCTAGCTCGTTATTCCAAAAAACGCCGTAAACACCTGTGCCGGTTTTGAGCTTGTACCACCAAACATCCGAGTAGGTTTGCTCAAATCCGCGTTGTTCTAAAATAACAGGAAGTATTGAAGATAGCATTTTTGCTTCGGCTTCATCATTTTTCTCCCTTGGCAAAACATTTGGTTCGGGATAACTGTCCATAGCATCTGCGTGTTTATTTATAATAGAGTTAAAAAGCCAGGCAGAATTTTTGCCTATATCGTTAGTGTCGCTCGGCTCGGAACAACAACGAAGTTTATACCATTCTTCATTTTCAATAATACGTTTTTCAAGAGTTTTTTTGCTCTCTTTGTAGCCTAAAAGAGTTTCGTATGCTTTTTTAATTTCGGATATCCCAATTATCCGAGTTTTGTTTTTCTTTTTCATTATATACTCCTTTATATTCTTAAAAATTTAACTTTTATATCATCGCTGGAAAGGGGAGAAAATTCCTTTTTTGTATCCTTTCGGTAGTCGTGCCGCGCCTTAATGGGAATATGCATTAAAACATATCGGCACTCGTCATAAATATGGTCTTCGCCCGAGGTGTCTATGTCCTCAACGTCACAACTATCATAGCAAAGGGAGGGGACAGTACGGATAAAGTGTTTGCAGGTGTTAAAAATATATAGCATTGGTATTCCGTCCTCGCCAAAAGCCAAACGGTAATGATACTGCATTTTACCCGCAATTCGCGCGTTATCACCTGGTCTGAAATATACACCGCTTTTTTCCATAACCTCGGCAACAGAGCGACCTCTGGAGCCATCAAAAATAGAGGGATCGGCAATACCTATAATTGACCGCCCTTTTAAGTTGGGGTCGTTTTCCTCAATGTTTTTAATCTGCTCTGCTATGCGTGACGGCTCAAAGCGAACACCCTGATTTGGGGTTGAGGTGCAACCATAATACTCGCGTATGCGGTAAAGCCTTGCGTCTTGGTCGGCGGCATACCAACCAACGCTAAAGGGACGTGTGTATCCAAAGTCAAAGCCTCTATAGATTTGCCAGTGCTTTGGAATTCTAAATGGCGCAACCACGTGTGAAAATAACATATCATCATAATGAGCGGGGTCGTTTCGCCATTCGGTAAAGACCTGACCATCAAAGCTATCCCAACTACCATATAATAACGCGTTCTTTTCTGCCTCGGGAAGCATGGCAAGTGTTGCTAGGTATTCGGGGTTATTGTTGAGCAGTATTTCGTTATCAAAAACTGTTGACGGCACAAAAATCCTTTGCCGTTTCATAGTTATGGGTGTTCCGTCGGGGGAGATGACTGTGTATTTATCGGTTATGGGAGTCATAGGTGGCGCAGCCGTAATAAAGCGCTCTTTAACCCAACTGTGACCGACTCCGCCCGGATTAGTGGTTGCGCGAACATATACTCGGGTATTAGGTCCCGAGGGGCGATTGCGAGAAAACATATAGCTGTATTCCTCCCAAGTGAAGTGGGTTAACTCATCAAAGGCAATAAAGTCATAACGCTTGCCCTGATAGTTAATTCTATCCTTGGTGTGTTGCATACTTCCAAAATAGATTTTGGCTCCGCTTTCGAACTTCCAACAATGTTCGGTTGAATTGTAAATAGCCTTGGGAAAGGCTGCAGAATAAATTTTTCTGCTGCGGTCGATTAGTTCACTAAGTTGTGGAACAGTTTTTCTTAAAATCAAGGCGGTATAGTTAGAAATATTAACCTGTCTCAAGGCTTCTGCCAAAAGGGCATCACTTTTTCCACCGCCCGCCGCACCACCGTATAAGCACTCATATTCAGGTCGTGCCAAAAATTCCAGTTGCTTTTTTTGAGGTGTCCAAATGGTATTATTCATCACTTTGCTTTACCTCCGGCAAGATTACAATTCCTCCCGTTTGCTTTGCTTCGCCCGTGAGTTCGGTTGATACTGCAGCAAGGTCGCGTATAGAGGATATAAGGCTTTTTAATTCCTTAATGTCCATATCCTCGATTTCGCCGCCCGGCCTTGTGATTTTTTCTAACCTTTCTATTGCGCTATCGGTGGCAAGCATAAGGTTTTTAGCTCTCGCTTTGTTGCTCTTTTTTCGCCTTTTTTGTTTTTCTTTTATAACATTGTTTGACGCAGTTGCGTCGATTGACATTTTATCACATCCTTTTTTCTGCGCAGAGAGCAATTTTTTGCTCGTTTGAATTATAAAAAAAGCAGGATGTATAAGCACCCCACCAAACAAAAATATCATAATATAGCAATATTTGGCTAAAAGATAACAATATTTTTATTGAAGTGTGAAAATTCTGGGTTTATACTAAAAAAAATAAATAAGGTAGTTTTTAAAAACTGCTTTAAAAGAGGATTGTTTTATGAAAAAAATTGCAGTTACAGGATGTGGCGGTCAAGGTAATTGGCATTGCACCCAAATTATGAATAGCGATGTTGTTGAACTTGCCGGTACATACGATATTGACCCAAAACGTGTAGAGGCGGCTCAAAATCGCGGTATATACACCTATGAGTCATTTGAGGCGGTATTGAATGATAATTCGGTTGATGCTGTTGTTATTGCAACCCCAAATGATGACCATAAAGAGCTTGTTATAAAATCGCTTATGGCGGGTAAAAACGTTATATGCGAAAAGCCTGTTGAAATGTCTGTTGCGGCTTTGGATGAAATGATTGAAGCGGCAAATAAAAGCGGAAAATTATTTACAGTTGACCAGAACAGACGCTTTGATGTTGACTTTTTAGCAATAAAAGGTATTTTAAAAAGCGGTGAAATCGGCGATGTTATTCGTATTGAATAAAGAATTCACGGCTCACGCGGTATTCCTAGTGACTGGCGTTGCTTAAAGGCGCAAGGCGGCGGAATGATTTTGGATTGGGGCGTACACCTTATTGACCAAATGCTTCAAATCTTTACAGAAAAAATCATTAGAGTAAACTGTGTTAATACCCACATTACCAATGATGAGGTTGATGATGGCTTCCGTTTGGAACTTACATTTGATAATAGCAAAACCGCTTATATTGAGGTTGGTACATATAACTTCATCGCTATGCCACGCTTTTATATGCAATGCAAACAGGGTAGCGCAATTATAGAGGATTGGCAAAAAGAAGCTCAGGTTGCAAAAATGAAGGCATGGAACGAAAAGGATGTTTTGCCTGTGCAAACAGCGGCAGGTATAACCAAAACAATGGCACCGCGCGATGAAATAACACTTGATACATATAGTGTTGCAAGGCCCGAGAGCGATGTTCACAATTTTTATCGTAATTTTGTTTTGGCGCTTGATGGCAAGGCGGATATTTTGGTAACACATAAAGAAATCCGCAGAGTTATGCAGGTTATGGAAGCCGCATTTGCATCCGATGAAGCTAAACAAACATTAAGCGTTGAAATTTAGTATTAAATTAAAAAATCTCCTGATGTGCATATCACATCAGGAGATTTTTTCTTTGCCTTTTTATTCTGCCGTAACAGTGTTTCCGTTATAAAGATTGATTGTTATTTTATCTAGGCTATCGGTATCACTTGTTACGCGGATTGTTTCGCTCTCGTTTGATTTAATCAAAATAAAGTTTTCACTAAGATAAAAACGGCAATTTTCATTTTTGGGTTGTATTGTTACAGGGTAGGCGTCAACCCCCGAAGCGTTTTTAATGGTTACGTCTGTAAAGAAATATCCGTTTTGCATACCGCTATTTACTATTTTTGCATCAAGAACTGCTTTTTTTGCATTACATAATTCTTCTTTGAAAAATGGTTTTTTAGTGAAATATAAATTTTCCACTGCTTCGGTGCGATGTTTTTTGTATAGCTCGGGGTCACTTAGTAGGTCGGTGCATTTTATAAAGTAAACCGAGCGTGATAACAATTCACCCTTTAAAGTCAGATCGGTAGAAATTATAAAGCATTTATTGGTGTAGTTTTCATTAGGAGTGAACAAACCAAAATCAAATTCTTTTTGCTCACTGTACTCAATATCTTTAGAAAAAGCAACCGACATATCGGGGGAGTAAACAGTAACGTTTATAATGCTATTTTCTATGTTTTCATCATTTTGATTAAACACCTTTGCCTTTAGTGGTATCGGCTCGTTAGGGGCTATAATTGACCATTCTTGGCACAAATAAACATTGAGCGGCTTGTAGGAGTTTAAGATGGCGTAATAGGGATAACCCGGTTGTCCGCTACCATCAACGGTTTGAACTCCCACCGTAGTCCAAGGACGTTTAAATACCCAAGGCATTATTCCGCCACAAACGGGATAATTTTCTTGCATTGATTGCACCATTAGTTGATAAAATTCGAAGGTTTGAACCTGTGATGCCTCGCACAAATCTTCTAAAGAGGCTTGTTTTAAATCAATAATTTGTGATATACGAGAAAGCATTTGTGGAAGTCTCTCGGGCATATACTCAATAAAGTGATTGATAATTCCAGGATAATTGTTTTTAAAATCGGGTGAGGTTAGGTCGGGTAAAAAGCCCTCGCTTTCTTTTTTGTCAATAAGTTTTTTAAAGCTGCGGTATGATGGAAAGCTGTGAATACCTGATTCTGCCAAAAAGGGAAGTTGTTTGTAAATGTGCCGATACCATACAGGTTCGATATTGCGATAAATATGAGCGCTACCCCTATCGGCAGTAGTATAATGAAAAATGCGTGATGGGTCAAGAGTTCTAATTACCCTGTCGGTAACAAACATACTTGCGGCATTACCAAACGTGTAGGGGTTAAATTCATTACCGCCACAGTTCAAAACCAAGGACGGATGATTTCGTATTCTATAAATATTGTATGACATTTGCGATTCTAAAATATTCTGAGCAAAACTATGTGTATCCATAGTGTTGGTTATCATATAGTCTTGCCAAACCATAATACCAAGCTCATCACATTTTTGATAAAAATGGTTTGTTTCGGGCATACCGCCGCCGTTCCATACCCTAAGAAGCTGTATACCTGCATTCTTTGCAAGGGCTAAGCACCAATCATATTCGCTTTCGCTAATATCAAAAAGAAAATCAATGGGTGTCCAGTTCATACCCTTTAAAAAGAATTGCTTACCATTGATGCTAAACAAAAACTTCTCCCACTCGGTGCGATATTTGTTGCCCTTTGTGTAATCCGAGGTAAAGGTTCTAATACCGGTTTTAAAGGTTAAGGTATCACATAATTTGCCATCTGATATAAGGTTGATTTCAACATCATACAAAAATGGTTCACCCATGCCTACCGGCCACCATAGTTTTGGGTTTTGGATAACAATATCTTTGGTAAAAAACTGCAACTCGTGATAATTGTTGTTTATTAAAAGATTTTCAAAATCGGTTAGTTTTTCGGTATGGATGCTTTCATATACAGTATTTTCGCCATCAGAGATTTTGATTTGCAAATCAATCTCCGTCTCGCGAGTGGCACCTGTAAGACCGTTATCAAAGGCGCGATTATATTGGTCGTGAGTGTCAGTTCTGCCAAAGAAAGAGTGAAGCTCGTTTATTGTTCCGTCTGCAATTTCAACCTCAAAATGAAGCAAGGCCTTATCATCTTCGATTTTTTTGGTGTAAAGGTGAGGTCTGCTTAAATGAAGTTTGTTTACAAGTTCTAATCGTACATTATTCCAAATACCTGCAACCATAAAATCACCGTTGCTTGTGTAGGTATCTCTGGTTACATTCCAAGGCACGATTTGGGTATTTTCACCCGACTTATTCCACATATCAAAGTTTTCTTTAACTCCAATATTAAATGCTTTAACCTCAACTATCAATTCGTTATTGCCATTTAGATTTAAATGCTCGGCAACATCAACCACAGGTCCACCAAACATACCCTCGTGGTCGCCTAATAAAACCCCGTTTAACCATATACGGCTATAATATGAAACACCATCAAAGCATAAAAAAGCATTACCGCTAAAATCTTTTTGGTTTAACTTAAAGGACTTTTTGTAATACCAAACCTTTTCATCAACCCAATGGTAGAGTTTGCTATTGTCAGAGTAGTATGGGTTAGGTAAAATATCGGCTCTGTGTAACATATGATAAAGAGAGGCGGGAAGGGTTGTTTTATATTCCCACTTTAAATTTGATATATTATCAGTAGCTTCATCTAACCACAAAAAACACCATTCACCGTTTAGGTCAATGTGGTTTTTGTTTTGTCTTTGCTCGATATAATAGTTTTGATTTAATTTCATACTATAGCACCTCAACTAAAATTATATTACCGATTAACAAATACTTCAAGAAGTTTCATATTATGAAAATATTGACCTTTTGGTTTTGATGT
>JAZNIK010000083.1:0-19164 GCA_045577495.1 Acutalibacteraceae bacterium
ACTTTATCGATAAAATGGTTGAAATCACGGGTGCACCACAATATAATAATGACGGTATGTTAAAAAGCGGTGTTATTATTAGGCATTTGATTTTACCGGGGCAAATCAGCGATACAATTTCTGTTCTTAAAAAGATATCGAGTCTTTGGGGTAACAGAGTGCTTGTTAGCCTTATGAGGCAATACACACCTATAAACCCCACCCTCCCCGACGCACTAGGCAGAACCGTAACAGATGAGGAGTATTTTGCCGCAAAATTAGCCTTTGAGGAGTTTGGTCTCGATGGTTTTATTCAAGACATAGACTCGGTTGGAATGGACAAAACACCCGAATGGAATTTGTAAAAAGAAACGC
This sequence comes from Acutalibacteraceae bacterium, assembly GCA_045577495.1. Lineage (GTDB taxonomy): Bacteria > Bacillota > Clostridia > Oscillospirales > Acutalibacteraceae > UMGS1279. The sequence continues at coordinate 355 of JAZNIK010000083.1, forward strand.
CGAAAAGCAAGTTTGCTTTTCGGCGTTAAAATATAAGAATTAGTAATTTGTTGCTTTCTCTTTAAAATAGCTTTGAGGATGCTCACAAACAGGGCAAAGTTGAGGTGCTTTTTTACCAAACACTAAGTGACCACAGTTTGAACACTCCCAAACAATGTCGCCATCCTTAGAAAATACAGCCTGATTTTCAACGTTTGAAAGAAGCTTTCTAAAGCGGTCTTCGTGTGCCTTTTCAATCTTAGCAACCTCGCTGAAAAGAAAAGCGATATGGTCAAATCCCTCTTCCTTTGCTACCTCAGCAAACTCTTTATACATATTAGTCCATTCATAATTTTCGCCCTCAGCGGCATCGAGCAGATTGGTAGCGGTATCAGGTACTGAACCATCGTGCAAAAGTTTAAACCAAATTTTTGCATGTTCTTTCTCATTATTTGCGGTTTCCTCGAAAAGTTGAGCAATTTGAACGTAACCATCTTTTTTTGCTTTTGAAGCATAATATGTGTACTTATTTCTTGCCTGTGATTCACCTGCAAAAGCAGCCATCAAATTAGCTTCAGTTTTTGAACCCTTTAAATCCATAACAAACCCTCCATAGTTTTTATTATATTATTATAATGCCATATTTTTCATAATAAATCAATATTTTTATTAAAAATTTAATTATTTAAATTATGATGAAATTCTGCACTATCCTTTGTTAAAACCTCAAATCTATATCCTTGTGAACGAAGATACGAAATAATAGAAGGTAAGGCTTTGACAGTTGTGTTTTTAGATGCAGTATCGTGCATTAAAACGCAAATTTCATTCTTATTTTTACTTTCATTTTTTATTTGCCTTAAAATTGTACTTGCAGGAACATTATAGCCATCAGCATCACCCGAGTTAACATTCCAGTCAACATAGGTATAGCCCTTTGCCTCAACCTTTTTGGTTAGCCTTGTCATAATTCCTTTATTATATCCTCGGCTTACCAAATTACTGCTACCACCCGGAAAACGCAGTATAAGAGGTATCTCCCCTATATAACCCGTAACCTTTTTATGAATGGCATCTAAATCCTTAAAATAGGCTGTTTCACTTTTATAAATCTGTGAAAATTCGTGGGTGTTTGTATGTAGAGCAATAGCGTGACCTTGCTCCTTTGCCTTTTTTATATATGAAAGCTTAGGCGTGCCGGTTACAAAAAAGGTTGCTTTGGCATTACCTTTTTTTAATATATTTAAGATTTTAAGTGTGTTATCCGATGGACCGTCATCAAAGGTTAAATAACAAATCTTTTTACCTTTATTTTCTTTTTTATAGTATTTTAATGAATTCGTTTTAGAGTTCTTTGCGGTTGATTTAGTGCTTTTTGAACTAGTTAATTTTTTTTTTTAGAGAGTTTACCTCTTTATTAAGAGAACTCACCTTTTTATTTAACGATTTATTTTTACTATTTAATTTGTTAATTTCTGATTCATTAAGAGCATTTTTTGAGGATAAATCTTCTCTCTCAGAAGAAACCTTGTTATACTGACTTTGCAATGCTTCCTTTTCTTTTGATAGTTCATAATACTGAAGTGCAAATATACCAAAGCCCAAAACAAGAGCCAAAACAAAACAAACAGTTACAATTATAAATGATTTTTTAGATAAACCCTTACCAGACTGCATTAAACTTTCCCCTTTTTATTTCTATTATGATTATATCACATATATTTTAACTTGTAAAACATATTTTGACATTTTTCATAAATTTTCATAAAGTTATAACGCTTGATTTTTTTTAAAAAACTGTTATAATGTTTATAGTATATTTTTTTGGAGGAAACATAATGTCTAAAAAGAAAATAATAATCACTTGTGATAGCAGTTGCGATATTGGTCCTGAGCTTTGTGAGAGATATTCTATTGTGTTAAACCCTTTTAGAATTAACTTGGGCGATGAATCTTTTATCGACGGTATTGAAATTACCCCCGATGAGCTTTATGATTATCATTCTCGCACAGGCAATCTTCCTAAAACCTCTGCCACAAATATGGCAGAGCATATGGAGTTTTTTGAAAAACAGCTAGAAGTAGCAGAAGAAGTTATATTCTTTACTATTAGTTCGAGTATGTCGGCAAACAATCAAGCCGCAAAATTAGCTGCAGAAGAATTTGAAAATGTTTATGTTATTGATAGCGCAAACCTTTCAACAGGTGTTGGATTATTAGTTATTAAAGCAGCAGAAATGGCAGAAGCAGGTGCCACAGCCACAGAAATTTGCCGAAAAATCGAGGAGATTAAAAATACTGTTAACGCTTCCTTTGTTATCGACAGTTTGGAGTATCTGCACAAAGGCGGTCGTTGCTCTGCTATTGCAGCGCTTGGCGCTAACCTTTTAAAACTCAAACCTTGCGTTGAGGTTAAGGATGGCAGTATGGGTGTATCTAAAAAGTATCGCGGTAGATTTGCAGATGTATTGCTCACCTATGCTGAGGAGCGTTTGAGTAATCCTGATAACATTATCACCGACCACGTATTTGTTACACACGCCGGTTGCGACAAAGAAATTGTTGATAGTGTTGTAAATCTTGTAAAAGAAAAACTGCCCTGCAAAGAATTACACGTAACACGCGCAGGTGCTACCGTTTCAGTTCACTGTGGAAGAAATACTTTAGGTGTTTTATTCTTACAAAAAACACCCCTTGAATAAGCTTTAAACACTAAATAAAAGTAAAAGCGATGATGCAGTTATTTTGCATCATCGCTTTTTATATGTATCTATCTTTTTAAAAGAACTTCTTTTTCGTAGGCGCGAACCTCGTCAAGCCAAGCGGCACCAACAGGAACACCGTTTTTCTCGCAGAAGTAATCCCAAACCGCACCAAATGGATAGGTTTTATATTCCTCTGTAAGAGCCAAACGGGCGGTATTATCACCATCAAGTTCAAGCTTCATAAGGTCTGCCGTGGGCTCAAGTAATGCGCGAAGGAGAGCCTTTTGCATATTACGGGTGCCGATTACCCAAGCGGCAATACGGTTAATACTTGCATCAAAGAAGTCAAGACCAATATAAGTACGGTCTACAAGGTTTGTACGAACCAAATTTTGTGCAATTGCCAAAAGCTCATCATCCATAACAACAACGTGGTCACTATCCCAACGAACAGGACGGCTAACGTGTAAAAGCAAGTTTTTGGTGAAAAGTAAAACTGCAGGAATCTTATCAGAAATAACCTCGGTTGGATGGAAGTGACCTGCATCAAGGCAGTAAAGTTTATTTCTTGATACTGCATAACCAAATGCAAACTCATTAGAACCTACTGTATAGCTTTCAGCACCGATACCAAAAACCTTGCTCTCTAAAGCGTCTTTAGTGTATGCCTCATCATACTCATCTGCAAAAACCTCGTCCAATGCTGTCATCATACGGGCTCTTGGACCCTCTTTATCAACAGGAACATCCTTAGAACCATCCGGGAACCAGAAGTTTGTTACACAGGTTTCACCAAGCTCTTTACCAAAGTAAGCAGCGATTTTACGGCTTTGTTTACAGTGGCGAATCCAGAAATCGCGAACCTTTTGGTCTGCGCTACTGATAGTGTAACCACTGTCTGCCATAGGATGACTAAAGCAGGTGGGGTTAAAATCAAGACCTGTACCTACCTTTTTAGCCCACTCTACCCATTTTTCAAAGTGGCGAGGCTCTAACTGGTCTAAATCTACCTTTTCATCTGTATCGGCATAAATAGCATGAAGGTTAAGCTTTTGACGACCCGGAATAAGCGACATTGCCTTTTCTATATCAGTTCTAAGCTCATCAGCAGTTCTTGCCTTGCCTGGATAATTACCTGTGGTTTGGATACCACCACTAAGCTCTATATCCTGAAACAAGAATCCGTTTACGTCATCGCCCTGCCAACAATGCATTGAAATAACGATATTTTGTAAACGCTCTAAAGCGGCATCGGTATCAACACCGATTTTGGCATATTGCTCTTTGGCCAAAAGATATGCTTTCTCTGTTTGCATAATAACAACTCCTATACATTTTTTAAAAAACTTTTATATGTAAATTAAACCATATAATTTCAATGAAAGTATATCATAAAAAAACAACTTTGTCTATCAGTTTTTTAAAAAAATAAATAAAAAGATTATTTTTCAAAAAAACAATACCCTTCACACACAATTAAGTATACAAAGGGTATTTTGATTTTATTTATAAATAATCCTAGAGTCTTTATACAACGGATGAACTATTATATTACCATCTAAACTCCAGCCAACACAATGACCGTCCTCGGAATAAAGCATACCTACCCTATCAGGACAGAATATTAAATATTCCTCTACGCTATAATACTCACCTATAGTAAATTCCTCACCAAGCATAAAAAGAGTAAATCTTAAAAGACAATCAAGCTCGTGACGGAATTCTAAACTACCCTTTTTATGAATAAGAGTTTTTGAGGGCTTATAATAATTCTCGTGAAACTCGGTAAAGGTTTCGGGAGAATCACCCAACGGACAGTAAAGATAACCGCCATGGTATTTTGAATCAATTTCACGAAAACCATATTCGCGGTAAAAAATATCTATAACTTCGGATTCAGCGCTGCAAAACAATGCCAAAGGCACATCCGAGCGGGTTAAAATATCACTTGCCCAAAGCTTCATAACCTTTTTGCCAAGACCCTTTCCGCGAAATTCAGGCAAGGTTAAAAAGTGACCAAAGTTACCAACAGAATCCTTATGGTTTCCCCAACCTGTCCATAATCTTGTGCCGCATTTATCACCATCGCGTGCGATATAATAGTTATCTGTGCAAATATCAGCAAGTTCGCCTTTAACACGCTTTTTAATTGTTTGCATATATGCTTCTTCAGGTTTTTCGTCCTTAACCATATCCCAAAGTGCCTTATATGCATCATTTGGAAGTTGACCTGCAAAATATTTTTCAAAAATCATATAAAACTCTCCTTTGCTTTATATAGTCTACTGTAAAAAAATTAGTGGGTTCTAAAATCCAAATCACCTAAAGGATATGTTTCTTCAACGAGTTTATTTAGCTCATCTACATCAGTAATACCTGTTTGCTTAGAAATAATATTGCTATAAAGCTCGAACCAAATATCTGATAGGTCGGTATCCGCCTCTTTCATATCAGGTATTGAAAAACCTGGTTTTAAAATCTTGGCAGCCTCTTCGTATCTCTTTTCTTTTAACAATGCAGAAACATAGTTGAGTTGCAAACGACCATCATTTTGCCACTTGGCATCTAGAGTTTCAAAAAGTTCCATCCATTTACCATACATATCTGCCGCAATATATGTGGTTGCAGTATCAAGCAAAATTCCGCGACAGTTATTGTTAAGCGCAACCGCCTTAGTCATATACTCTACCGCTTTTGCTTTATCACCAAGTTCATTACGCCAAATCATAGCTAGGTTACGGTAGCACCAAGCATTAGGTGTTAAATCAACCGATTTTTCAAATGCTTCTTTTGCACCATTAACATCACCTGCGGCATAACGCATAACACCAAGATGCATATAAGCATACCAATGGTTATTTTCGGGCTTTGTTATGGCTTTTTCTAAACGCTCACACCACAATGCATCAACAAGATATCCCTTTGGCTCTTCATCTACAGGACGCTGGGCTAAAACATTATTTTTAATAAAATATATCCATTCGAGTTGAGTTTCTGTTAAGCAGTTTTCTGGGAATACATATGTATCAGAAAGAGAAATCTCGCCATCTGCCACACGACGAAGATTTTCAAGTGCGCCCCAGCCTGAACCAATAAGCACAAAATCGCCAAGCTCTGCAGTAATCTCCTTAGCGGCGTCTAAAGTATCAGTCATACCATTGGGGAAGATTTTTGCAAGACCGTTTTCTGCCTCTTTGATTGCCTGACTTCTGCTACCGTGCATTTCATTTTTATCGCCATTTAATGCACCATAGCCCTCAACCCAAGACCAAACCTCACCATCTTGCATTGGGATATGCTCAAGCTGAGTATAAGCAAGACCTGCTTGAATTTCTACATAACCGCTATTTGTACCATCTGATAAGAACTGATTCCAGTTTTTGCCACCTGCGCCCTGACCCCAAAGGAACAATTTTCTGCCAATTAGTTCTTTGGTTGAGCACTGAATAAGTCCATAGCCGTCTTTATCAACAGAAGTAATCCACTTATCATCCTTTTTATCTATACGATAGAAAAAGTCAATTGAACGAGGAAGGTTGTTAGGATAGCTTATATCAACATCCATAACGTACTTAATTGGCTTTTGGTCTAAAACATAATGATTATTACCAAAGTAGTTAATAAAAGTATCATCAGCAGGTGCAATAACGCGGGTTTCGGGAGTTTCGGGAACTGCGATATTTGACCACCAATACATCCAAATCTCTCTACCTGTGCGATTTTCGATTCTAGGACGGATATAAAGCATTTTAGAATCCTCTGGAATCCAGGCATCAAAGCCGTATGCTACACCGCGAATACGCTCATAATCGTAAATCCTAATACCTTCGCTACCATCAGACATTTTTATTTTTCTGGCAAAGATGGAATCACAGGTTAAGGGGTTATGCCCCTTTATAGAAACGTTAAACTCAACACCGCCGCTAAACCAAGCGTTACGAAGTGCAAGGTTACCGGGTTGATAAACGGGGTTGCAATAAAGTAGTTCTTTATTTTTTTCCTTATCAATAAGGGACCACAATCTTCCACCAAGTTCGGGTAAGAAAACTGCCTTTAAGTATTTATTCTCGAGCACAACCGCTTTGAAAATTTTATCTTTTCTGTCACGGTTATATCCATTTTGCTCGGTATATGGTAAAAGAGTTGGAATCATACCGCAATTTATGTATTTTCTATCCTCTTGATTAACATTTTCGGTAAGTTCGATTTTTGCGTGTATATATGCGTTATTTTTAATATCAGGAAGCGGATTATCCTTTCCCATATCTGCTGCCGGCATTAAATAAGGTTCAACATAGCATTTTGACATAAAATGTCCCCTTTTTATTAATTATAATTACATTATATTACCTTTAGGCATTTCTCTCAATAGCAAAAACAATCATTTTTTGTACATTTTGTCCATTTAAGGCTTTTATTTTTATTATATTTATGCTATAATAATTTGGGAGTGATGTTTTATGCATCTTTATCAAGACCTAAGGGTTGGCACAATTTCTGTTATTGTTAAAAAGGCAGAAAACAGTTCTTTTTACTTTGACTGCACAAGCCGTATGGAAGATGGCTTTATTTTGGTGTTGGATGGTGATGGAGTTTTTATCGACCACACAGGCGAACATAACCTAAAAAAACATTCAATTATGCTTTTGCAAAAGGGTGATAAATATTTTATCCGAGCAGGTGAAAAAGGATTGGTTTATATAACAACCGCATTTAATCTTCACCCCAAAAAAGCTTTTAGAGAGCTTGAACTTCCAACCTGTGTAAACCTTGAAAAGCATCCATACATTTTAAATCAAATAGAAGAAGTTTTGACTGTTTGGGAAAATCGCTCTCAATGGTATTTGATGGAAAGTCGAATAAGGCTTGAACAAATACTACTTGACCTTATAAACTGCTTATACACATCCGATATGTCGCTTTCTATTAAGGATAGACTCGCCCCCGCATTAAGCTACATTAACCTAAATTATGACAAGCCCATTAAAAACGAGTATTTGGCAGAACTTTGTAATTTGAGCAGCACCCATTTTAGAAGACTTTTTTGTGAAAAAATGGGCAAGTCACCAATGCAGTACCGCGAATCAATCCGCATACATTGGGCAATAAAATTATTGCAGACTCAAATGTTTACTATTGCCGAAATTGCCGAACAGTTAGGGTATTCAGATGTTTACCACTTCAGCAAGGTTATAAAAAAACATACAGGCAATCCCCCATCATATTATAAAAATAAAGAATAATAGCGGTGAAAAAATATGTTACGTTTTGAAATTGGAAAAAATGAAGCCAATATGCGTATGGATAAGCTTTTGGTAAAACTGATGCCAACTTTGCCAAAAACTCTTATGTATAAATACATACGAATGAAAAAAATCAAACTCAACGGCAAACGTACCGATATATCCTTTAAGGCGCAAATCGGCGATGTTATTGAGGCTTATATCCCCGATGAGTTTGCAACAAAGGTTGAGCCTAAATATGATTTTTTATCGGCATCGGATAAGATTGATATCGTATATGAGGATGAAAATATCATTTTGGTTGATAAAAAGCAGGGGCTACTCGTGCATCCCGATAAAAACGAATATCGTGATACACTTATATCTCGTATTTGCCACTATTTGTATAAAAAGGGTGAATATAATCCCGAAAAAGATACAAGTTTTACCCCCGCTCTTGCCAACCGAATTGACCGAAATACAGGCGGTATAGTTATAGCCGCAAAAAATGCCGCCGCTCTTAAAATCCTTTGCGATAAGATAAAATCCCGCGAACTTGATAAGCGCTATCTTGCCGTAGTTCACGGAAAATTAAAGCAAAAAGAAGCCTTACTTGAGGGATATCTTTTTAAAGATGAAGCAAACAACAAAGTATTTTTAGAAAACAAGAAAACCGAAAAAACAAAAACCATAAAAACAAAATATAAGGTTTTGGCAGAAAAAAACAATTTATCCTTAGTTGAGGTTGAGCTAATAACTGGCAGAACCCACCAAATACGCGCCCATTTTGCATCCATCGGTCACGCCCTGCTAGGTGATGGAAAATACGGCAAACTTAAAGAGGATAAAAAACTAGGATTTTCAAAACAGGCGCATTATTCTTATAAGCTGACCTTTAACTTTACCGAGGATGCTGATATTTTAAACTATCTAAACCATAAAACCTTTGAGGTGAATTCGGTATGGTTCGCCGAACAGCTTTTTGATTATAAATTATAATTAAAACACCGCAGATTATTAAAATCTGCGGTGTTTTTTAATCTTTCTTATATCTAAATACCGGCATAAATTCAAGCTTGAACAAACTGTTTTTATGCATCCTATCAATTTTTTCTTTAATTTCCTTTGGTGGCTCAATACCTCGACGAATATAATCATCAAGCATTTGATAGCTGAAGCCCAAATTATCCTCATCTGATTTTCCGCAAAGACCATCAATAGGTGTTTTTTCAATAAACTTCTCGGGCAAACCAAGTTCTCTACCCATTGCCTTAACTTCTTCAACAGTAAAATCGGATAGCGGACTAAAATCACCTACCGAATCGCCATAGCGTGTTGAATAGCCAACCCAATCCTCAGAATAATTACAGGTATTTGCAACCCTACCATTATGGGACTGAGCAACCGCATAAACAGTTGCCATACGGATTCTGGCAGGTAAATTAAACCTAGTTTGATTAGAAACCTCAAATTTATCGCCTATTGAGTTATAAATGCCATCCACCGCATCTTTAATATTAACCGTATAGTTTTTAATTTTTAAAAACTCACATAAATCCTTTGAATAATCAATATCAAACTGCTCGCCCTGTGGCATTAAAACACCAATAACGCGGTCATTACCAAGAGCTTTAGCACAAATCGCAGCACATACCGAACTATCCTTACCACCCGAAATGCCAAGCACGGCATTACAATCCCTGCCATTTTCCTCAAACCACTGTTTTACCCAGTCAGAGCACTTTTTAACAGCGTCTTTTGCATCAAAGCTATACATTCAAAACATCCTTTGTTTTTTATATTATAATACACTTAAAAAACTATTTTATCATTTCATTAAACTCGGCTTCATCAATTACCTTAACACCCAAAGCATTTGCTTTATCAAGTTTACTCCCTGCTTCCTCACCCGCCAAAACATAGGTGGTTTTTTTAGAAACAGAGGAAGATGTTTTTCCGCCAAAGCCCTCAATTATGGCTGCCGCCTCGTTACGCTTATAGGTGGGTAATGTGCCTGTTAGCACAAAGGTCATACCGTCAAAACGGGTATCAGTAATAACCGTTTTTGATGACATATTTAAGCCCAACTCTTTAAATCTTTGTATCAAGGCTCTAGTTTGAGGAAGCGCCAAAAACTCATAAAGGCTTTTAGCCATAATATCACCAAAACCATCAATAGCGATAAAATCCTCAATATTAGCACTTAAAATAGCATCCATATTTTGCATTTTATCGGCAACAAGTTTTGCCGCTTTGGCACCAATATGCCTAATGCCTAAACCAAAAATCAAACGATACAAATCATTCTCTTTGGATTTTTCGATAGCTTTTACCAAATTTTCTGCCGATTTTTCACCCATACGCTCAAGCCCTGCTAAATCAGAAATCTCAAGAGTATAAAGGTCATACGGATGATGGATAAGCTGATTTTGGAGCAAAAGTTCAATTACCGCGGGTCCAAGCCCTTCAATATCCATAGCATCACGACTTGCAAAGTGAATTAAATGTCGCGTAAGCTGAGCGGGACATTCGGCGTTTGTGCAACGAACAACCGCCTCACCCTCCTCGCGCGAAACAACCGCCGAGCAGGAGGGGCATACTTTAACCATTTCAAAAGGCTTTGCTCCCTCAGCGTGTTCTAAAACGCCCAAAACTTCGGGAATTATATCCCCCGCCTTACGCACAATTATAGTGTCGCCTATTCTAATATCCTTTTCCTTTATAAAATCTTCATTATGGAGCACGGCGCGGCTAACGGTTGTGCCCGCAAGTGTAACAGGCTCAAATATTGCAGTAGGTGTTAAAGCACCTGTACGACCAACATTTATCTCAATATCCAAAAGTTTTGTTGCTTTCTCCTCAGGGGGATATTTATATGCAACTGCCCACTTAGGAAATTTAGAGGTACTACCAAACAAATCACGTTGTGAAATATCATCAAGCTTAATAACCGCACCATCAATATCAAAGGGCAGATTGCCTCTGTTTTCGCCAATCTCCTCAACCTTTTTAATGGCGGTATCAATACCCTCAACCCTATGATAAAAAGGCAGAACGCTAAAGCCTAGCAACTTTAAAAAATCAAGTGACTCGGTATGAGATGTAAGAACCTTTCCCTCAATACGCTGAATATTAAAAATAAAACTTGATAGTTTTCTCTCGGCAGTGATTTTAGGATTTTTTTGTCTGAGTGAACCCGCGGCTGCATTTCGTGGATTTTTTGCGGGTGGTAATCCCTCATTCTCCTGCCTTTCAACAAGCTCCAAAAAGTGCTTGTGCGACATATAAACCTCGCCGCGAACCTCTAATTCGCCCGAGAACTCTATACGCTTTGGTATATCCTCAATAGTTAAAAGGTTTGCGGTAACATCCTCACCCACCAAACCATCGCCACGAGTAGAGCCACGCACAAACGCGCCGTTTTTATACTCCAAGGATACAGAAAGTCCATCAATTTTTGGCTCAACAGAATATATTGGTGTAACAAGTTCACTAATTTTTTTATCAAACGCTCTTAATTCATCAAAACTAAACGCATCCTGTAGACTCTCCATTTTAACGGTGTGCTCAACGGGAGAAAATAGCCTATCTGCTGCGCCACCAACCTTTTGAGTCGGCGAATCGGGTCGCACCAAATCAGGATACTCAGCCTCTAGTGATTTAAGCTCATTTTGAAGCATATCATAATCATAATCGGATATCTCGGGATTATCATCAACATAATATCTGTCGCTATAATAATTAAGCTTTTCTACCAGTTCATCAATCCTTAATTTTGCATCCTGTTGATTCAAAATTATCATTCCTTTTTATTCAATCTCTGTTGCTTGATGGTCAAAAATATCATCAACAATCTCGCCCGAACCATCATAAACACCGGTATATGCATCAGGCACTTTACCTATTATAACAGTTTCGGCTAATATATATTTTGTGCTAACATCCTTAGCGTTATTACCCCAAGGCATAACTATAAAAATCGTGTTTGTAACATTCAGCTCAATCGAGTGAAGCGTATTATTTATTCCCGCCTCATAATATGTACTGTTTAGGTCGGTTTTAACCGAATAAGAATATTTTAGTTTAAATGTAACATCAGGTCCTCTGCCTATGGTATATTCATTACCAATAAGGGTTCCTATTGGAACATGAACAGTTATAACATCGCCATACTTTTTAAGAATTTTGGCTAGTTCATTTGAAAAGTCGGTTTTAACCAAATTTAAATTTGAAGTGTTGGTTTCAACCGATAAAACAGAACCATCCTCGCCATATTTTACTTCATCAATATTGTTTGGATCAAGCTTCTCCTTGGACAAAACATTCTCCATAGCCTCATCCATCATTTCAAGCATAACTCCACTAGCAACGCTCATTGGATAACCACGTATAATAGAGCGAACAACACCATCAGCAATAACAAATAAAATTAAAACGCCAATTAAAACTAAGGAAAGGCTTATGCTTATTTTTTTTACATTATACCTACGCTTTTTAACTTCAGTACAGCAATACCTCAAAATATGCACCTGCTTTCGTACTACAGTTTACGCTGAAAACAAAAACAAGTGCATAAAAAGCAAAATATTACTTCATCGAATAAACATCAACAATTAAATTTGCCGTATTTTCAATACCGATTTTACTATCAATACAAAAATCATACGAGGTTGCGGCACCCCATTTAAGCTCGGAATAGTAATTATGATAGCTTGCACGTTTTTTATCTGTTTTTTTAATAAGGTCGGACGCCTCGGCAGGAGAAATCCCCTCATACTCTGCAACCCTTGAAATACGATTTTCGGTAGCGGTATGAATAAACACGCTCAAAACATTATAATTGTCCTTTAAAATACTCTCGGCACAACGGCCAACTATGACGCATGGTCCCTCATCAGCTAACTTTTTAATAACATCACTTTGAATTGAAAAAATCTTATCACTCATAGGCATTTCTAAAGCACTTGTCATAGGATTGCCGTATGTATACGCCCCAAGAGATAACGAGTACAAAAAGCTATTAGTTGGACGCTCATCATAATCGTCAAGAAGTTCCTTACTTAAACCGCTTTCCTGAGCGATACGCTTAATAATCTCTTTATCATAAAAAGGAATACCAAGCTTTTCTGCTACCGCTTTACCGATAGCTCTACCGCCACTACCAAATTGACGACCTATAGTAATCACAACACCTTTTGACACGTTTATCTCATTCCTCTCTAAAAGACTAATGATAGATTTGTTTTAAAATATTATAACATTTTTTCTAAAACTTAGCAAGTATCTATTTATTTAAAAAAGCTGTTTAGCGCTATTGTTAAAAACAATAAAAATTAATGATATTTATACTTGACAAACCACAACAGTTAAAGTATAATATCATATGTTGTCTAGTGCTTAGACTATACATAACGTTTCGAGGTGTGGCGCAGTTGGTAGCGCACTAGTTTTGGGAACTAGATGCCGCAGGTTCGAGCCCTGTCACCTCGACCATATCGAGTGTTCATAACCAACTTGAATGTTGGAAATGAGCACTCGATTTCTTTTTGTCCGTAAAATAGACGTTTTCTATTTGTTTAAATAGGAAATAGCACCCGAGTTTGTACACTCGGGTGCTTAAACTAATTACATTCTGCTGTAAGCGGTCCTGCTAAATCCTTTAAGAAAAAAAGTTTTCCCGGAAGTGTAGGAATATAAGACGAAGTGATACACGGTGTTGTTCCGTAGCGAAGTGTCATCCAAAGCGACATACCCTGCCACTGCATACCACGACCCAAAGTTCCGTCAGCACCTCCAATGGCATAATCAGCCTTTAGAAATATTCCGGGGCCAATAGTGTTAGCGCGGCAAGGAACTAAAGTAGTTCTGGATTTGAAACTTGTCAGAGCATTCTGTTCAACAGTAAGGGGGTGGATTTTTGCTGCAATTCTATAAGGAGCAATTTCCCATTCGTTAGCGGTTTTATAGTCTTGCGCAAATGTCGGCTCCCAAAAAGCAATATGACACATTCTTCCTATACCATATACAAGCACTAATTTTGCACCCTCTGCCTTTAAATCGGCAATCTTTTTAGGATATGTAGGAAGATTTTCTTTAGTTGCAAAATTCCGCTGTTCTTTGGGTACTGTAAGTTCTCCAAGCGGATTAAAAAGCGCTTGCTCCATAGCATACTGGAAGGCTCCCGGATTATCAGGCGCCAATGTATTGCCATCGCTATCTGCCCACTCATCCATATTAAAGGTGTAAACATGCTCACATGATATTCTCCACTCTTTAAGGAAGTAAACAACCCACTTATACATTCCCATGGGTCCTACCGGTAAAATAAATGCTATTTTTTTATTTGTTTCTTTAGCAATACGAATCTGCATTGCAATTTCGTGACCCATATAGGTCTCAAACTCCCCTAGACTATCACATTTTATGGGGTCAAACCCCTTATGCCAAAAGTTCTGACGCTCGGTGATTTTTTCCGGTGCATCAATACAAGCATCGATTTTTTGAAAATCCCATCCCTCTGGGTAAAAGCCCTCTAAAGCTGACCCTTTAACTGTTGAATTAAAATCCATTTTTATACTTCCTCCCTAGTTACGGCAAAAGCCTTTTTGTTGTAATTCTATGATCGGTCATACACTGGCGGAAACCCTCTGCGTATTTTACACCCGACTGTATACCTCGCATTCTCGCACAGGTTTTAGTAGTCTCAACAATATCATTATTATCATGAGCCGCAAGCCACTCCACCTGACTTTTATGGCATTTTAGCATCTCGATTTTCATTTCCAGCTCATCTGATATATCTACGTACTCTGTAGGCTCACAACCGAGTAATGCTGAATTATCCATATAAAAAATCGGTACCACACTTGTTGCCTTTCCGAGTTGTTCCTCATAATGCGGAACAGTTGCTGAAAACGACGCCTTAAAGACTAAATGAGACACTTCGGTATGATCTGTCATATAATCATCAGGGCTGTGGGTTATAATGAAATCCGGATCTGTCTCGCGAATAATCTTTACCAGTTGGTCATGTTGCTCCTTACTAGAAAACTTTACAAGTAAATCCCCAACATTACAAGTGACAGTTTTAAACCCTGCCATATCCCCCGCCTTTTTGGCCTCTGCTATGCGAATATTACCAAGTTCATTTTTGGATATTTCCACATGCCCCATATCCCCATTGGCAACATGGCATACGGTTACGTCATCTCCACGCTTCAAGCAACGTAATAATGTACCGCCACAGCATATTTCCATATCATCAGGATGGCACGAAATAGCTAACACCTTCATTTTTATTTCTCCTATTCTATTGACTTTATAATGATTTTATGTTAGCATCAATCAAGGATAAATTCAATGCACAAATACACTGTTTTGGTGCATTTTTGTAAACTAGGAGGAATTATGTCTACACATATAAAAAGCCTTATTAATGCCGAACAGATAATGTCAATTCATTATTTTGAGTTCAAGTCTGATTTTAAATTTTCTGGTGAAATCCACTCTTATTGGGAACTCGTTTACATAAATTCAGGCTCTGCGATAATTACAGCGGATGATGTTGAATTTACCCTTAACCAAGGTGAAATTATATTTCATAAACCGGGTGAAAAGCATTCCATTGCTTCGGTTCCCTCATCCCCTCCAACCGTTTTTATAATAACCTTTAGAAGTAATTCAAAAGATATGTCATTTTTTGAGAACCGACGAATGAATGTACCTACTCCGCTTAGAAAATATATATCCGAAATGATAAGCGATGGTAATGAAGCATATGTGCTTACCGAAGACAGCCCATATGAAGTACCCCTCATAAAACGTAATGACGGCCTTTTTGGAAGCGAACAATTAATTAAACTCAATTTGGAAATGCTGCTTTTAAAATTAATTCGCAGCGCTACAATTCCAAAAGTCCCTACTTCAAACAACAAAAATTATGATAATCTTACAAATAATATTATTGACATTATAAAAAACAATGTTTACGGCAGAGTTACTGTAGAAAATATTGCCAAAGAATTGGGTTTTAGCCGAACTTATATATCCGCTGTTTTTAAAAAAAATACAGAAAAAACAATAACTGAATATTTAAGGGAACTAAAAATTAGTGAAGCGAAATACCAGATTAGAAAGCAAACCTATACCGTGTCGCAAATTTCTGATTTTCTTATGTTTGATAGTCCGCAATATTTTTGCCGAGTATTTAAAAAGCATACCAAAATGACACCAAAAGAATATTTAGCCTCGGTCACTTACGAGCAAAAAATCCGCTGATGCAAATCGGCGGATTTTTGTTTTAGATTTGATATAAGCATTTTATTTTAGTTACATATAATATATTGAGGTGGTAAAAATGAATGCTTGTGAATTAACCGCATCAATAACCACACTTGCAAACATGATAGCTGCAAATTTTAATGATGATGAATTAAATCTATTGGCATCTGTTCTTGTACAGTTGGGTGATACACTTGTGACAATCTCTGCAAGGCGGGGGATTTGTGAGAATATTAACAACAAAAAATAGCATAATAACCATAGCCTAAACAATTTTGGGGGTTATTATGCAAATAATAAATGTTATTTTAACTTCGATTTTATCGGCTGTGGCATTATTTGTAATTGCTAAAATTATGGGGCATAAGCAAATGTCACAGCTTGATTTTTTTAATTATATTACAGGTATAACCATCGGTTCTATTGCGGCAGAACTTGCAACCGAACTCGAAGAACCTTTACTGCCGCTAATTGCTATGATAGTTTATGGAATTATAACCGTTATTTTAACCTTGATAACAAGCAAACTACCCGGAATGAGAAAGTTTATAAACGGCACACCCACAATAATTATGAATAGTGGAAAACTCTATCGTAAAAATATGAAAAAAGCCAAGATAGATTTAAGCGAATTTATGGTCATGTGCAGACAAGAGGGTTATTTTAATTTAAACGACATACAAACCGCAATTTTTGAATATAACGGCAGACTAACTGTTTTGCCAAAAGCAACAAAAAGACCTATAAACCCAACCGATATGAATTTAATTCCGCCACCCGAATATATAAACACCGAGGTTATAATGGATGGCAGAATTTTAAACGAAAATCTAAAACGGCTTGGCCTTGACATTAATTGGTTAAAGACGGAGCTTGAATGCCAAGGTTATAAAAACGCCAAAAAAATTTTTTTAGGTATTTGTGATGAAAACCATCAATTAACCCTGTTTATATAAAAATGCAGTTGATATCCCAAGCGGGAAAACAAGAGTGATGCCGCATATAAACCCTATACTCAGGGCAAATATTTTTTATAATAAGCGGTATTTTAAAAATATCATAAGCGGTATGATAACAGGCAATATGCATTTTGGGTTTTTGTGCGTTAAGCAGTTCTCTACCGCCGTTTATCGTCTTAATCTCATTACCCTCTATATCCATTTTAATATACGTGGGCATAAATTCTTTGGAAATATCAGTTAAAGAAAGTGTATTGATTTCAACCGTTTTACCCTCTACGCTATTTCCCCTACCGTGATTTTTTGATATTAACGCCTTGCCGCTTTTATCCGAAATGGCAGCATTGATACAGTTTATATCCTTTAAATCTGCGCTGCTTTCACAAAGCTTTTTAAAATTTCTTTTATCCGGCTCAACTGCTATTATGCCTTGATAATCCTTTACATAACTTATAAATTCTTGAACTGTATCACCTGTAAAGGCGCCCAAATCCAAAAAGTTTTCTTGTTTGCTTAGATTTAATAAATCAAAAACCTCTTGCCTATTGGTTTCGGCTTTTAATAGATACTCCAGTTTACCGCTTAATTTAAACATTATAATATTTTTAAAAACAGTTTTTGAAAGCTCATCCGCCAAAAGATTATAGGTTTCACAAAGTTCATTTTTATGTATTTTTGCAAACTCTAAATCAAATATTTCGTTACCAACAACAGGAACATCGGGGATATATAATTCATTTTCCGCATCCAACGCCTTAACATTTTCCATAACCGATAGCAAGTGACTGCCAAAACAAACAAGGATAATCATATCACCTAGTTTTTGCTTCAAGGTGATATAATCGCTGATTGTATGCCCAGCATAGATTTTGTTCTTTTTAAAACCCGCCGATGAAAACACGCCCGATATTTTAACATTGTCTTGAATCAGGCGATTTACAACCTTATCTGCCCCATTGCCCGTTCCATAAAGAACTATTGGTTTGGTTGCGGATTTTAAATATCCCCATAAATCTTGCATTTTTTAATCTCCATTAAATTACTTTTAAAAATATTATAACATTTGAACTTTGGGTTGACAATAAAAAGATTGATTTTTTATGATATACGGCAAAGAGGCGGTCTAATCGACCGCCTCTTTTTCAAGGAAAATTATTGATATTTACTTATGCTTGCTCATTGCCAACGTTAGTGCCAACGTCGCCACCATCATCAATATCATTTGATGCATCCATAATAGCTATAGGTGTAAATTCAGTTTTATTTAACTGAGGGGTAGTATAAAACTTTTCCATTTTGATTCTCCTCGTATAATAAAGTAGTAGTTTTTAGTGTCCCTCTGCAAGGACAATATGCTACACTGTAAATGGTGCTGTGGATTGGTTTATGCCTCCTACCGGGCAGACGGTTTAATTTAGGCTCCAACCACAGACATTTGCAGTATTGTTAATCAGTTAGATACCGCCCGACGGTTTATTTAGAACGAGGTTACAAAGCATTGGACCTGTGGATAACAGCATCAAAATAATCTATTGGAGGTATTAACATGATCTTTGTTGGAATTGATGTTGCAAAAGACAAGCACGATTGCTTCATCATAAACTCAGAAGGTGAAGTCCTTGCCGATGTTTTCACTATTGCCAACAGCAAAGAAGGTTTTGAAAA
>JAZNIK010000084.1:0-11700 GCA_045577495.1 Acutalibacteraceae bacterium
AAAGAGCAATCTTTAAATGATAGTGAATTAACCACACAGCCCCCTCTTGTTCAAAGGGTGGAAGAAGAAAAAATAATTAAACCCGATGAAAATGTCGGGCAGGATGATGCAGAATATACCATTTTAGAAAAGCCGGAGGATGTATCAAACCGCTATTCAACTCTAGAGCAGTTTTTGGCAGAGAGCGAAGAAGCGTTTGATAATTTGCCAAAGCCGAAAAACCGAAAAATATTAAAAATTATTATATCTGTAATTTTGGTTATTGCGGTTTTATTTGCAGCATATTTCGGATATGAGTGGTATTTTCAGCCAATGCAAACAACAACGGTCAATTATAACGCTAAAGCGCTTTATGGTCAGGCGTGGGAGGGTTTGCCACAAAATATGCTTTATAAGTTTGGTAAACTTTATCAAACAAATAAAGATGTATTTGGTTGGCTTAACCTACCCAACACATCAGTAAATCTTCCGGTTGTTACATCGGCAAATAGGTCCCAGCTTTATTACGAAACTCATTTGTTTGATGGTAGCGTAAATCGTTTTGGAACGCTTTATACCGATAGTGTTAGTGACCCCGAAAGTTACACCAGAAACATAACTATTTACGGCAAAGATATTAAAAAGCGGGGTATGCTCTCGGATATAAAAAAATATCTTGATATTGAGCATTATAAGGAGGCGCCAACCTTTTCATTTGATACCTTGTATCTTGAAAACAAATGGAAGGTTTTTTCGGTTTTTGAGTTTGATAATGCTAAAACTAATCAGGTGATAAAAACAACCTTTTTTGATGATACAGAATTTGAAAGCTACCTTAAACAGCTTAAAAAGGCATCGGTCATAAAAACAGATATTGAGATAAATGCAGATGACCAACTCGTTTCTCTTGTTTGTGTGGGCTCCAAAAGTAGCACAGCAGTAGTTGCGCGTAGAGTACGAGATGAAGAATCACCCTTGGTTGACGTTACAGGTAGCAACCAAAACGATTTGCAGTATGCATCGGATATCCCCGAAAGCAGTAGCGATTTGGCGGTTATGACTCCTTCTGTTTTTCAGGAGATAAGCAGTGAAGTTTCATCGGCAACCTCGTCTAAAAATGATAAGGTTTCATCAAAAAAAGAGTCTTCAAGTAAATATGAGCAACAGGAACCTACTTCCTCAAAGGTGGTTGTTAAGCCTAACTCATCAAAGCCAAATAACAGTAAACCCCAAAGTAGCAGTAAACCTGTTTCTTCCTCCTCAAAGGAGTCTTCTACCATTTCAAGCAGTAGTTCGTCTAAACCTTTAAGTAGCAGTTCGGTTGATGATACTTCATCCGCGGTAAGCAATAATAATACCTCCTCAAAGGAGGAAAACACCCCTGCAGGTAAGCTTCCTACATTAACCGTTAAAAACTCCTTTAATAATCAAAAGGTAAGCGGACCTGCAACGGCTATTATTGCACAGATTTTAGAGGCAGAGATGGGCTCTGGTTATCATATCGAAGCGCTTAAAGCTCAGGCTGTAGCGGCATATTCGTGGCTTCTTTGTAACGGCTCGGCAGACGGAAAATACCCAACCGCGCCTATGAAAACCGCAGGCGAAAATGCCTTAAAAGCGGCAGAGGCGGTTGCGGGTACAGTTGCCGTTTATAAAGGCGAGGTAGCCCAAACCTATTATTATGCAACCTCGGCGGGTAAAACTGCAAAAAGTAGTGATATCTGGTCGGCGCAGATACCCTATTTGGTAAGTGTTGATTCTTCGGTAGATAAAAACGCATCAAAATTCCAAACCATCAATTCTTACCCCGCGAAGGATATCGCCGCCAGAGCAAAGGAACTCTTAGGTGTTGACCTTAACAAAATTAAGGATAAAACAAAATGGTTTAAGTGCACATATGATGAAAACAATCTCTATGTTCGTACCGTAACAATAGGTGATAGCCTTCAAAAAGGCCCCTATCTTAGAAATGTTTTCTTTACGGGAGATTTCACACCGCTTCGTTCAAGTGCGTATAAAATCACCTATAATAAGGCTGATGATAAGTTTGTATTTACTGTTCGTGGCTATGGTCACGGCGTTGGTATGAGCCAGACGGGCGCAAACGCATACGCAAAAAACGGCAAGTCGTATGAATGGATTTTAAAACATTATTATAAGGGCATTAGTTTTGGCACATATTTTGTAGATTAAAGCATACAAAAACACGCCGCATCACAATTCGTGATGCGGCGTGTTCACTTATGCAAATAACACAAACCCTAAAACAATCAGACCCAAAACAATTCTGTAGTAACCAAAGAATGAGAAGTTACGCTTTTTAACATAATTCATAAGTCCTTTAATAGCGATTACCGAAACAACAAACGAAATTGCCATACCAACAATCAGGATAACAACTTCCTCTAAACTAAAGGTTGTTTCCATTAAGAACTTAACAAGCTTTAGTCCACTTGCGCCAACCATTGTGGGAATTGCAAGGAAAAAACTAAATTCTGCGGCGGTGGGTCGGCTAAGACCAATAAGTATTGCACCTAATATGGTAGCGCCTGAACGAGATGTGCCGGGAATCATTGCAAGTACTTGAAAGCAACCAATAATAGCGGCGGCGGAGTAGGTTATTTCACCTGTTGAATTTATTTTTGAGGCGCGATTTTTGTTAAATTGCTCGACCACAATAAATAAAATGCCATATAAAATAAGGGTTATTGCAACGGTTGTTTTGTTGTAAAGGTGGGTATCTAAAAAATCATCAAGCGGCAAACCGATAATAGCGGCGGGGAGTGATGCAATAAGCACCTTAACCCAAAGGTTTATCGAATCAGTTTTAAGGTATCGCTGAAGCCCTAACTGTGCAGAGTTGTTTTGAAAGGGCCAAAGCTTTTTAAAAAACAATAAAAGCACCGCAATAATTGCACCAAGTTGAATTACTACCTCATACATTTCAAAAAAGGCGGGACTTGTTTTGCTGAAAGGAATAAGCTCCTCAAGTAAAATCAAATGCCCTGTACTGCTAATGGGCAACCATTCGGTAATACCCTCAACTATTCCGTAAAGAACGGATTTTAAAATATCAATTATCATAAGTGTTTTCCTCCCAACGATTAACATTTTAGCATAAAACTTTAAAAAAGTATATAAAAAAATAAAAAAAGATTGCCCTTAATATAAAACTTGTGCTATACTTGTAAAATAATATGTTCAAAAGGGTGTTTTAATGAAAAATAAAACTCAGTTAAAGGGTAGTTTAATGTTGCTTTTGGCGGCGTTTATTTGGGGTTCAACCTTTGTGGCGCAGGATAAAGCCTTAACTCAGCCCTTTACCTTTATATGTTGCAGAATGCTTTTGGGCTCTGTGGTCTTATTGCCTGTTATTGCGGTGTTTGATATTATTGCAAAAAAAAGAGGTAAAGTTCCAAAAGATTTCAAGGTACTTTCTTTTACCAAAACCGAGCTTTTAAGCGGTTGTATATGTGGTGTTATACTTTTTATTGCGGCATCGCTTCAGCAGTATGGAATATTCTTTTATCCAAGCGAACAGGCGGCGGCAGGTAAATCGGGATTTATAACCGCCCTTTATATAGTTTTGGTTCCAATAGCTAGTCTTTTTATGCATAAAAAGGCGGGAGTAAATATTTGGGTTAGCGTTGTTATAGCAACGGTGGGTATGTATCTGCTCTGCGTTAAGGATGGGTTTAAAATACATACCGCCGACCTAATATTACTTCTTTGCGCGTTTGGGTATACTGCGCATATTTTGGTTATTGATAAATTTTCGGCTAAGGTTAACGGAGTTAAGCTTTCGGCATTGCAGTTTTTTGTATCGGGTGTTTTAGGCTTTACTTTTATGTTCATTTTTGAACAGCCAACACTTTCGGGTATAATCGGTGATACTATTCCCATTTTGTATGCGGGACTACTTTCAAGCGGCGTTGCGTATACCTTGCAAATATTGGCACAACAAAGAACAAAACCTGCTGTTGCATCGGTTATGATGAGTCTGGAGTCGGTTTTCGCGGTTCTAACGGGTATGCTTTTTGGCGAGCATATGAGTAATCGTGAAGTTTTGGGTTGTGTGTTAATGTTTGTTGCTGTGCTTTTGGCACAAATAGATTTTTCAGTTTTCAAAAAAGTCAAAAATTAAAATTAGGGTTTTGAGGCAGTATCCTCAAAACCCTTTTAAGTTATTTTATTCTAACTCGCCTTCTGTGGCGGCGTTTTCTTCTGCGGTTTAAAAGATAGATATATAGTATAAAAACTAGTATTATTCCACCAACGCAAAGCAAAAAAACTTTCATATATTTACTGCCAAAAAAGTTGGTAAAGCCTTTAACAAAGGCAAGCATAGCACTTTTTTCAACCGAGGTCATAGCAACCACCGAAACAGTATCCAAAACCTCACCCGCATATTTAACGGTTGCAGTTCCAAGAACATCGCCCTGTTTAATAGGGGCGGTGGCAGGGGAGGAGTTAAGGTCGATTTCAATATCAATGGTAGACTGATCTGCATTTTTGGGAACAACCGCATTTACGGGTTTTTGCAAAACAAGGGTTACAAAATCGGCATCCTTGCCAAGCTCTACAGGGCATTCGCCAACGGGAGTTTTTGAGTCATAAACTTGACGGTATTCAAAATCGTTAAACACCCACTCGTATAAGGCTTTGGTTTCTGAAAACTCGTAGCGTACCTTTTGACCTGCATCGTTATAAACGGGGCATTTCATTAAAACGCAGATGTATGATGCACCGTTTTTCTCGGCAACAGAAACGAGGCAACGCCCAGCGTCATCGGTGTATCCTGTTTTGCCACCCTTAACTGCACTGTAATAACTACCAGGTAGCATTGAATTTGGGTCTTGAATAAAAACGGTTGTGGCTAAAAGCCTTTTGTTAGGATTTTTGTTTGTGGCGGGTAGGGGATGCCTTATGGTGCCAAAAATCTCCTTAAAGGTTTCGTTTTTTAGCGCGTGTTTAGTTAGCAAAAACATATCCTTAGGTGTTGTGTAGTGCCCAGTATCGTGCAGACCGTGAGCGTTCATATAGCGCGAACCGGTCATACCAAGTTGTTTTGCTTTTTGATTCATCTTTTGAACAAAGCCCTCAATCGAGCCACCAAAATGCTTTGCCAAAACATTTGCGGCATCGTTTGCCGAGTGAACAAGCAGAATATACAAAAGCTCCAACGCCGAAAACTGCTCACCCTCAACAAGCCCCAAAACAGAGGAGTCTGTACCAAGCAAAATATCAAGCTCGTTCTTTTGGGCGGTTACCATAACGCTTTCGGGGTTTTTGCACTCGTCTAACACCACAACTGCTGTCATTATTTTGGTTAGAGAGGCAGGATAAAAACGCGTCTCGGCGTTTTTGTCATAAATGATGGCACCTGTATCGGCACTCGCTAGAATACAACCCTCACCGGTAATTGAAAATGTAGAGGGCTTGTAGGCTAAAGTGGGAGTAACAAGCACACTTAAAAAAATAAAAATCGAAATAAAAACACAAATGAATTTTTTTACCATAGATTTTTCACCCAAGATGTAGTATAATGAATAAAACAAGTTATGTACTATAATAGTATACATTATATTTTATAATTTTTAAAGAGTAATTTATATTAAATTTTTATTTTTTCGGAGGAACGCCTAATGGTATATGTTACAGGTGATATGCATGGCGATGAATCGCGTTTATACGACAAAGAGTGGCGTAAACTAAAAAAAGGCGATGTTTTAATAGTTTGCGGTGATTTTGGCTTTGTTTGGGATGATAGTCCTAGGGAGCGAAGTACACTTAAATACCTTGGTAGCCGTAAATTTACCGTCTGTTTTTTAGATGGTTCGCACGAAAATTTTGAGCTTATAAAAAAATGCCGTCAAACCGTTTGGAAGGGTGGCAAGGTACATAGAATATCGGGCAATCTCTTTCATTTAATGCGTGGCGAAATTTTTAATATTGACGGACATAAAATTTTCGCCTTTGGCGGTGGCGAGAGTTTGGATAAAGAAATAAGGGTTGAGCAACAACATTGGTGGAAAACCGAACTTCCTTCACCTGCCGAAATGGCAAGAGGCGCATCTAATTTAGATGAGTGCGCGGGTGCGGTTGACTATATTTTAACCCACGAACCACCATCACTTGTAAAAAGCGCAATGCTTCTTCGCTCGGGCGATGCCGACCACGTTAACAAGCTTAACGGCTATTTGGAGGAGATAGGCAAATATTGTACCTATAAACAGTGGTATTTTGGCTCACTCCATGAGGATAAACGAATAACCCCAAGGCATACCTGTGTGTTTAATAAAATAATACCTATCGACCAGTATATTTACGAGAAAAAGGGCGCTGAGCAACTTCGTATGCAGTTGTTTGATGAGCCTGAATATGCCTTTGCAGGTGAAAATGAATAATAACCCCAAAAAACATGTGATTCCTCCGCAAAAAATCTAAAGAAAGTGATTGACAAGCAAAAAGCAAATTGCTATACTTTAGACAAAACCAAAAGGGAGCTGTAAGTTATGGAATTAAAAGGATTAAAAATCAACTGCTTGGGCGATAGTATTACACAGGGTTGTGGAGCTAGTGATAGTGCAGAAAAAGGCTATGTTGGTTTGCTTAAAAATAAATACGGCGCTATTGCCAGAAACTATGGTATCGGCGGTACGCGTTTAGCAAAGCAAAAAACTCCTTCTGAGGAGCCTATATACGACCTTGATTTCTGTTCAAGATTTGCCGAGATGGATGACGATGCTGACCTTGTTTTAGTTTTTGGCGGTACTAATGATTTTGGCCACGGCGATGCCGAGATAGGATCCTTCGAGGACGAAACTTACGATACCTTTTATGGTGCACTTCATACCTTATATAGAGGCCTTATTGAGAAATATCCTTGCTCTAAAATCGTTGTTTTAACACCCTTGCACCGCTTAGAAGAAAAACTAGGTAGCAAAGAATTAAAGAATTATGTAAATATAATCCGCGAGGTTGCAGAATTTTATTCCTTGCCGGTATTAGACCTTTATAAATCGGCGGGTGTTAATCCAATTGTTCCAATTATTAAGGAAAAATATATGCCTGATGGACTTCATCCAAACGATGCGGGATATGAACTTTTAGCAGAGAAAATAGCCGCCTTTATAAAGACAATGTAATATTTTTTTAAAAAAATAAAAATTTACTATTGCTTTTTTAAAAACTTTGTGTTATTATTCTAATGTTGACCAAATTTGAAAAGGGGTGACAGTATGAAACAGGGTATTCATCCTAAGTATGAAACAACCACAGTTAGATGTGCATGTGGTGCAGAATTTGAAACTCGCTCGACCAAAGAAAATATCCGTTTAGATATTTGTTCTAAATGTCATCCGTTCTTTACCGGAAAGCAAAAGCTGGTAGATACCGGTGGCCGTGTTGACCGCTTTAAAAAGCGCTTCAATATGGAGAGCAAGTAATTAAACTTAAGGAATTTATCAACCCCGTTCGAAGTAGCGAACGGGGTTTTCCTTTTTAATCAACAAAAAGTCTGTCTCACAAGGGTGAGACAGACTTTTGCTTTATGCATTTTAAGTTGTTTGGTAGAAATAGCATCTACCGTTTGGTGCGGCTATTAGCAGCAGCAATCGTTACGGTCACTTACGCAACCACAGGAGTTACCGTTGCCGTTTCCACAACAGCAAAACAAAATGAGAATAAGAATGATGATCCAGGAACAGTTGTTGCCACCGAAGAAGTTGTTACACATAACATCTTGACCTCCCTTCCATAGAAAATCGGGGGAGGTTTTGCCGCCACCGACTTTCTGATTACATTACATCTTATGTAGATTTTTTAAAATGGTTACTGTCTCGTTTATCAAAAAATAAAAATCAAAGAAAAAGTTAGTAAATCAAAGAAAAAAAGAGATAAACTTAAAAAACGCCGAAAAACAAACATAAATCGGCAAAAAATAAAATTTGACTTTTACTGACCTTTTGCTATAATGATAAACAAAGGTCAGTAAAAGTCAAGAAAGGGGATAACCTTTATGAAAATGAGCGATATAATTACTGCAAGAATTTTAAATATGCTAGAACAATCAGAACTAGGCATAGCCGAAATACAAAGAAACGAATTAGCGGCACTTGTTGGATGTGTTCCAAGCCAGATAAATTATGTTTTATCCTCACGCTTTACACCCGAGCACGGATATGTTATTGAAAGCCGTAGGGGTGGCGGCGGATATATAAAGATTACAAAAATCAGATTGGATAGAAGCTCGGCGCTTATGCATATTATCAATTCGGTAGGTAGAGCAATCGACCCTGCTACCGCTAGAATACTAATAGAAAATACCGCTCAGGCAGAGCTAATAACAAAAGCGGTGGCAGATGTTATGCAAGCGGCAATTTCCTCTGCAGTTTTGCACGAGATACCACCGCTGTATCGTGATACCTACAGAGCAGCTGTTTTAAAGCAAATGCTTCTTACTCAGATTTAAGTTCGCTTAGGGGGAAATCAAATGATGTGTGAAAAATGCGGTAAAAATCCCGCAACAACTCATGTTAAAACAGTAATAAACGGTGTAATCAGACAAAACCATCTTTGCTCATATTGTGCCGCAAAAGAGGGGTATAATAGCTTTGGTAATCTCAGTCTTGCTAATTTGCTTACCTCAATGTTTTCCGATACTGCATCGAGCAATAAGATAAGCAGAAGATGCGAGTGTTGCGGTAGTTCCTTTTCGGATATCGTTGAGAGCGGTAGGGTAGGCTGTAGCGAATGTTATGAAACCTTTAGAGATAAGCTTTTGCCATATCTTAATCGTTTGCACGGAAAAGCACTTCATGTTGGCACTACACCTGTAAAAGATGCTTTTGAAAAAGAAAGTTTAGAACAAAAAATCGCTAATTTAAAGACCGAGATGCAAAAAGCAATAGAAAATGAGGATTTTGAAAAGGCCGCTAAACTTAGAGATGAAATAAAAGCGTTGAAGGAGGGCGACAAAAATGAGTAATTGGTATGAATATATCGACCCTAAAAATGATATTGTTGTTAGTTCCAGAATACGCTTGGCAAGAAATGTTAAGGGCATACCTTTTCCTAAAAGAATGAATGATACTAAAAAAAATGAACTCTTAGAGGTTATTAAAGGGTTGCTTGATGGCGTATCATTACAAGGGGTAGGTGTATTAAAATATATTGACATTTTAAAATGCCCCGAGGAAGAGCTTGTGGCTATGGTGGAACGCCATATAATAAGCCCCGAATTCGCTGAAAAGTCAGGTCCCAGAGGCCTTGTGATAAGCGAGGATGAAACGGTTAGCGTGATGCTCTTAGAGGAGGACCATATAAGACTTCAGGTTTTGCTTGGAGGTTTTATGCTAGAAAAGGCGTATGAAATCGCAACCGAGGTAGAAAGCCTTTTGGCTAAGGGTTTAACTATAGCCTTTGATGAGCAATTGGGATATTTAACCGAGTGCCCTACAAATTTGGGTACGGGGCTTAGGGCATCTGTAATGCTTCATTTGCCCGTTTTAGAAAACAGTAATGTTATAAGCACCCTTGCAGAATCGGTATCAAAAATAGGCTTAACTGTAAGAGGTATGTATGGAGAGGCAAGTTCTTCACACGCATCATTATATCAGCTTTCTAATCAGGTAACTCTCGGTATTTCTGAAAAAAACGCAATAGAAAATCTAAGGGCAATAACCGAGCAAATTCTTCAAAAAGAATTAACTGCAAGAAAAGAATTAAACACAACAGCATTGGAGGATACGGTGTATCGTGCCTTGGGTACCCTTAAATATGCGCGTAGCCTTTCAAGTGAAGAAATGATGAATTTGCTTTCACGTGTTAAACTAGGTGTTTCTATGGGCATACTAACTGAGGTGGCAAAGGAACTTCCAATGGTTTTATTGGTTGAATGTCAACCCGCAACGCTTCAAAAAAACTTTGGTCGAATGACCACGTCAGATAGGGATATTTGCCGAGCCAATACCATACGGCAAAGATTAAAATAAAGAAAGGGAATCTTTTATGAGATATAATTTTAACGGCTTTACCGAAAAGGGCAATGAAGCTTTAAATAATGCTATTCTTTCTGCAGAAAGATTCGGGCATACCTATATCGGAAGTGAGCATCTGCTTCTTGGCATTTTAATGACAGGTAGCGGAGCGGCTTTTTCAATACTTAGTGAAAACGGCGTTACCTTAAGTGAAGTAGAGCGTATGGTAACCGATACCGTTGGCAGAGGTGTTCCAACCAAGCTTTCTCCCGAACATTTAACCCCAAGAGCAAAAAGGGTAATCGAAAATGCCATTTCGGGCACAAGGCAAATGGGCACTCAGTTTGTTGGAACCGAGCATATTTTAATAGGAATTTTAAGCGAGGGTGATAACTATGCAATTCGCTTTATTGGTGAATTGTCAGTAGATGTTGCATCACTTACCACACAGGTTTTAGATGTTGTAGGTATTAGTGAAGAACCTTCAAAAAAATCGCATGACGGCTTAGGACAAAAGCAGGGAAAGGTCAATACACAAAAAAACGCAAAGAGTAAAACACCAACCCTAGATAAATACGGTCATAACCTTACAGATGATGCAAAAAACAATCGACTTGACCCCGTTATAGGCAGAGCAGATGAGATTGAAAGGGTTATACAAATTTTGTGCCGTAGAACCAAAAACAACCCTTGCCTTATTGGTGAGCCCGGTGTTGGTAAAACGGCTGTTGTCGAGGGCTTGGCTCAGCGTATAGTAAATGGTAATGCACCCGATATTCTAAAAAACAAAAGACTTGTAACGCTTGACCTTACAGGTATGGTTGCGGGTACAAAGTATCGTGGCGATTTTGAGGAACGAATAAAGGCGATAATTGATGAGGTTGTAGCCGCACCCGATGTGATACTTTTTATTGATGAGGTTCATACCATAATCGGCACAGGCTCGGCAGAGGGCTCTACCGATGCGGCTAATATCTTAAAGCCGTCACTAGCACGTGGAGAACTGCAGGTTATCGGTGCAACAACCCTAACAGAGTATAGAAAAAACATCGAAAAGGATGCCGCGCTTGAGCGGAGATTTCAACCCGTTACGGTAGGCGAACCCACAGAACAGGATAGTATAGAAATTTTAAAGGGACTTCGTGACAGATACGAGTTGCATCATAATGTTAAAATAACCGATTCAGCAATCGAGGCGGCTGTCAAACTTTCGGCGCGTTATATTCAGGATAGATATTTGCCCGATAAAGCCATTGACCTTATTGATGAAGCGGGTTCAAGGGTTAGGCTTCGCACGGCTAACGAGCCCGAGGAATTTAAAGAGATTTCGCTCGAAATAAAAAATCTTGAAAAAGAGCTTACCGATTTAATTGATTCTCAAAACTTTGAAAAAGCGGCAGAGCTTAGGGATAAAAAGCAAACTCTAACCGCAGAACTTTTGGATAAAAAAGAACAGTGGAAAGAAAGTAACAAGCAAAATCTCGGAGCAGTTACCGAAAACGAAATTGCCGAGATTGTTTCGGGTTGGACGGGGATTCCCACAGGTCAGTTGACCGAGGAAGAAAGTGAGCGTTTGCTCAAAATGGAGTCGGTGCTTCATAATCGTATTATCGGTCAAAACGAGGCGGTAAAGGCAGTTTCCAAGGCTATAAGACGTGGTAGAGTAGGGCTTAAAGACCCCAAAAGACCGATAGGCTCATTTATTTTCTTGGGCCCCACAGGTGTTGGTAAAACCGAGCTT
>JAZNIK010000085.1:0-19542 GCA_045577495.1 Acutalibacteraceae bacterium
GCCTACTTACTGCAGCGGTGCAGAATATGAAAAAGATCGCAACAATCCTTTCAGGAAAGGATTTATTGCAATCTTTTTTGAATTTCCTATTAAAAAACTCAAACCTGCCGAATTTTCAGCAGGTTTGTCAGTAGTCTGAAACTTCGCTAACCGTTAAGGTTAGCGAAGTTTTAGCTTTAAATAAATTTAATCAGTTTTTGAGCTTGATTTGCGTCTTTAAAAACCCCCGCACCGATTAGCGCAAATAATGCCGCGCCATATGCCGCCTCTTCTGCGTGATAGGGAATTAAAAGTTGAGAATCGAACAAATCTTCTGCGATTTTAACCAAAGGCTTATTTTTTCTAATTCCGTTGCCCGAACCGATAATGCCGGATTTTTCAACCTGCATTTCAAGATACATTTGGTATAACTCGTTTAACATACCGCTTAGCACTCCGTATGCTAAATTTTCGGGAGTGAAATTTTCGGTAGAAATGTTTTCAATTTTACCTTTGATTGAGGTATCGGCTCTTGTGCCTGAAAATCTTGTGTCAACAATAAGGTTTGAATCAACTATGTTTTCAACCATTTTATCCATTATTTTATAGACAGAGCCTTCATCAAAATCACTGGTATAACTGAACACCTTTAAAAAGAAGTCTTTTAAAACCGAGTAGGCTCTGCCACCGCAGAGCGCCGACCCAACAATAAGATATTTGTTTTCAAAATATGGTCTGGTTTCAACATTTTTGGTCTGGATAATTTTATCACTTATAATTGAAACCTGACTGCCGGTGCCGATATTTAAAAGTATTTTATTTGGGTCTGCAAGGCAAGAAAAAACACTGGCTTGATTGTCGCCAATCGCAACGCTTACGGGGATGTTTTTGTATGTACCCGCAATAGTATAATCTGCGGTTATGTTTAAATCACAATCATATGTAAATGAATTTGTTTTTAAATCATAACAGCCAAAGCTAGCGGCATCACTAGTGTGAATAATAGCCTTTTTAAGTCCGCATAATTGCATTACAAAATAGTCGTGAATGGTGCAATAATTTTCTGCAGTTTTGGGAACCAAGCCATTTTCTCTGTTATAAAAATCTGTAACATTGCCATAACCAGTATTGCTTTTTAAAAACTCGGCGTAGGTTGTGTTTTTATATGGCTTGTTGCCTCTGCCGTCCTGCCAGGTATAAAGCGGACTTACTGCCTTACCATCCTTGTCGGTATAAACTATACCGTGCATTTGACCGGTAACTCCGATGACTGCCGTTTCATCACAAATAAAGCTGTTTAAAATTTCATTAGCGGTTGAAATTATTTTATCAACTGAT
Organism: Acutalibacteraceae bacterium; assembly: GCA_045577495.1. Lineage (GTDB taxonomy): Bacteria > Bacillota > Clostridia > Oscillospirales > Acutalibacteraceae > UMGS1279. Next base: position 1,318 of record JAZNIK010000085.1, read on the forward strand.
TGGATTTTTTCAAAAGCTTTATCTGATTTTAAAAACGAGTCGCTGTTTTTGGTTACTGATTTTAAAACCTCACCGTTTGTAACATCAATAATAACACCGCAAATACTGGTTGTTCCGATATCTATTCCTATAGCTTGCATATTTTTTCTCCTAGAAACATTCTACGATATCAATATCGCCTGTAATTTTATATTTGCCCATTGCCTTTGCAGGCATAAAGAAATAATCGCCTTTTCCAAGCTCTTTGTTATAAGAATCACCAACAATTGAACCATCGCCATTTGTAACAATATAAACTGCATAATTATCATCAATACTGGGCGAATATTCGCCGTTTTTGAGGGTTATTTTGTTTATAACAAAGCAGTCGGTGTTTGCGTTACTTACAATGCTTTCTTTTACATATCCGTTTTTGCTTTCAATAACAACGGGTTTCATTTTTGTGTCGGGAGAGGTAGTAAAGTCAAAGCAACTAACTGCATCTTCTCTTGACAGACCCAAATACATTTCATTGTCCGAAAGTCTATATTCACCGCAATAACGCTCGGGTTGAATGGTGAAGTCGGTAGGCTCTTGAATTTCCAAAATCAAGCAACCGCTACCAATCGCGTGAACCGTACGTGCGGGGACTAAATACACATCACCAATCTGTGGCTCGATTTCGCACATAAGCTTTTCCATTGCGCTAGAGTCGGTTTCACTAGCGTCAATAGCAGCCTCAAAATCTGATTTTGTAACACCATCTTTAAATCCAAAATAAATTTTGGCGTTTGGGCGTGTTCCTAAAATCATCCAACATTCTGTTTTGCCATACTGTGAATTAAAATACTTTTTAGAAAAGGCTTTGTCAGGGTGCGCCTGCGCGGGAAGTCTTATTGAACTGTCTAAGCCTTTAACCAAAATTCTGAACTTTTTATTTTTGCCTAAAAGTTCGTTTGGGTATGCTTCAAGTAGTTCATCAAAGTAAATGTTGGTATCTTTTACCTTGGAAACACCCTCGTTATAAATAGTAGAGCCTTCATTTTTGGCTTTAACACCTGAGGCTATCCATTCTTCAGGCATATATCCGTCGACCGCTTCATCTCCAAAAAAGTCGTGAAACAGTTTTCCGCCGGTATAAACCCTTCCAACACGATTTCTTTCAAAAAATATTGGTTTAGTATACATATAACGTTCTCCTAACAAAGAGTGGTTGATTTTAAATCAAGTCTTGTGATAATGTCTTGTTGGATTTCGGGGGAGAGGTCAAGGAAGTTTACAAATGTACCGTGGATACGCATAATATAAACACCGCTTGGAGCATACTTTTTGGGGTTTGCTAAAACCTTTCTTAAAATTTCAGGGGTTGTTACATTAACATAAAGGTAGAATGGGGAAACACCATCTTTAAGCTCATTAAAGAACAATGGCTTTAGTATGTTGTTATAAAATTCAATACCTTTTTCGGCTGTTGTTTCGCCCTTAAAGAATTTGGGGTCAACACCTAGATGCGATGCGTAACCGCCCGAGAATTTTTCAAAAGGAAGTTGCATATTAGATAAAATTCTAAAACCAAGACCGTTTGATGCTTCGCCGTAAAGTGGGTCAACACCATAACCTAGCATATCACGGCTTTTTCTTCCGTCGGGGGTAGCACCAACCCAATATCCGTAGGTTAAATGGGTTGATGGAGATGCATAGTCAGGTCTGAACGAATTGCCTAAATAATTCTTTTTAGATTTTAACATATCCGACACCCTGATTGCAATATCTCGTGCTTCTTTATCAACGCTTTCAATATTGTTGCCGAACTTTGCACAGCCAAGCAAAAACTCTCTAAGTTCTTCATATCCCTCAAAATTAGCCTTAATGGCTTTTACTAAAAGTTCTTTAGCATCGGGGTAATTTTTGTTTAGCTCATCAATGGCGATAAAGGAGTCTGCCAAAACGGTAAGACCATGAACCAAGCAACCGCTACCATTATATTTGGTGCCTTGCTTTTTGGTATCACGCATATCTGCGCCATACTCCATACCGCCCATAAAGCAACTTAAAAAAGGAACCTTAAGTTCGGATAATGCTACAGATGCTCCGTTTGCGGCGGATACCATTTGGTCTATAACATTATCAAGGGTTTTGTAAAACGCGGTGCGAATGTCACCTAAATCATAGTCATCGGTTTGCATAAGCTGTTCGCCCGTAATAGCAGATTTGCCACCAAGCAAAACCATCTCTAAAACTTTGGGTAAATTTAGCCAACTGTTTGTGGTGTTGCCATTATCCTTGCCCATAATAAGAGGCTCTTGACAACCTGCGATGGAATAGTCGGGGATATCCTCCGGCTCAACTCCGTTCATTTTTAAAACCTCAAACATTGCATCATCATTAAATAGCGATGGGGTAAGAGCACCTGCGGTAAAGAAGAATTTGCCCATTTCTTCATACATTTCTTTCGGTGTGTTTTTGTGAAGCTTTACAGATAAAATAGGTTGGGGAAGATTCATTTCAAAATATGCATCCATAACGGCATAGGTCATTTTGTTAGAAAGGTCGTTACCCTTTAAATCTCTGCCGCCCACAATAACATTTTGAGATATTGCCCAGCTTCTGTCACCAACATTGTAGAACACAAGAAAATGGCAGAACAACTCTTTGATTTCCTCGCGTGAGGCATCTTTGATAAAGGGCTCAAAAATTCTATCCACATTACCGAGCGAAAAGGCGTATGGGTTTGGTGCTTGTTCAAGACACATAATTTCCCAAAGAAGTAAATATAGCTGAAGCGCCTCGTAAAGATTGTTGGGTTTACCGCCGTTTATGTTATTTAAAGCAGTTTCTAAAAGTTCTAATTGTGCAAGACGCTTTTGGTCACAGGTTTTCTTTTGCTCTGCAATAAGATTCAAATATCTGCCAATTAAAATCTTAACGCCCTCTAATGAAATAGCCGCAGCTTTGTAAAAATCACCGTCATTTTCGTTGGCGGTTTTTATCATTGCGTCAATGCCGTGATTTAAAGCATATTTAAAGTCGGGGATAACGTGACCTGTAACCTGTTCAACAAAGAAAATAACCTCTTTTGTGTAGTTTTCTGCTGCCGAATAGGTTTTGCCCAGCATTTGAACCATCTTGGTTTTTGAAGTGTGCTCGCGAACTTCATCAATACGCTCGGCAGTAAATTCTTCGTTAGGCTCAATATCGTTATAAATTGCCATTGGGTCGCAGTAACCCGAAAAACCCTCAACTGTAAAGGAGGGGTTGATTAGCGCATAACTTTTAGCAAAGGCATCGCGCTGAGTACCCACAAATATTGCGTTATCACTTAAGGAAAGCGGTATTGCTTTTAAAACCTCACATACCAAATTGGCTTTTTTAATCTGGTCGGGAAGAGATGCGTATTTTTCCTCATTAAGCATCTCGGTTTCTTTTGCTAAAAACCAACCATCAAGCCTTTTGATTTCTCGCTCCTCTTTGTATAGGGCCTTAGCCATTGAGGTTAATTCGCCACTTTTGTATACATTATTCATTTTCGGTACCTCCGTTTATGTTTTTATGGTTTTTAATTTGTATTTTGCAAATGTATCATAAAAATCTGTTAAGATTTTTTCTGTTATAAATCCATCTTTAACTTTGTATTCTTCTGTCCATTTTTCCTTCCCGTATTCGTGATAGGGCAAGAACTCAAAAACAACATTTGAGGTGTTATGCTTTGAAAAATATTCAGCAAATGCTTTTGGATTATCAGAATTGATTTTGTTTATGATAGGTATTCTTATATGAAGTTGCCTGTTGGTTTTGCATAGATATTCAAAATTTTGTTTTATAGCTTGGTTTCCGATGCCGGTGTATTTTTTTAAGATATCGCTATCGTAGTGCTTAAAATCCATTATTAGATAGTCTATATAATCAAGCAGTTCCGCTAGTTTTAAAGATGTGCCGTTTGTTTCAAGAGCGGTATGTATATTATTAGATTTAAGAGCCTTTAAAACGGTTAGCAGCTCACTTTGTTGCAGGGTGGCTTCGCCGCCTGTAAAGGTAACTCCACCGCCCGAAAAAAACATTAGTTTGCTTCTGATACATTCGTTTATAATTTCATCGGTGGAATAATTTTTACCCGCCTTTAAACTCATACCCTCAGGGTTAGAGCACCATATACATTTCATATTGCAACCCGATAGATGATACACAAGTCGATTGCCTGGTCCATCTTGCGAAAAATTAAACCCTTTGCCAAAAATCTTCATTAAAATACCCCTATTTAAATCTATATAAATTTATTTTAGTATACAGATATATTTTAGGGAATTGACAAAAAAGAAAAAGAAATGTAAAATAAAGAAAAAATAACAAAAGGAAGCATTTATGAAAAATTTGTTTAATTTAAAGGCTCGTCGCAAAATAACCGAGGCAAACTTTAATTATTACGCAATTCCGTTTGTGCATCCGCGAAGAAAAATGAAAGAACACGATTTTATATTTATGCTTAACGGAGAATGGAAAATCGGACAAAATGATGATGTGTTTTTGCTAAAAAAGGATTCGCTTTTGATTTTACATGCAGATAATTTTCATTATGGTGTAAGTCCCTGTATCGCAGATACAAAAACAATGTATTTCCACGTTACCTCAGAAGATGGTGATTCTTTATGTGATATCTACAATAAGGCGGAGGGGTTTAACTTTTTTGATAGTTTGGTGGATGCCTCGGTTAATACAAATATAAAGAAGTATTTTTTAGAGGTTGTAAACGCTAAGCTTTCGAATGATGAGATAAAAGCGAGTTTGTTTTTTGATTTATTGTTAAATGAGCTATCAACAATCGAACAGTATCAAAACAGCACAAAGGTTGCTGATAGAATAAAGCAAATCATACACCAAAACCCCGAGCGCTTTTTTAGTAACGCAGAACTTGCCCGTATGGTAAAGGTATCTACAAAGACTGCCGAAACAAAGTTTAAGGATATGTTTGAAACAACCATACATCAATATATTTTGAAATTCAAAATAGAGCAGGCGGTAGGACTTTTTAAAAACTTTCCTGAAATGTCTATCAAAGAGATATCCTATAATTTAGGATTTTATGATGAATATCACTTCAGTAAGCAGTTTAAAAAACTAACAGGCAATTCGCCAACTTCCTTTAAAAATTGTTTGAAGTAGTAGATTACTGACTTTGAAATATTTGTATTATCTTAATTTTCATTGACAAATATAGGTAATATTTAGTATAATATTATAATATATTAAGCGGTTTTCTTTAGCGCTTGGGGAGGATTTTGTTTTGATAAGAAGTATGACGGGCTACGGTCGATTTGAAGTAGTAGAGCAGGATACAGTTTACTGTGTTGAAGTTAAGTCGGTTAACCATCGATTTTTTGAATTTTCGGTTCGTACTCCAAGGGGATATGCCTTTTTGGAGGACAAGCTTAAATCATTTTTTTCCAGCAGAGTTGCCAGAGGTAAAATAGAGGTTTATGTTTCGGTAGAGGGCGCAGCCCGTAACGCCGGTGTGATAAGCCTTAATGAAGAATATGCCGCAAGTTATATTGCCGCACTAGGCAAACTTAAAAAGCGTTTTGGCTTAAAGGGTAAAATTTCTTTAAGGCAGGTTGCATCTAATAACGAGGTATTTTTAACCGAACGACCAAAAAACGATGAAGAAACAGTTTGGAATGCCGTTTCTAAGGCAGCTGAGGGTGCTGTAGACGCCTTTATAAAAATGCGCGAAATTGAGGGTTCACGTTTGGCAAGTGATGTTATTAGCAGATGCGACCATATTTTAGAGATGGTTGCCTTTGTTGAAAACCGTTCTCCCGAAACACTTAATAGCTACCGCGAAAGATTAGAGCAAAAAATGCGTGAGGTGTTAGCTGATAATCATATTGATGAGCAACGCCTTTTAACAGAAACCGCAATTTTTGCCGATAAAATTGCAGTTGATGAAGAAACAGTTAGACTCAAAAGCCATATTTCTCAGCTTAAAACAATGCTTTCTTCAAGCGAGGCAGTAGGTAGAAAACTTGATTTTGTTGTTCAGGAAATGAATAGAGAAACAAACACAATCGGCTCAAAGGCTCAGGATATTGAGATTGCTCATACAGTTGTTGATATCAAGGCAGAGATTGAAAAAATCCGTGAGCAAATTCAAAATATCGAGTAGGAGATGTTTTTATGAAACTAATAAATATTGGCTTTGGCAATATGGTTTCGGCTTCTAGATTGGTTGCTATAGTTAGTCCCGAATCGGCACCTATCAAGCGTATTATTCAAGAGGCAAAAGAGCAGGGTAATTTAATAGATGCAACCCACGGCAGAAGAACAAGAGCCGTTATTATAACCGATAGCGACCATATAATTTTAACATATCTTCAGGCAGAAACTGTTGCTAATCGTATTGAGGAAGAGGATAACCAGCTAGATTCAAATGAGGAGGATTTCGATGAGTAACGGCAAGGTGTTTATCATTTCGGGTCCTTCGGGTTCGGGAAAGGATACCGTTTTAAAGGAAGTTTTCAAAAAACGTAACGATATTTATTTTTCTATATCATCTATCACACGTGATATGCGTGAGGGTGAGGTAGAGGGCGAAAAATATCACTTTATTTCAAGAGCCGAATTTGAACAAGGGCTTGAAAATAATGCTTTTTTAGAGTATAATAAATATTTGGATAATTATTATGGTACTCCCAAGGCGCCAATAGACGAAAATGTAACCAAGGGCTTAGATGTTATTATTGAGGTTGATGTTAATGGTGCGGCCTCAATTAGAGAAAAAATGCCTGAGGCTATTAGCGTGTTTATTATGCCGCCATCCTTTGAGGTTCTAAAAAAACGCCTTAGTGGTAGGGGGACCGAAACCAAGGCTCAGATTGACGGGCGTATGAAGGCCGCTTTGGATGAGATTGCCCGCGCAGTAGAGTATGATTATATCGTTGTTAACGACGATTTGACACAGGCGGTTGATGATTTTCTAACCATAATGCGTTCAGAAAAATTAACGCTTGACCAACAAAAAAATCTTATAAATGAGGTGCTTGAAAATGCTTAATCCCGCTATTGGAAAACTTATCAACAACAGTGATAGTCGTTATCAGCTTGTTTTAGAGGTTGCTAAAGAGGCTAGAGCTATTGCAGAAGAAAATGAGAATGAAACTGCAAAAGAACTTGAAAAATCTGTTAGCTTGGCTATCAACAAAATTGCTGAGGAAAAAGGACTTTAATTTTCTTTAAATTAAATCAGTAAAAAAGGGAGGCTTGTCTTATGCGATATACCGTAATTGCCAGCATTGTTGTTGAAAAAACGGCTTATCGATTTGACAAGCCGTTTGACTATTCTGTGCCCCAAGAATTAGTGCCTGTTTGTAAGGCGGGGTGCAGAGTGTTGGTACCTTTCGGCAGAGGTAATAATAAAAGGCAGGGGCTTGTTTTATCTGTTACAAACAAAGAGGTTTATACCGATAAGCAAATTAAGAATATCATCTCGGTTATTGATAAAAAGCCACTTTTAAATGATGAACTTTTAGGTATTGTTAAGTGGCTTAAAAGTAGAACCTTTTGTACCTATTATGATGCGGTTAAAACCTTATTGCCGTTTGGACTTAATTTAAAGATAATTCCAACACTTAAATTAAATCCCGATGTTTCTGCGGCAGAGCTTGCTTCGCTTTCTTATGATGCTAGTGTGGTTGTTGCTTTTTTAAGAAAAAAAGGTGGCGTAGCAGAAAAAACCGCCATAGAACGTGCGGTAGGTTTGACTGAGGATGCGGATTGCTTTTCCGAACTAAAAAACAAAAATATAGTAGTTGAGGAAAGTGCCGCAAAACAAAATATGCGTGACCCAACCGTAAATATGGTGTCATTGGTTTCGCCCGATGTTGACCTTTCGGGTTTAACGCCAAAACAAAAACTTGTTACAGAGCTTTTGTTAGAGGTTGGTGCTGCGGCGGTTAAAGAGGTAACATATTTTACAGGAGTTACAACTGCGGTAATAACCGCCTTGGAAAAAAAGAATATTATTAAGGTTTTTCCAATGCCAGCAATGGATTTATCGGTAGAAAATACCCCAACTAAAGCCACAGATATTATTTTAACCGATGAACAAAATAAGGCATATAACTCGCTTTGCCGTGACCTAGACCAACCAACCGCAAAAACCTCGCTTTTGTATGGGGTTACGGGTAGCGGTAAAACAAGCGTGTTTTTAAAACTTGTTGATAAGGTTGTTGCCAAGGGTAAAAGCGCAATAGTGATGGTACCCGAGATTTCTTTAACACCTCAAACTCTTTCTAAGTTTAAAAATAGATATGGCGATAGAGTTGCCGTTTTTCATAGCGCTATGTCGCTTGGGCAACGTATGGAACAATGGAAACGAACCGCGGCACAAAAGGCAGTTGTTGCTATTGGAACACGCTCGGCAGTTTTTGCTCCGCTTGATAATATTGGTCTTATTATTATGGATGAGGAGCAAGAGCATACCTATAAATCCGAACAAAGCCCTCGTTTCCACGCAAGAGATGTTGCAAAGGTGCGATGTAAATACCATAATGCGCTTTTGCTACTTGCTTCTGCAACACCGTCGGTTGAATCATATAGCTTTGCAAAAAGCGGTAGATATGGCTTGGTTACGCTAAAAAACAGATATGGTAATGCAGTTTTACCTGAGGTTTTAACGGTTGATATGCGTGGTGAAATGTCGGTAGGTAATACGGGTGTTTTAAGTCGCCGTTTAGCAGAGGAATTAACCGCGACTTTAGAAAATAAAAAACAGGCAATTTTGCTTTTAAATCGTAGAGGGCATAACACATATATTTCTTGCCCTGCTTGTGGTCATGTGTTTACTTGTGATAATTGCAGTATTTCGCTAACCTACCATTCGGCAAACAAAAAACTTATGTGCCATTATTGTGGTGCTTCACATTCCTTGCCGGGTGAATGTCCTACCTGTAAAAATAAAAAACTAAGGTTTTCGGGTGTTGGCACTCAAAAGGCAGATGAGGATATTGCGGCAGTTTTTCCAAACGCTAGAATACTTCGCTTGGATGCCGATACAACAATGACAAGGGATGCCTTTGAAAAAGGTCTTAGTGCCTTTGCAAATGGTGAGTATGATATAATGCTTGGCACACAAATGGTGGCAAAAGGACTTGATTTTTCAAATGTTACCTTGGTGGGTGTGCTTTCGGCAGACCAATCGATGTTTAGTGATGATTTTCGTGCTTTTGAGCGTACATTTTCTCTGCTTACGCAGGTTATTGGTCGTTCGGGTAGGGGTGATGATAAGGGCCTCGCTATTGTGCAAACCTCTCAACCCGAGAATGATATTATTGAACTTGCCTGTGAGCAGGATTATGATAGCTTTTATAATACAGAAATTATGACCCGTAAGGTTATGATATATCCGCCATATTGTGATATTGTTATGCTTGGGGTTACGGCTATAAGTCACGATATTACAAAACTTGCGGCAAAAAAACTTTTTAAAATTATTAAAGATGAGCTTGAAAATTCAGAAAATAAAATCAAGATGATTATTTTGGGTCCAACCTCGGCAACTGTGCCAAGGGTTAATTCAAAATATCGACAAAGGATAATTTTAAAAACCAAAAACAACGCTCAGTTTAGAGAGCTTTTGCATAAAGTGTTACTAAAATTCTACGATAGTGTTGATAAATCGGTAGGAGTTTTTGTTGATATAAATCCCGAAAGTTTAATATAGAGGAGTAAAAAAATGGCAATAAGAAATATAGTTAAAGAGGGCGAACCTGTTTTAAGAAAAACATCGCGCTCGGTTTTAAATTTTGATGATAGACTTGCAGAGCTTATCGACGATATGGTTCAAACTATGTATGAGGCAGAGGGTTGCGGCCTTGCCGCACCACAGGTTGGCATTTTAAGGCGAGTATGCGTTATAGATGTTGGCGAGGGTCCTATTGAGCTTGTTAATCCCTCCATTATCGATGAGCAGGGTGTGCAAACCGAGAGTGAGGGTTGTCTTTCAATCCCAGGTCAAAGTGGAGTTACCAAAAGACCTATGAAGGTTACTGTTAAGGCACAGGATAGAAACGGAAATTCATTTGAAATTTCGGGTGAGGGCTTGCTTGCAAGAGCTCTCTGTCATGAGATTGACCATTTAAACGGCATACTTTTTAAAGACCGATTAGTATAAAGGAGAAAATATGAAAATAGTTTTTATGGGCACACCCGATTTTGCTGTGCCTTGTTTGGAGAGACTTATTTCTGATGGACACGAGGTTGCCGCCGTTTTTACAAGAGAGGATAAACCGGTTGGTAGAAAGCAGATTTTAACCGCACCACCCGTAAAGGTGACCGCAGAACAAAACAATATCGCGGTTTATCAACCAAAAACTCTTAAAAATTCTCCCGAAATCACAAAACTTTTAAGGGATATTAACCCCGATGTAATCGTAGTTGTTGCGTATGGCAGAATACTGCCTAAAGAGATACTTGAGATTGCAAAATATGGCGCTATAAATGTTCACGGTTCGCTTTTACCCCGTCATAGAGGTGCCTCGCCTATACAGTGGTCTATTGTGTGCGGAGATGAAAAAACAGGCGTAACCACAATGCTTATGGACGAGGGCATAGATACTGGCGATATGCTTTTAACAAAGGAAATAGATATCACCGATGAGGATACAGGTGAAACCTTGCACGATAAGTTGAGCCTTTTAGGTGCCGAGCTTTTGTCTAAAACAATTTTTGCTTTGGAGAAAAATGAAGTAATACCTAAAAAACAAAATGAGAATGATGCTACTTATGCTCCGATTTTAACTAAAGAAATGGGTAAGCTTGATTTTTCTAAATCAGCCAAAGAACTTTCCTGCCTTATCAGAGGTCTTAATTCTTGGCCGCTTACTTATTTTTATCATAATAATAGGCGCTTTAAGGTGTGGAACGCTAAGGTGGTTGATTTAAAAGGCTATTCGGTAGGCGAATTTGTTATCAAGGACTCTAATGCGTATATTGGGTGTGGTAACGATACCGCTTTAATGCTTTTGGAGATTTGTCCTGATGGCTCTAAAAAGATGGATGCTAAAGCCTTTATCAACGGCAGATTTATCGAAAATGGTACAGTTTTAAAATAAATTTTAAATACACATTAAAAAGAAAGGGGTGGGGAAGTGCAAAACGAACGCAGAGTTTTAATTTCGGCTTTGCTAAAGGCAGAAAAAGATGGTTATTCTAATTTAATTTTAGATAGTGTGCTAAAGGATGCCGAACTAACAGATATTCAAAAAGGGTTTGTTACAACCGCGTTTTATGGCGTTATTGAGCGCAAGATAACGATTGATTTTGTTTTAAATCAGTATTTAAAGCGTCCCATAAAAAAAGCCCCACCAATGACCTCTACAGTTTTAAGAAGTGGTGCATACCAAATTCTTTTTATGGATAAAATTCCAAATTCCGCTGCGGTTGATGAGTCGGTAAAGATTATCAAAAAGTCCAAAGAAAAAGGTAATAGCGGACTTGTTAATGCGGTTTTGCGTAAACTTGCATCAGAAGATAATGTGTCGGTATTAAACGATGCCGAGCCAAGCGTAAAATATTCGGTTGAAAATTGGATTTTTGAGCGTCTAAAAAATAAGTACGGGCTAAAGGCTGCAGAGGACTTTTTAAAGGCATCTCTACTTCCGCCCCCTGTTTTTATAAGAATAAATAACCTTAAACAAAACGCAAAGGAACAAACCTTAAACGAACTTGAACAACTGGGTGCATCTTGTAAAGAAACCGATTTGGAAAACACCTTTGAAATTACTTCTGTAAAAGGTATAGAAAATCTTAAAAGCTATAAAGAAGGCTACTTTTTTGTTCAAGATTTTTCTAGTCAAATTTGCGCAAAGGCGGTTGATGCCAAAAAAGGTGATAGGGTTTTAGATTGTTGTGCCGCTCCGGGTGGAAAAACCTTTTCAGTCTCTTTAAATATGGAGGATGAGGGAGAGGTTGTTGCTCTTGATTTGCATCCCCATAGAGCAAAGCTTATAAAAAAGGGCGCCGAGCGTTTGGGATTAAAATCGGTTAATGCTTTTGATGTAGATGCTACCAATTACTTAGGGGAATTAGGAAACTTTGATAAAGTTCTTTGCGATGTCCCTTGTAGCGGTATTGGTGTTATTCGCCGAAAGCCCGAGATAAAATATAAAAAAGAGGATGAGTGCGGGGAGTTGTTGCCGGTTCAAAAGGCAATTTTATCTACCGCATCTAAATATGTTAAAAAGGGCGGTAGGCTTATATATTCAACCTGCACCCTCCTTAAAGAAGAAAATGAAGATATAGTGAACGAGTTTTTGAATAATTTTAAAGAATTTAATTTAATATCATCAAAAACATTTTTACCACCTTGTGATAAAGGTGATGGCTTTTTTATAGCAGTTATGGAGAGAGCGTGATTTTATGCAAAAACAAGATATAAAATCAATGACCTTGCCCGAAATTGAGGAAGCGATTAAAGGTTTTTCTTTGCCAAGTTTTAGGGCAAAACAGATCTATAGATGGCTTAGACAAGGGGTTAATTCCTTTGAGGAAATGAGCAATTTGCCCAAAACACTCAGGGAAACTTTGTGCACATTTTTTGAGATACGCGGTGTAAAAATTAAAAAAAGGCTTGAATCTAGGGTAGATGATACTGTAAAATACTTATACGAGCTTTATGATGGTGAGTATATTGAGTCGGTTTTAATGAAGTATCACCACGGCTATACCGTTTGTATTTCTTCACAGGTTGGTTGCCGTATGGGGTGTAGCTTTTGTGCCTCGGGTATTGATGGCTTGTTTCGCAATCTCTCTGCGGGTGAGATGTTGGCACAAATTGAGATGGCGGGCAAGGATAACGGAGTTCGCATATCCAATGTTGTTATGATGGGTATGGGTGAACCACTCGATAACTTTGATAATACAGTTCGCTTTTTAAATCTCGTGTCGGATGAACAGGGCCTTTCAATAGGGCTAAGGCATATCTCTGTTTCAACTTCGGGTGTTGTGCCTAAGATTTACGAGCTTACTAAACTTGGTTTTCCCGTAACGCTTTCTATTTCTCTTCACGCCCCTAACGATGAAATCAGAAATAGTATTATGAAAATCAATAAGGCATATCCAATTAACGAGTTGTTAGATGCTTGTAAAGACCATATCGAAAAAACGGGTAGACGTATTTCGTTTGAATATGCTTTGATTAGTGGTGTTAATGATACTGATGAATGTATAAATCTTTTAGCAAAAAAACTTAAAGGTATGCTTTGTCACGTTAATTTAATCCCCGCAAACCCCGTTAAAGAAAATTCTTTTAAACGACCCGATGATACTAAGGTAAGGCGCTTTTGTGATACCTTGTGCAAAATGGGTATCAATACAACCATAAGGCGTACTCTTGGCGCAGATATTGATGCGTCCTGCGGTCAGTTAAGAAGAAAAGAAACTATGAATAAATGATTTAAGAAAGGAGGGCTCGCTAATGGAGTTTTCTGCAAAGACTGATATCGGACTTAAACGTTCTATGAATCAAGATAACTATAAGTGCGGTATGTTAGAAAAAGAAAATATCGCTTGGGCAGTTGTTTGTGATGGTATGGGCGGTATGGCGGCAGGTAATATTGCAAGTGAGCAGACCACTTCTGTTGTTTCAAAAGCGTTAGAGCAAAATCTCTCCCCAAAAGCGAGTTCTAAATTTATTTTAAATCTTTTAAAAACCTCTGTTGATTCTGCAAATGCTACCGTTTTTGATATGTCAAGCAAAAACGAGGAACTTCGCGGTATGGGTACAACAGTTATTGCAGTTGTTGTTAAAAACAATACTGTAAGTCTTGTTCATGCGGGTGATAGCAGAGCATATATTTTTAAAGATGGCGAACTTTCACAAATTACTACCGACCATTCGGTCGTTCAAACAATGGTTGAAAGCGGTCAAATCACACAGGATGAGGCAAATCATCATCCAAATAAAAACATAATAACAAGGGCAGTTGGTGTGGCGCCAACAATCCAAACCGATGTTTCAGAAATCACTCTTTGCTCGGATGATATAATTCTTCTTTGCACAGATGGTTTAACAAATTGCGTAGATGCAAATTTACTTAAAAATACGATTATTGATACCGAGTTTTCTATTTTGGCAGAAAGGCTTGTAGATCTGGCCAACCAAAACGGCGGTAATGATAATATAACTGTTGTAGCTATTAAATTATAATTTTCGTTTAATATTCTGCACAAACGAAAAAATTTTACTTAGCCGATGCAGCGGCGGAAACGGATTTATTATGGATAAATTTGTTGGAAAAAGATTAGATGGTAGATACGAAATCAGTGAAGTTATAGGCGTTGGCGGAATGGCTGTTGTATACAAAGCCTATGACAATATTGAAGATAGAATTGTGGCAATAAAAATTCTAAAGGAAGAATTTGCTTCTAACGAGGAATTTCAACGCCGCTTTAAAAATGAATCAAAGGCAATAGCTGTATTGTCGCACCCTAATATTGTTAAGGTTTATGATGTTAGCTTTGGCGATTTAATTCAGTATATTGTTATGGAATATATTGAGGGAATAACCCTTAAAGAATATATTGAGCGATACGGCAATCTTGAATGGGGCGATGCCGTAAACTTTGCTATCCAAATTCTTAGAGGATTGCAACACGCTCACGATAAAGGTATAGTGCATCGAGATGTTAAGCCTCAAAATATTATTGTTTTGGCTGATAAAACAATTAAGGTTACCGATTTTGGAATTGCTCGTTTTGCTCGAAACGAATCCAAAACAATTACTGATAAAGCAATCGGCTCTGTGCATTATATTAGCCCTGAGCAAGCAAAAGGTGAACTTACCGATGAAAAGGCGGATATCTATTCGCTAGGCGTAATTATGTATGAGATGCTAACAGGCACACTTCCTTTTGAGGCAGAAAGCGCAGTGTCTGTGGCTATTATGCAACTTCAAACCGAGCCAAAGCTTCCAACACATATCAATCCTTTAATTCCGCTTGGCTTAGAGCAAATCACAATGCGTGCAATGCAAAAGGATACCAAAAATCGTTATAAATCAGCTGCTGAAATGTTACGCGATTTAGAAAACTTTAAGCGTGACCCGTCAACAGTTTTTCAAAAGGATTATTTTGTTGATGATTCTCCAACAAAACCTATTGATACATTCTATTATGATACACCGGTAGAAGATGAGGATGCCGAGGAGGAAACAACCTCTAAAGTTCCGATTATTCCTATTCTTACAGGCGTTGCGGTTGCTTTTGTTGCGGCTATTGTAGTTTTATGTGTTATATTTATTCCAAAACTCTTAGGCTCAACGGGTGATGAATTCCCTTGCCCAAGCTATATTGGTATGGAGTATGAAAAACTTATTGCTAAAGATAATGAATATGGCTTTAAGTTTGTGCCTGAGTATGATTATAATGCCGACCAACCCGAAGGCACCATATACGAGCAAACACCAAATGCAGAGCGTATGGTTAAAAAGGGTGCAACCATTACAGTTAAGGTTAGCACAGGTGTAAAATCAGTTCAGGTTCCGATAGTTGCTAATTATGAGGCAACAAGGGCAAAAGCCGCTTTGGAAAATGAGGGCTTTACCGTTGTTGTTGTTGAGGAGAGCAGCGAAGACGTAGCAACAAGCTTTGTTATTCGTACCGAACCCGCAGGTGGTTCATATATGCCCGCAAAAACAGAGGTTAAAATGTATGTTAGCACCGGTGTCCCCACCGAGTATATTGATATTCCAAATGTTACACGTTGCACCTTAGAGGATGCAAAGCGTCAAATAGAGGCGGCAGGCTTTACGGTTGGCGATATTAAGGAAGAAAGCAGCGAAGCAAATCTCAAGGGTTATGTTATAGCACAAGACCCTGAGTCAGGTAGCGGAAAGACTGCAGGTAAGGGCACTGCAATCAACCTTGTTGTTGGTAACGGCGTAACTGTTTATAACTTTAAGTTAACTGTTCCAATGCCTGAATATGGTGATTATATTTCGCAGTATGGCACAGTTTCTGCTTGGATTGACAATCAGTGCATAAAAGAAACATCAAAAATGGATATTCTAAATTCCGAGAACACTGTTTTTGATATTGAAACCGAAAGCAAGGTTGTTAAGGTTGTAGTTAAGTTCTCATCAGAGCTTAGCAGTAATGAATATGATGATTATGTTACCTATGTAATTGATTCCACAACGGGTGAAATAGCCGATGTAACAGAGCATAATTATCCCAAAAAGAGCTTTGAGGAAGAGTCAACGACCGATACAACAACTCCGCCAGCCTCATCAGAGCCAGTTAGTGATGATTCTTCATCTGAAGCAGAGGAATAATTGGTAGCAGTATGACAGGTATATTATTAAAAGCAATAGCCGGCTTCTATTATATAGAGGCCGGCGGCAATGTATATGAATGTAAAGCACGTGGAGTGTTTAGAAAAAATCAAGAATCTCCAACCGTTGGCGATAGAGTAGAGTTTGAGTTGTTAGAGGATAAAAAAGGCGTTGTTGTATCCATTCTGCAAAGAAAAAACCTTTTGGTAAGACCACCGATAGCAAATCTAGACCAACTTTTTATTGTTTCTTCACACGATACACCCGCGCCTAATCCCTTGCTAATTGATAGACTAACAGCTATTGCCGTAAATAATGATATTGAACCTATTATTGTGTTTAATAAGTCCGATTTGGGCGATATGGGCGAATTCGAAAAAATATATTTAGCCGCTAAATTTAAGGTTATTGTTACCTCCTCACAAACAGGTGAGGGGTGTGATAAAATTTTACACTTGTTAGAGGGCAAGGTGTCGGCCTTCACAGGTAATTCAGGCGTGGGTAAATCAAGTTTGCTTAATAGAATTTTTCCGAGTTTATGTCTTGAGACGGGTGAGGTAAGTGATAAACTTGGCAGAGGCAGACATACAACCCGTCACGTTGAACTTTTTGCAGTAAATGGCGGGTATGTTGCCGATACACCTGGTTTTTCCTCTTTGGATATTGAACGCACAATGCCGCTTAACAAAAGCGAACTTGCTTTTGTTTTTCCTGATTTTGAGGACTATTTGGGCGGGTGCAAATTCACCTCCTGCACACATACCGTTGAAAAAGGTTGCGCTATTCTTGAAGCAGTAGAAAAGGGCGATATTGAGCAGTCGCGTATCAATAGTTATCGCACAATATATAACGAATTAAAGGAAATTAAGGAATGGGAAAAACGCTAATAAAAACAAGATGTGTTATTTTTGGCGGAATGATTAGCGAAATTCCACCAAGTATAACGGATGTTTTAAGTGATAACGATTTTATTATTTGCGCCGATAAGGGATACGAGTTTGCAAAGGCTAATAACATTAAACCCGATTTAATTGTTGGCGATTTTGATTCCACAAGCAAACCGCAAAATATAGATGCCGAGGTAATCGTTTTGCCAACAAAAAAGGATGAAACCGATTTACATTTCGCGGCGGTCTATGCCGTAAATTTGGGCTTTGAAAACTTTATAATCAGTGGTGTTACGGGTGGCAGACTTGACCACACCTTTGCAAGTTTTTCTACACTTAAATATTTATCAGAGGAAAACCGAAAATGCAAACTTTTTGATTTGAATACAACTGCTTTTTATACCAAAAAAAGCATTGAAATTAAAAAGCCTGAGTATCCTTGTTATTTCTCGGTTTTTTCTGTGGGGGATACCGCAACAGTTAGTATAAAGGGTGCGGAATATAGTGCTGAACGAATAACCCTTTCAAATGAATTTCCATTAGGGGTTAGCAATCATTTTTCAGATGATACTGTTTTTATAAATCTTAAAAACGGCGCATGTTTTATTTTAATAGTAAAGAAGTAACGAAAAAAGGCTTACAGCCAAAAAGCTGTAAGCCTTACTTTTCATAATTGCAAAGTAAATGTTAGATAGCACGGGTAACCTTACCTGAACGGAGGCAGCGAGTGCACACGTTGATTCTGCGAGGAGTACCGTTTACAATTGCCTTTACACGCTTAACGTTGGGTTTCCAAGTTCTGTTAGAACGTCTGTGTGAGTGGGAAACTTTGATACCGAAAGCGATTTCTTTGCTGCAGATTTCACATTTTGCCATTATCTGCACCTCCTTTTATTTCTTACATAGCAAATAATATATTAGCACATTTTGTTTTATAATGCAAGTGTTTTTTTTATTTTTATTCATTTAAATTTAACTTTTAGTAATACTAGTCAAAATTAGGTTTAAAAAGCATGTGGTAATATATAAAACAGTTG
>JAZNIK010000086.1:0-16488 GCA_045577495.1 Acutalibacteraceae bacterium
TAATACAGAAATCGGCATTTTGATTTTAACATCAAGGCGAAGCCTTGTATATCATCAAAACTTCAGTTTTGCATATCATCAGCGGCGAAGCCGCTGCATCTCATCAAGCCGATAGAAGAGGTATATACACCTGCGGTGTGATGATATACGCCGCATAAATGCGGCAATGATATACACGCTAAAGCGTGATGATATACCAAGCCTATCGGCTTGAATAAAAAATCCTTGTTCCTAAGAACAAGGATTTTTGGTGCGGGTGACAGGAATCGAACCTGCACGTCGGAGACACTAGATCCTAAGTCTAGCGCGTCTGCCAGTTCCGCCACACCCGCATATATAAAGTAATAGTGAATGGTGAATAAGTAGTTAAGTTAAGCTCAAGGCAGACGCGCTACGCGCGTTACCCTCAAAAACTTGAGGGGCCCTGCTCGTTTGGAGCACTTCGCATTGCTCCTAGTTTTTTCACCTCAGCGTTATGCCTTTATCATCCACAGGATGCGGCATACCGCTTCGCCCAGTTCCGCCACGCCCGCATATATAAAGTAATAAGAACCTGACCCACAAACACAATTAAAATTGTGTGTGGGTACCCCAGAACCTTGTTACTTGATTTGCTCGTAACATGTGAATAGTGATGAAGAAGTACAAATATCAAAACCACTTAATCAGCGAAGTATATTTTACTTTAAAAAGTTCACTTTGTCAAGGCAAAATATAATATTTGTTGCCTTTGTGTAATTATTTGATTTATATAAATGTGCTTTTAGTTAGATTGACAAATATATATTTTGCGTGTTAAAATTAGTTGCTTTAAGAAAAAAGGGGGAGTAAAATATGTATAAAACCTTAAACGAGCATTACAAAGAGGCTTATGGCTCAAAGGTTTATAAATTGTCAATAGATGCAGGTTTTACTTGCCCTAATCGTGATGGAACTTTAGGTGATAGAGGTTGCATTTTTTGTTCGGCCGATGGTGGAGGCGAGTTTGCCGAAAAACCTTTAGAAAGTGTTATACTTCAACTCGAAAGAGCAAAGAAAAGGGTTGAGGCTAAAAACAAAAGCGGTAAATATATCGCCTATTTTCAGTCCTTTACTAATACATATGCTCCCATTAACAGGTTAAAAGAACTTTATTATGAAGCCATAAAACCTGATTATATTGTTGGTATTGCTATCGGCACCAGACCTGACTGTCTGCCCGATGAAACCATAAATTTGCTTAAAGAAATTAACAAAATTAAACCTGTTAGTGTAGAACTTGGTTTGCAAACCACCCATCAAAAAACTGCCGAATATATAAGGAGAGGATATAAAAATGAGGTTTATTTTGATGCGGTTAAAAGGCTTAAACAAGCGCAAATTGAGGTTGTAACCCATATAATTATAGGGTTGCCTTTTGAAAACAAGGATATGGCGGTTGAAACTACAAGACAGGCGGCTACGGCCGGTACAAATGGGGTTAAATTCCATTTGCTACATGTATTAAAAAACACCGATTTAGAAAAAGAATATTTAAAGGGTAGTTTTAGGTGTTTGGAACTTACTGAATATGCAGAAATTTTAAAGTCTTGTCTAGAGGTTTTGCCTAAAGAGGTTGTAGTTCATAGAATAACGGGTGACGGAGCAAAGAAAAACTTAATAGCTCCCCTTTGGTCTGCTGACAAAAAAAGAGTTTTAAATTACCTTAATAAGTATTTAAAAGAAAATCAAGGTTGAAAAAAGAGCAATAATAGTATATAATACTAAATTGTGAGTTTATTTTGGGAGTGACCTCTGATGGTTAAGGTATCTTTACTTTTTATATCTGTTTTAACCCTTTTTTGTTATATGGTTCCAGGCTTTATTTTAAAAAAGACTAAGTTGGTGGGCGATGAATTTACAAAGGGATTATCTTTGTATGTTTTATACATAGCACAGGGTGCAATGCTTTTATATGGTTTTATATCCGAATTTGATCCAAAGGTGTTTCGTGGTGTTATCTCGGTATTTCTTATTTCGTTTTTTACTCATACCCTTTTATATGTTTTAGCAAGACAAATGTTTAAAAAGGCGCCTCACCAAATTAGAAAAGTTTTGCAGTTTGGTGGAATTTTTTCAAATGCCGGGTATATGGGTATTCCAATAATCAATGATGTTTTTGGCTCTGAATATACAATTTATGCAACGGTTTATGTCATTTGGTTTAATGTGTATGCTTTTTCTCTTGGAAGAACAATCTTTACAGAAGATAAAAGGTTTATTTCCCTTAAAAAAGTTTTTATAAACCCTGCAGTTGTTCCCATAATGATTGGTTTAGTTATATATTTAACTGGATTTGGCGGTTGGGTTAGCCAAACAATAACAAATGATGGTTTCGGTCCTAGTCTAGTAAAAACTTGCTATGAGGTTATAACCGTAGCAAAACAAACAGTAGCACCAACTTCAATGATGGTTATTGGCGCCAAACTTGCCGATATAAAATTTGGAGGCATTTTAAAGGATAGATATGTGTATTCGTTTGTGTTTGTTAGAATGCTTTTCTTCCCCGCAATAATATGGGTGGGTTTAAGGGTTTTATATGCTCTTGGAATAATAGATATGACGGTTATGTCGGTAACTCTAATTTTAAGTGCAACCCCTGCCGCCGCTATGACAACAATGTTTGCTGAACTTTATAATGGTGATGCGGCATATGGTGGCAAACTAGTGGCTATCACAACAATTTTAACCATTGTTACAATGCCTGTTGTTTCATTACTTTTAAAAATTTGATTTTATGCGCACAGTTTTTTGCTGTGCGCTTTTTATTTTTCTAAAAACTCTTCCACCAAAAAGGGAAGATGGCAAACTTCTGCCTTTTCTCGATTTAATAACTTAACAAAATTTTTAACCTTCTTTTTGTTGGTGGATAAATCTTCATATCTTACTGAATCACAACCCTTTAAAATAAAGCCGTAAGATATGCGGTTAATACCGTCTATTTGTATTTTACATTTTGTTAACACATACATAAAGAACACATCCGTTTTAAAAGTGTTTTAATAATATTCCAAAAATCTTGTCAAAATTATTCTACAACATTTTGTTTTCAATGTCAATATATTTCACAAATATTTTTATAATAAAAACCGAGCAGAGTTTTTACTCTCTACTCGGTTCATCGATTTGCTTTAATCGTTACAGTTCAAAAAGCAACGAACAAGACACGCAATAGACGTTAGTGTGAGAAAGAAGAAGAATAAAAGGCCACCTGTAAGAATGGCGCCGATTATGCTTGTTGCCACAAACTCAATAGCAAGCAAAACAATCGAAAGTAATATTGTGCCCAAAACACCTACGAGAAAGGTAGTTACTATAGTGCATAAATCGTTACAACACTCTTTGCGGAAAATCGCGCCCGAAACAAGAGTTATTGCCAGATATCCTACAGCTATACCTAGTAGCACCCA
The DNA here is from genome assembly GCA_045577495.1 of Acutalibacteraceae bacterium. Taxonomy (GTDB): domain Bacteria; phylum Bacillota; class Clostridia; order Oscillospirales; family Acutalibacteraceae; genus UMGS1279. Next base: position 3,429 of record JAZNIK010000086.1, read on the forward strand.
TAAAAAAGCAGGTGTAAGGGTAATAGTGGCAGTAATTCTAAGAAAAGATGTGATTATACCTATTATAAGGCTTGTCACAATAGCGATAACTGTGCAACTGGTTTTGCAACATCTGCATGATGTCATCATAATTTTTCACCCCCTCACAATATATTATTCAAAAAAAGTGAGATAGTGAAAAAAGGTCCAAGCCTAAAAAGACTTGGACCTTTGGTGGAGATAAGCGGGATCGAACCGCTGACCTCTTGAATGCCATTCAAGCGCTCTCCCAGCTGAGCTATACCCCCGAGTTTAAAGCAACAAGTAATAGTGAAAAAGTAAAAAGTATAATAGGTGATTTACTTTTAAAACAGTACTTGTTTTAGAACAGTAAATATGTTATCATATTATAGTTAAAAAAGCAAGTGTTTTTTAACTTTTTTTAAAAAAATTATGCAGAGGAGGGCAAAAATGGGTTTTAAAAAATGGGTTATTCCCGAAGTGGATAAAAAAACTGCGCAAACTCTTGCAGAAGAATGTAATATTGAGCCATTTCTTGCCCTTATGGTTTCGGGCAGGGGGTATACCGACCCTTTTTCGATTGATGAGTTTTTATCTCGCGATATGTTTGAAATGGACCCATTTTCTTTTCCTGATATGGAAAAAGCCGTTGAGCGTATTAACGGGGCAGTTCAGTTGGGTGAAAAGATTTTAATATATGGCGATTATGACTGTGACGGTGTAACCTCTACTGCACTTTTGTATTTGTTCTTAAGTTCTATTGAGGCAAATGTTACATACTATATTCCTTCTCGTAATGAGGGATACGGTATGAGTAGCGATAAAATCAAAGCTTTAGCAGAGCAAGGAATAAAACTTATAATAACGGTCGATAACGGCATTAGCGCCACTGATGAGATTGATATAGCAAACAGCCTTGGTATTGATGTTGTTGTAACCGACCACCATCTGCCAAAGGATATTTTGCCAAATGCCGTAGCGGTTGTTGACCCACATAGGCAGGATTCTGATATGGATTTTAAGGATTTTGCGGGTGTGGGCGTTGCTTTTGCTTTAGTAGTTGCCCTTTCGGGCAGAGACCCAGAGATTATGTTAAGGCAATACGCAGATATTGTAGCGCTTGGTACTGTTGCAGATGTAATGCCCCTAAAATGTGAAAACCGCAGTATTGTTTGGGCGGGAATTAAAAAAATAAATCATAATGCATCAATCGGCATAAAAGCATTGATGGCGGCATCGGGTGCTAAATTCGGCGAGATAACTTCGGGCACGTTAGCCTTTACTGCGGCACCCAGAATAAATGCGGCAGGTAGGCTTGGTGATGCCACAAGGGCTGTTAAATTACTTATTGAAACAAACTATGTAAATGCTATGCAAATTGCCGCTGAATTAGATGATGAAAATAGAAATCGTCAGCAAATTGAGCAAGAAATTGCAAAGGCGGCAGAAAAACAAGTATTAGATAAAAAATTATATCATAAACGTGTTATAGTGGTAGCGGGAGAGGTTTGGCACGAAGGGGTGCTTGGTATTGCTGCTGCCCGACTTGCCGAAAAGTTTGAGCGACCTGTTATTTTGCTCAGTCGCGAAAAGGGCGAGGACAACTATAAAGGCTCTGCGAGAACGGTTGGAGAATTCTCTATTTTTGATGCAATAAATGCCTGTTCGGATTTGCTGATTAAATTTGGTGGTCACGATAAGGCGGCGGGGCTTACAGTTAGTGCTGAAAAATTAGAGGAGTTTTCTAATAAGATAAACAGGTGGGCAAGTGATAAGCCTCTGCCAATACCTGTTATCAATATAGATTGTAGGCTTAATCCCGCTGCGGCTGTTCCCGATTTAGTTTACACCTTAAAACCGCTGGAACCCTTCGGCACAGAGAATCCAAAGCCTGTGTTTGCCTTTTGGGGTATGTCCGTCGTTAGCGTAAATTCTATCGGTAACGGAAAGCATATTCGTATAATTGCATCAAAAAATAATGTTACGGTAGCTATGGTTATGTTTGGTGTAAGCAAGGAGAAATTTGGTTTTATTAGCGGTGACCTTGTGGATTTTGCAGTCACCTTGGAACTAAAAGAATATCAGGGCGGGGAGCAGCTTAGTGTTTTTGTTAAGGATGTTAGACCAAGCGGCATATCTGAGCAAAATATGATTGATGATTTGCATATTTATGATGCATATGTTAATGATAACTTATCTTCGGGCGATGCTAAAAAACTAATTTTTGACAGAAATGAACTTGCCAAGGTTTATAGGGGGATAAAATCAGGTAATAGTAATTTACAAAGCCTTAAAAATCATTTAACAGAGCTTTCTAATTCAAAGATTAGTGTTATGATTGATGTAATGGAAGAATTAGGACTTATATATACCACAGGTGTATTAGATGAGCGTAAAATATATTTAAAACAGTCAGATAAAGTGGATTTGGACAATTCAACTATTCTTAAACGGTTGGGTGACAGTTAATGAACGAGTATGAAAATAATCTAATAACTGAATTAAAACAAATGATGCTGCTACAGGGCGGTAACTATGATTATGCCTTGGTAGAAAAAGCCTTTTGGGCTTGTGTTGAGGCTCATAAGGGTCAGCGTCGTCTTTCGGGTGAGGAATATTTCCATCACCCATATTCTGTTGCAAAAATACTTGTATCACTGGGTATGGATAGCGAGTCTATTGCGGCAGGTCTCTTGCACGACGTTGTTGAGGATACTAAAATTACATCCCAAGAGGTTGAAAAAGAGTTTGGCTCTGCCGTTAACGCCTTGGTTGACGGTGTTACAAAGCTTGGCAAACTTCCAATTTCCGCAAAGGAGCAGCAGTCAGAAAATCTTAGAAAAATGCTTATAGCAATGGCTCAGGATATACGAGTTATTATCATCAAGCTTGCTGATAGACTTCATAATATGCGTACCATTGATGCACAGTCTGAGCAAAAGCAAAGGGATAAAGCGTTGGAGACGCTTGAGGTTTTTGCTCCTATCGCGCATAGACTTGGTATCCGTGCGGTTAAGGAGGAGTTAGAGGACCTTTCTATAGCACATTTGGACCCTGTTGGATATCACGAGATAGAGGAACTTTTAAGGGTTAGAAAAAATTATCGTGAAAAACTGTTGGCGGAAATTAAAGACCGTATAGAAAATCGCTTAAAAGAAACAATGCCCGAGGTGAAAATAGAACTTGAGGGCAGAGTAAAATCAATACACGGAATTTACCGCAAAATGTATATCCAAGGTCGCGATTTTGAGGAGATTTATGATATTTATGCGGTTCGTATCATTACTGATACATTGGCGGATTGCTATAATATTTTAGGTGTTATGCACGATATGTTTCGCCCCATTCCTGGCAGATTTAAGGACTATATTTCCACACCAAAACCAAATATGTATCAGTCCTTGCACACTACAGTTTTGGGCAGAGAGGGTATACCCTTTGAAATACAAATCAGAACTCACGAAATGCACCATACTGCAGAGTATGGTATCGCGGCGCATTGGAAGTATAAAGAGGGTATTAACAAGGTTGATGCAAGGCTAGAGGATAGACTTTTGTGGATTCGTCAGATTCTAGATAGCCAAAAGGATGCCGATAATCCCGAGGATTTGGTGCAAACTATTAAAACCGATTTACCTATAGAGGATGTTTTTGCCGTTACACCAAAGGGCGATGTAATAAATCTTCCCGCAGGCGGTACGGTTATTGACTTCGCCTTTGCTATACATTCTGCAGTCGGCGTTCGTATGGTAGGCGCAAAAGCGGACGGTAAAATAGTGCCACTCACCCATAAAATTCAAACGGGTGAAATTATTGAGATTTTAACAACCAATCAGGCGGGTCACGGTCCTAGCCGAGATTGGCTTAATATAGCCGTAACAACACAGGCAAAAAGTAAAATTCGCAACTGGTTCAAAAAGGAGAGAAGAACCGAAAATATTGAGGCGGGTCGACTTCAAATCGAAAGGGATTTTGCGCGTAACGGCATTCGCCTTGATGATGAAGAAATGGAGAATTTTTTATCCGATATTGCTAAGAGGCAGAAGTTCCCAAATGTTGATGAGCTTTATGCTGCGATTGGCTATGGCGGTATTTTGCTTTCCCGTATTATGCCAAGAATTAAAGAGGATTACGCAAAACTAACCTCACAGAAAAAGCCTGTTCAGGTTTCGGATATTGTTCGCCCTGCTCGTCATTCATCACAGGATGGCGTTGTGATTGAGGGCATTGATAATTGCCTTGTTAAACTTTCAAGATGCTGCACACCGCTTCCCGGCGATGATATTATTGGTTTTATCACAAGGGGTCACGGCGTTTCGGTTCATAAAAGGGATTGTAACAATGTGCCTAGGGATATATCTACGGCAAATGAGCCGGAGCGTTGGGTTAACGCGTATTGGGCAGAGGTTAAGCAGGAGAGCTTTAAGGCTTCACTTGTTGTTAACGGCGTTGATAGAAACGGCTTGCTTGCCGATGTTACTATAATTTTGGCTGGCGTTAATGTGCCCGTTCATAATGTAAACGCAAGGCAGACCAAGGGTGGAAATAGTGTAATCACAGTAACACTAAGCGTTCAAAGTGTGGAGCATTTACGTTCTATTATTCAGCGTATCGAAAAAATTGATGGTGTTTATCACGTTGAGCGTAGTAATATGTAATTTGGAGAAAAAATATGAAAGCAGTTGTTCAAAGATGCTTTTCGGCATCGGTTTCGGTAGATGGTGCCGTTTCGGGCAGTATAGATAAGGGCTTTTTGGTATTGCTCGGAGTAGGCGAGGAGGATACCGAACAAGTGGCAGAGATAATGGCAAATAAAATCGCCGCCCTTAGAGTTTTTACCGACCAAAACGACAAAATGAATCTATCCTTAAAGGATGTTGGTGGTAAGGTTTTGGCGGTATCAAACTTTACTCTCTGCGCCGATACAAAAAAGGGCAATCGCCCATCTTTTTCTAAAGCTATGGCACCCGATGAGGCATTTAAACTTTATAACAAGTTTTGTGATAAACTTACCGAACAGGGTATAGCGGTCGAAAAGGGCGTGTTTGGTGCAGATATGCAAATTTCTATGGAGGGCGATGGCCCCGTTACCATTATTTTAGATACAGAGGTTTGGATGAAATGATAACCGATATCAAGTGCTTTGAATCAATATTTTTCGCCGAAAATTGTTATGCGGTGACAACAACCGATGGCGCATTTTTGGTGGATACAGGTGAATATACCGATGCTTTAAAGAAATTTGTTTTACAAAACAAAAATGATATAAAATATATCTTGTTAACACATAGGCATTTTGACCATATTTTAGCCACTGCCGAGGTTATAAAAGATTGCACAAATGCTAAAATCGTCATTCATAAGGATGATGCTGAGGGTCTGTTGGATTCTGCAATTAGTTTGGCAAAAAAATTCGATAAACCGCAAGAGCAAATAAGTGCAGATGTATTGGTGGAAGATGGCGATGTTATCTGTTTAGGAGATACAAAAATAAAGGTTATGCATACACCGGGACATACAGCGGGTTCGGTGTGCTATGTTGTGGAGGACTGCATCTTCTGTGGAGATACAATTTTCAAACTCAGTTGTGGCAGAACAGATTTACCAAGCGGTAATTCGGCACAGCTTTTTTCATCACTTAAAAAACTTAAAGGATTAGATGGTGAGTATAAACTCTATCCAGGGCACAATGAGGAAACCTTGTTATCCTTTGAAAAAGAGAATAATCCATTTATGGCGGAGCTTTAAAAATGTATATTTATACCGATACACCTGAATTTTTATATGAGTTTGAAAAACTAACAAGATTGTTTTTTCCTTTTGAACGCATTGAGGTTGTAAATGGCGAGGCAAACCTCACAGATGATTTGTTTGGCGAGGTTAGATTAAGGGAGGAAAATTCCCAGAAATTTATCTTTGCCAGAGCGGGTTTGAATGGTAAAACAGTCGAAAAAAATGAGCCATTTGCCCCCGATAAATCACTAGACCCCGACAGACAAAAAATCATTGAAAGGGTTTTGGCGGCAACACTTTTTGATGTTTACTGTAAGCTTACCGATTATAAACCCGAGTGGGGAATCTTAACGGGTATTCGACCCGCAAAACTCTATCGCAGATTTGAGCAGGAAATAGGCGATAAAAACGCAACCGAACTTTTTAAAAATGAGTTTAGAGTTGGCGATAAAAAATTAGAACTTTTAAGAAAAACTGCATTAAGCGAGGATAATATAGTATCAAAATCAAAAAGCAATAGCGTTAGTCTTTATATTTCAGTACCTTTTTGTCCGTCAAGGTGTAGCTATTGCTCCTTTGTGTCACATAGTATTGATAGAGCGGCATCTCTAATGCCGCAGTATGTTGAGTTGCTTTGTAAAGAGATTGAGTATACAGCAGAAATTATAAAAAAATTAGGGCTTGAGGTTTTAACTGTATATATGGGTGGCGGTACGCCCACAACCCTCTCGGCAGAACAAATCACTAAGGTTTTAAGCACCGTTAGGAATAGTTTTGATAACGATTTTTTAGAACTTACGGTTGAGGCGGGTCGTCCCGATACAATAACAAAAGAAAAACTTGTTGCAATAAAAAACGGCGGCGCAACCCGCATAAGTATAAATCCTCAAACAATGAATGATGAGGTTTTAAATACCATAGGCAGAAAGCATACCACCAGACAAACACTACAGGCTTTTGAAATGGCTAGAAGTGTGGGTTTTGATAACATAAATATGGACCTTATTGCAGGGCTTCCCGGGGACACTTTTGAGAGCTTTAAAAACACAGTAGAAAGTGTTATAGCCCTAAATCCCGAGAGTGTTACGGTTCACTCACTTTCTTTAAAACGCTCATCGGGAATGGGTCAGGATAAAACCCTTTCATTTCTTAAAGAGGGTATGTTGGCGGGTAAAATGGTGGACTATGCCCAAAGCAGACTCAAAGAGGCTAATATATTGCCCTACTATATGTATCGTCAAAGCAAAACTGTTGGAAATTTAGAGAATGTGGGTTACGCTAAAAAAGGCTTTGAGGGGCTTTATAACGTATACATTATGGATGAAACGCATACAATACTTGCGTGCGGTGCATCTGCTGTTACAAAACTAAAATCAAACTTTGATGGTCAAATAGAGAGAATATTCAACTTTAAATATCCGTACGAATATATGGCTCAGTTTGATGAGATGCTTCGCCGAAAAGATAGAGTAGAGGAGTTTTACAGTGCACATACTTTCAAAGATTAACAGTGCGGCAACAAATAACCCCGTTGAGTTTATTGCCGATGCAGAAAAAATGTATGACGACGAATTAAAAACTCTTGCCGAAAATATTTTGACAGAAAAATCCAAAAAAATTGTACTTATTGCAGGTCCGTCAGGCTCGGGCAAAACCACAACGGCACATATTTTAAGGGATAAACTTGTATGCAAAGGCACTTTTGCCGAGGTTGTATCCCTAGACCATTTTTATCTCCCTGCAGATAAAATGCCAAAACTTTCAACCGGTGAGCCCGATTTTGAAAGCGTTTATTCTTTAGATATACCACAGATAATCAAGTGCTTTGATGAGGTAATTAGAACCGGCAAAACCGAAATACCAACCTTTGATTTTTTAGCAAAAAAGCGTGACGAAGAAACCCATATAATTGATGTTAAAAACGGTATTCTCATTGTGGAGGGTTTGCATGGATTAAACCCCGTGTTAACCGATAGACTTGATAAAAACAGTATTTTAAAGGTGTATATAAGCGCCAATGAAAACGTTTTTGATGATGAGGACAATAAGGTATTAAGCAGTCGCCAAATTCGTTTAGCTCGTCGTATGTCAAGAGATTTTATTTATAGAGATACCTCTGCAATAAAAACCTTAAAGCTCTGGACCTCGGTTGTTCAGGGAGAAGAAAAATATCTTTATCCTTTTAAAGACACAGCAGATATTAAGTTAATAACATTCCATAGCTTTGAACCCTGCGTTTTTAGAGATATAGTAATCAATTTGCTTTGTGATTTACCTAAAACCGCAGACAATTATGATTATGTTATGAGAACAAAAGCGGGGCTTGAAAGATTCGTTTCGCTAAGTATTGATATGGTGCCCGAAACATCGCTGATACGCGAATTTATTGTGGGTGGAGTATACGAAAAAAGCAAATAGTATAAAAGGGGGTGTGCAGATGAATGAAAAAATAGCAGAGCTTAGAAAAAAATCAATGACGCTTCCGCAAGAGCCCGGTGTGTATATAATGAAAAACAAATCGGGTCAAATTATTTATATCGGCAAGGCAAAAAAACTTAAAAACCGCGTTAGCTCCTATTTTGGAAGTGATAAACAGCACACTCTAAAGGTTAAACTTATGGTGTCGCAGGTGGACGATTTTGAATATATTATCTGCGATAGTGAGATGGAAGCGCTTCTGCTTGAATGTTCTCTTATTAAACAGCATAGCCCCAAATATAATATTTTACTTAAAGATGATAAGGGATATCATTATATAAAAATCACTAAGGGCGATTGGCCAATGATAAGCGAGGTAAAGCAGATTTTAAAGGACAATGCCGAATATTTAGGTCCTTATAATTCGGGTTGGATATTAAAGCAAACCATCGATGAGGCACAAAAGATTTTCAAACTCCCAAGGTGTTCAAAGCAGTTTCCAAGAGATATTGGCAAGGCTCGACCTTGCCTTAATTATCATATAGGTTTATGCTCGGCACCCTGTAATAAAAAAATCAGCAGAGAAGATTATTTAGAGTCGGTTAAATCTGCTATCCAGTTCATCAAGGGCGGCAGTGCATCTACCGCCTCTATGCTCGAAAAACGTATGAATAAGGCGGCAGAGGATTTGGATTTTGAACTTGCCGCAAAACTAAGGGATAGAATAAGCGCGCTGCAAAGGGCGGCAGAAAAGCAAAAGGTTATAACCTCGTCCTATAAGGAGCAGGATATAATAGCATCTGCAAGAACAGAAAATGCCGTTTGCTTTGCGGTAATGACCTTTAGAAACGGGCATTTAAGTGATATGCAGTGCTTTCTCATTAAACAACCTGACGATCTTGTTAGCGATAGAACTGAATTTTTAGAGCGGTATTATAGCAGTAAAGAGGATATACCGCCAAGAATTGTTGTTGATGGTGAGATTTTAGACTGTAAGCTTATGGAAGATTGGCTTTCAAAGAGAACTAATCGCCAAGTGCATATTGTAATTCCACAAAAGGGTGAACAAAAAGAGCTTGTTAAAATGTGCGCTTTCAATGCGGCAGAATATATAGCAAAATCAGAGCAACGAACAACCCCCGAAACCGCCGCATTAGACGAACTTGCAAGGCTTTTATCTTTAAAGTCGCCGCCAACATATATCGAAGCCTATGATATTTCTCATACTATGGGTAGCGAGAATGTAGCGGGAATGACGGTTTTTAAAAATGGAAAACCCCTAAAATCCGCTTATAAAAGATTCAAAATCAAAGGCTTTTCGGGTCAGGATGATTATCGTTCAATGGCAGAGGTTATAGACCGCCGATTAACTGAATATAAAACGCTTAGTCAGCAGGGCGCAACAGAGGGCTTTGCAAAACTACCCGACTTAATACTTTTAGATGGTGGCATAGGTCAACTTAATGCCGTTCTGCCGATTGTTAAAAAACACGGACTTGATGGCATTGCCGTTTTTGGAATGGTTAAGGACTCCAAGCACCGCACACGCGCAATAGCGGCAGGCGGTGGCGATATTTCTATAAAGGCTAATAAAAGAGCCTATACCTTGATTGCTACCATTCAGGAGGAAACACATCGCTTTGCCATAACCTATCATAGAGAAAAAAGTCGCAAAAAAGGGCTTAGAGCAGAGCTTTATGATATTGTGGGCTTGGGCGAAAGCAGGGTAAAAACACTTTTAAAGGAGTTTAAGAGTGTTGAGGCGATAAAAAATGCAGATGCAGAACAACTCCACAAGAGAACTTCAATACCAAAAAATATCTGCCAAAATATATATGAATTTTATCATTAACTTTTGAGCAAAAGACAGGCAAAATAAAAAACGCCTGTCTTTTGCTTTTTAATTTACTAAAAAATAAAAAAGTTTCTATATTTGCTATTGATTATAAATAAAAATAATGATAAAATAGAATTAGAAAAATATTATGGAAAGGTATGTGAGGTTTAGTGCAGGTTATTTTAGAGGCACTTCGTTCCTTTTTTGAAATGATAAAATTCATCATTTCTGAGATGGGGATAAATGATATACTTGATATCGTTGTCATTACCTTTATTATTTATAAATGCATAGGATTTTTCAGGCAAAGTCGCGGCGGTCAGCTAATAAAGGGTATTGTGTTTTTGCTTTTTGCCGCTTTTATTGCTAATTGGCTCGATATGATTATGGTAAACTGGGTGATGGTTAAAGTTTTTGACTCTGCACTTATTGCCGCGGTAATCATTTTCCAACCAGAAATCCGTAGGGTTTTAGAGCAGATGGGCACTAGTAGATTTGGTAGTCTTACCCGTTCAAGTAATGTCGATTTAGAGTACGAACGAATGGAAAAACTTATCGAATCGGTTAGTCGTGCCGCCGATGATATGCAAAAGCAAAAGTGCGGCGCGTTGATGGTTTTTGAGCGTACAACACAGTTGGGTGAAATAATATCAACCGGCACAATGGTTGATGCATATTGCACATCATCTTTGGTGTGTAATATCTTTTATCCAAAATCTCCACTTCACGATGGTGCTATGATTTTGCGCGGTAATAGAATTTATGCCGCAGGTTGCATACTTCCATTAACCCATAGCAACGAGCTTAATAAGGCTCTTGGCACAAGGCATAGAGCGGCTATTGGTATGAGCGAAAATTCCGACGCCGTTGTTGTGGTTGTATCTGAGGAAACAGGCACAATCTCCATCGCGGTTAACGGTGAATTAAAACGCGGATTTGATGCTATTACACTACGCACAGAGCTTGCATCACTCTTGCTTGAACAAAAGGACAAAAAGCAAAGCGGTATAATAAAAAGTATCAATCAACTTAAAGATAAAATAAAGCTTAAAACTGCTAAAAATAAAAAAGAAAATGACAAAATACAAGAGTAATATTTAAAAGGCGTGAGGAGGGTAAGGTAGCACATGGCTGAAAAAAGCAAAAAATCCATTAAAGGATTATTAAATAACAATAATTTTCTGATTTTGATATCGCTTATTGCGGCTATAATTTTTTGGTTGGTTTTAACCGTTAACGAATCTGATTCACAAAATACAATATCAGGCATAGATGTTTCAATACCTATTGAAAATACCGTTGTTGGTGATATGGGCTTGGACGTTATCGGTAATAAAGAAGACTATAAGGCATCTGTTACCGTTAAGGGTCCTGCATATGTTGTAGGTGCTCTTACTCCCGATGATATCGCCGTAACTGCTTCTATATCAAACGTTACCACCGCGGGCAATTATCAGTTAGAGCTTCGCGCAACCAAGCAGGCAGGTAATGTTAATAACGAGTTTGAAATTGCATCGATTTCCCCCTCAAACATTGTAGTATCCTTTGATTTTATAGATACCAAGGTCTTTACTGTAAACGCTCAGGCAATCGGCGCCTCTGCGGTAGAAGGCTTGGTGGCAGAAAATGCCGTTGTTAGCGACAGCAATAGCGCCGCATTAACCTTTAAGGGCTCCAGAAGTAATATCGAAAAAATCGCTAAGGTGGTTGCTGTTGCAGAGGTTAACGAGGTTTTGGATAAAACAAAAAGTTATACAGCATTTTTAAAAGCGTATGATAGTGAGGAAAAAGAACTTTCACTCGCAAACTACACAATTACCACCGCAGATGGCTTGACGGTTGAGGGTGTTGAAATATCAGTTCCTATTTCAAAAACCAAAACTGTACCCGTTAAAGCACAGTTTGTTAATGTTCCAAAGTCATACCAAAATAAAGCAATCTCTCATTCATTAAGCGAAACAAAGCTTGATATTATAGGTCCGCCTGAAACGATAGAAAGCATTACCGAGATATCGTTAGGTGAGATTGATTTCGACCAAATTGCCGAAGATAATCAGGTGTTCAAGGTGCCTGTTGTTTTACCCGAGGGTATAAAAAGCGCCGATAACATTGAAACAGTTACCGTTACTATCAATGGTCTTGATAATTTCATTGTCCGTACCTTTACTGTTTCAAATCTTAAGGCAAGTTTTGAAAATGGAGTTTCTAACGAAACCTCGGTTTCATCTGCAAGTCTTTCAAGAAGTGTAAAGAATGTAAAAATATATGGCCCAAAATCTGTTTTGGATAAGCTTACCTCTGATGATTTGTATGCATATATCAACATTGGAGGATTAAAGGCGGGAGAGCATACAGTCCCTGCTAGAATAAAATCTTCAACCTCTGATGAAATTTGGCAGGTTGGCACATATACCGCAACAATAAATGCAAAATAATATTAAAATCAGCCTGCCCGTTATGGCACCTCAGCATAAAGGGCAGGCTGATTGATTAGAATCACCTCAATTTGATTTTATCATATGATGTAATTGAGGTGAATATTATGTGGACAGTAGTATCGGTATGTTTAATTGTAATAGCTTCAATGGTGGGTGTAACCGAAATTCTTAGAAGCGTTTGGTTACGGCTTATGCGACCAAAGGAGGACCCGCCAAAAATGATGGTTGTTTTTTTAAAGGATGATATTGCAGTTGCGCAATTAAATAGCGCTATGGAGCAACTTACTTGGGAGGGGCTTGGAGCCTTTAATTTAATTGTTGGTATAGATTGCGGACTTTCTGAACGCTCAAAAAAAGAGGTAATTAAAAGGGTTGCGCACTGTCCGCAGATGGTGTTTGGAACCCAGTCGTTGTTGGAAAATATAGAAAAAGTTAGGGAAGAAATTATAAATTCAGAATATGAAGATTAACTTAGCCAAAGCGTTTAAACTTGAACCAGCCTAAAAGGGCGATTTTTAGATGTCTTTCGGCTCATTCGCACACATAGGCGTTAGCCTTATGTGTTTGTCTTCACCAAAATTCATACAAAAAACCGCACCTTTTAGGTCGCAGAATTTTGTAAATAAAGAATTTT